>JAWLEY010000304.1:0-2822 GCA_041685855.1 Perlabentimonas sp. | reverse complement strand
CTATGGTTCGTTTTCCTTCTTCTCAAGAGTTCCCCTTTGCCAAAGGGTTAATGCCTCAAGAAGAGATGCTGGAGGTTGGGCGGCAAAATAAAAGATTGGTTATTGGCGTGCCCAAAGAGACTGATGAAACTGAAAGCAGAGTTCCACTTACACCCGAAGCGGTGGAGCTTTTAGTGAGTTGGGGGCATGAAATTATTATTGAGAAGGAGGCCGGGAAGCTTGCTAACTATTCAGACTTGAACTATAGCGAGAAGGGTGCAAAAATTGTTGAAACAACCGAGGAAGTTTTCAAAAGCCAAATTATTCTTAAAGTATCTCCAATACTTTCCAAGGAGGTTCAGATGCTTACCCAGAATCAGGTGGTTATGTCGTCCCTCCATCTTAGCCCCAACGCAGGCAAATTAATACGGGGTTTAATGCAAAAACGAACAACAGCCATTGCCTTTGAGAGCATTATGGATGATGATGGAGCTTTTCCCGTTGTTCGTGCTATGAGTTCTATTGCAGGTAGCACATCAATACTTGTGGCTGCCGAATACCTAAGCAATGTTAACAACGGGAAGGGGGTAATGCTGGGCGGTGTTTCGGGAATTACGCCAACTGAGGTTGTGATATTGGGCGCAGGTACAGCAGGTGAATTTGCTGCCAGAGCAGCGTTGGGGCTTGGTGCCAACGTTAAAATATTCGACGATTCCATAAAGCGATTAATGGAGCTGCAGGATATTCTAGGTCAACGATTATACACATCTATTTTTCATAAGCAGGTGCTTGAGCGGGTTCTTAAAACGGCCGATGTAGTTATTGGCACTATATTACCAGAAGACACAAGAGGCAAAGTATTTATCTCAGAAGATCAGGTAAAGCTAATGAAACCAGGTTCTGTTATTGTTGATTTAAGTATTGACAGGGGAGGCTGTTTCGAAACCAGTGAAGCTAGAAACCATAAGGATCCTGCTTACGACAAGCATGGAGTGGTTCATTACTGTGTTCCAAATATTACGGCCAGGGTGGCTCGTACTTCATCCATTGCATTGAGTAATGTTTTTATGCCCTTAATTTCTGATATTGCTGAAAGCGGCAGCGTGAAGCATCACTTAAAGGAGGATAGAGGATTGAGAAATGGTGTTTATATTTACAATGGAATACTAACTAACAACTATTTAGGAAATTTATACAACATACCCTCACGCGACATTAATCTGCTTATGGCAGCTTTTTAGTTTTGTTGCGAGACAAATAGATAGGTAATACTTCCGCTTTGCTTACTGGGAGCGTTGGCCATAATACTGAAAGTGCTTTTACGGGCAGCCTCAATTGCTGCTGAATTCATGCAATCGTCAATTACAGAATTGGATGCATCTATACTTGCTTTTGCGACTGTCCCGTCGCGTTGCACCTCAATATCAACCACCACCTTACCGCCACGCTCGCATTTATAGGCAGGCACGGGTAGTTCGGTTGCCTTCCTGTTCTCCAGATAGTAGTTAATAACCGAAGGGCCCTTGTACTGCCCCTCTTCTTGGGGAACGGCGTCTTTATCCTTAACGTTGGGAATGGCCTCATCAACCCCTTGCGATTCCTCCCATTGTTCCCTGTTGCGCTTCATCTGCTCTCGAATACGTTCAGTTTCTTTATAGAGCTCATCAGCATCAATATCTTTCTCGTCGGTAAGCCCCGGGTTAAGGTCGTCCTTGGTTGCATCAACGGCAATATTGCGGATAGCCTCGTATTCTTTATCAGGGTCAATGGCATCTTCGGGCAGTATCTCTCTTGGTTCTTCAGGTATGGGTTCGGGAAGAATCTCGTACTCTCTCTCAAAATCTACCAGAACCATAGTATCGTGAAGATGCGGGCGGCTCCTTAGTTCAAACACAAAAAACAGAATGGCCAGAACGAGGTTGAGAACCACAGTGCCCAGTATCCCAACCTTATGCTTATTCCAAAAACAGAAGAATAGGTGGGCTACATTTTCGAGCCATAATTCAAATTGTGCAAATTTTCTACCTGCTTTCCCCATTTTTTTATAACCTGTTCTGTGCAAAAGTACTAAACCTGAAGCAATTTATTTGCCCAATTTTGTTATTGTAGTTTAAACTAGCATGTTTCTTTCACCTAAAGCGCATAGAGACATTTGCGATGCAGGCAAGTTAAGGTTGTTGCAATTAGCTAACTTTTCTTGGTGGTTTTACCTCTTTGTTGGGGTCAAACATATATCTATAGGTAAGGTGAATCTTCCTAACCTTGGCACCTAGCTGCTCAACCATTTTGCACATGGTGGGGTTAAAATCTCCAATCCAGTTCATTTCAATATCGGTGTATGGGTAGTTATCTTGCTTGGCATTATCTGCAAACCCTTTAACCAAGGCTCCATCAACCCCTTTCCCTTGATGCTGTGGTACAATGCCAAAGATTAAACCCAGCGCTTTTTTGCATACTTTTCTAATTTTAAGAAGATACATAAGTTTTAGCTTGCCATAAAGATTTAGTTTTCCGTTAAGATGTTTAACTACCTGATTTAAATCCGGAATCATTATGAGAAAGGCAATAGGTTCATTTTTGTGGTATGCAAAAAGCATTAACCTTTCATCGAGTATTGGTTTAATTGACTTTAGGAGAGCCATTGCCTGTGGTTTCCTCATTTTACTTACCCCAGCATAACGACCCCATGCATTATTGTAGATTGTAATAAAATCACTTGCAAACTCAGGTAACTTCTTGCGGCTTATATTTTTAATGCTATAATCTGGGTTCTGCTCAATTCGGTTGGCCTTCTCCCACATTACTGGTTTAACAGATTTTGAATCTACGGGCATGTGGTAAGT
>JAWLEY010000065.1:0-12402 GCA_041685855.1 Perlabentimonas sp. | reverse complement strand
CAATGATTTTTTGAGGGTATTTACCGACTGGTTGTACCTATTCTTAGAACTAAAACTAATACCTTGGAGCAATGTGTTTAAATAGTTGCTAGTGGTTTCAACTGTATCAATATTAATGGATGTTTTCCCAGCTAAAAAAGTTAATCCAATATTATGGTTTTTAAGCTTATGGTTAAGCGTGTCTATGGATTTGTTTTTTTGGTTAAAAACCATTAGTTCCTCAATAGGTACTACAACAACCCTGTAAAATGGGAGTATATCTATTGATTTGTTTCTGAACTCATCAATAAAAGGGATGGATTGACGGGTAGAGAAATCGGAACTGAAGGTGATAAGCTCGTCAAATTTGCTGGTTGTATCGGTTAATGGGCTACTATTGCGCTTGCTAAACTTTTCGGCAATGTTATTCGCCAGCGATTTATCTTTTTGTGATTGATACACATCTCCCAAGCGAGCATAAGCAGATGAGCGGGCCAATAGGGCATTGGCAAAATCAGGAAAAATATCTAATGCACTGCTAAAGTCTTCAATGGCTTTATTAAACCTATCGTTTTCGTAGTTAAGTATGCCCCTGTTGTAATAAACAAGAATGTTCTCCGGGTTTAGGTTAGCCACTCTATTAAAATCGTTCAGAGCGCTTTGGTTGTCTCCTAGTTTCCAATGCAACAGGGCACGATTATATATGCTTAGCGCATTGTTAGGCGATATTTCTATGGAACGGTTAATATCTTTCAATGATTTATTTAGTCTTTTCAACTTGTTATTGGTTAAAGACCTAACGTAATAGTTTATTGATGAGGTAGAATCAAGTGCAATAGCTTTATTTAGGTCATCAATTGCTAGTTGGTACTCTTTCATTTCAAAGTAAGCGCGCCCCCGTCTTCCGTATGATTCGGGGTATGAAGTGTTTAATTGAATAGCACGAGTAAAATCCGAAATGGCTCCCAGGGTATCAGTATTGTAGAATCGAGCAGACCCTCTGCTAATCCAGGCATCTACATTTTTTGGTTGAAGTTGAATTACTCTGGAAAAATCTTCAATAGATTTTTCGTGCCGCTGCATTAACAAGTAGTTTATACCGCGGCTATAGTAGCCATCAGCAGAGTACGGTCTTAAATCAACTGCCATGTCAAAATCAGCGAATGCATGATGGTACTTAGATTGTTTGCCCAGGGTTATTCCCCTGTAAAGGTAAGCTTGTGAGAATACTGGGTTGTTATGTATAGCGTGCGTGAAATCGTTTTTTGCTCCATGCAAGTCATTCAAATTATATTTTGCAACGCCCCTTAAAAACCAGGCATCGGCTAAGGTTGTATCGTTATGAATTAGTAGAGTTAGTATGTTTATGGCATTGGAGTATTCCGCAGTTGCAATGAATTTACGCCCCTCGTTTAGAAAGTAGGTTTTATTAAGCTGGGCTGATGCGCTTGGAAGCATCTGCATGAAAAGGAAACAAGCTATTAATATGAGTTTATATGGGTATGTAATTTGCTTCACCAGATATTATCTTATTTATTAAAGGTTACGTCACCAATATTATACATATTTCTTCTCACCCTTTTCTGGTAATTTAGCATGTAGTTGGAGGGATTTTTGGGGTTTCTTCTCAAAGGGTTTGGAAGAACGGTTACAAGGAGCGCCGCTTCGTTTTTGTTAAGTTCATTAGCCGATTTTTTAAAGTACTCTTCTGATGCAGCTTCCACTCCGTAAATACTGGGGCCAAACTCTGCAACATTAAGGTAAACCTCCATAATGCGTTTTTTGCTCCACAGGGTCTCTATTAGAATGGTGAACCCTGATTCAATTATTTTTCTAGTCCATGATTTACTATGCCAAAGGAAAACGTTTTTTGAAACCTGCATGCTTATAGTGCTGGCACCCCTTGTTCTAATTCCTTTCCTCATTTCTTCCCGCGCCTCTTTTATCGAGTTAATATCAAAACCTCTGTGGCTAAGAAAAAGATTATCCTCTGCAGCAACCGCTGCTTGAGCTACATAAGGTGAAACAGATTCTATATTAACCCAGCTGTGCCGAATGGGCTTTAGTTTTGTTTGCTCTGTTTTAACATATCTATAAACCATAAGCCAGGTATACGGTGGGTTAACCCAGTTATACGCTACGGTTAATATGATAATGGTCAATATTGCTGAAAAAATTATATTCAAAAAACCACTTAAAACCCACTCTGTTTTGTTTGAGGGATTGTTGGTTTTTGGAATATATTCAGAGCTTGAATTCATTTGTCTTATAAGTATTGGACAAATCTATTAAAAAAAGCGGAACATGAATGCTCCGCCTTTTTACTGTTTTGCAAATTATCATTATTGTTTAACAATACGTTTAGTTGTTGTAGCTGTACCTGAATTAATTTTCACAAGGTAAATGCCCTTTGGGTAATTTGAAATATCAATGTAATGGTTTGGTTTTTGGTTAGATTCAGAAAGCATTAAACGGCCAGTAATATCAAAGATATCAAATTTAAAAGGTTTCTCGCCTTCTATTCTAATTATTCCATTGGTTGGGTTTGGAAAAACAGTGAAGTTCTCATCGGTAAAACTTGATACAGATGTTTCTTCTGCTTCAAGAGCAATTGTTCTTCTCACATTTGCATTGTAAACAGCAACTAAAGTATCGCTGGCCAGGTATCCCTCTTTTGTAACTGATAAGTTAATCTCATTATTTGGAATTATCTCCTCAAAAAGTACAAATCCGTTACTGCTTGTTAATTTGGTGTCATTAGCAAGAGTTACCTCCGCTTCTTCTATTGCTGTTGAGCCATCGGTTACTTGTATTGTTACGTTGTAGGTTACAATATCCAGTGTGTCAAGTGTGATTACCGGATTATCACCTTGTGGTATGGGGCTAGTTATGCCAGTTGTATTGTGGTAAGTATTTTTGGAGATTTCATAATCAAGCCCCGAAACGCTTGGTAGAACTCCAGTGAAAACTACCTCTCCGTTGGTATCTGTTAACTTGGCTCCATAGTCAGCAAGTTCAACCATAGCCATTGGTAATGGATTCTCATCGTGTCTTGAAACAAGTTCGAAAGTTACGCTATAGGTTTCTGCTGATGATAGCTCAATATCTACCGATGTACTTTCTGTTACGTTAATACTATTGGATACTGGGGAATAACCATCTAGCATAACTGTGTAGGAGTTTTCTCCTTCGGGTAACGAAATGGTTGCCTGGCCAATATCGCTTGTATTATAGGTGTTGCTATTCACGAGTATTTCTGCATTTTCTAAAGGTGTTAAATCCTCAGATAAAACAGTAAATGTTACATCGTAAAGGGCAGTTAGAGTGATATTCTTTTCAATGTTTGCATTTTTAATAAGAATATTATCGGCGATAGGAGCAAAGCCACCCTTTTCAATTGTATATTCATAGTAACCATTGGGAATGTTAAATGACACCAAACCATCCTGGTCGGTTTGTTTATCCTCGTCGTTTATATTAACACTTGCACCCTCAATTGGTGTGTCACCATCGGTAACAATTAAGGAGAAAGTAGGATTCTCGATTGGTTCAACAACTTTTAGCCTAATGGCTATGTTGCCAATTGAAGAGCTGCTGAGTAGTTCCAACTCTTTTTCGCTGTTAAGGCGCCAGAACTGTCCGTTCTTAACCTGGTCAAATCCTATGCTTAAAGGTGTATTATTAGTTTGCTTAACGGCTATAAAGTAATTCGCTCCGGGTTCAAGATAAGTATCATCAAAAGAGTAGGATGTAACTGTTCCTGAATGTTGTGTTTCCTTATAAAGTTCCTCTTCGTAAATAAGCGATAAGGTGCTATCCAGTGGACTTATTTCGTATATTTCAACATTGAAATAACTTGATTCATTAAACTCTGGCCAGGAAATTTCTATTGCTGAGGCAACCACCTCGGTATGTATTGGGTAAATATTACCGAACGAAACGTTCTTTCCAGCAGCAAAACCACCAGCAATACCATACTCTTCAGCATAATCTGTGGCGAATGTATTTGATGAGATTGAAAAAGTAAAAGAGTCCGTACTGTTCTTATCTTTCTTTATACCATTATCAGAATCAATAAGGCTGTAGTTTATACTGTATGAACCTTCATCGGTGAATGATGGAATATCAGGGAAAGTGTAGAACTTAGATTCTCCCGTTTCAATTACATCTTCAATATCAAACTGCGATTCAAAATTATCGAGTGAAGGAACAGATACCTTTACAGCAGAGCTGTTGTCGTTGTATTCCAACCCAAAATTATAAACCTGAGCATTAAGTTCGTAATCAATTGTGTTAGCTAAAATCTCAGGAACTGTTGAGAACGGAAGATGATAAGCTGAAACCTTTAAATCGGGTGAATCAAGAGTTCCAATCAAAATATTATCAATAGCAGCTTGTACCCCAGTGTTATCAATATTCTCATAAACGAATGCAATCCTTACATCTTTTTCTTCATAACCAGTCATATCAATAGTAACGAGGTCTTGATAAAGGTTGCTTTCATTTGAGTCATCCCAACTTTCAAGAACCTCCCATGTTTCAGCTACCACATCGTAAACCATAACATGAAAATATGAGAAAAGATCCTGAGAGGGGACGTTCTGAAAGTATAACCAGAAATATAAGTTCATGGTTTCAGCGGGAAGTGAGACTGTATCCATTGAAGCCAGCCATGTTAGGTTAGGTGCCTGCGAACTAATGGCTGCTGATTTAGTGCCAGAGTGGATGTATGTGCTTCCCTGACCAAAGAAACTACTAGGGGTACATAAAAACCATTTAGGATTGTCAGCTGGGGCTAAATCAGCTCCAGAAATATCCGTACTTCGGAGAATTTCCCATTTATCGGAATCTAACTCATCGTCATGTGTCTCAAAATCTTCAAAGTAAACAGTGTTAGTTTTGTTAACTAACTGGTTAGCTATACTTCTGGTTTTATTGTTGCTAATAAAAGCGGAGGTTTCTTCACCAAAAGGAGCAAATTTCACCTGACTTTGAACTTTTCCATTGAAAAGTAAGCTGAATAGGGATAGTAGGAGTAGTATTTTTGTCATGATATTGTTGTTTAATTCAATAATCTTAAGTAAAGTATAAAAGACTTCAGGTTTGGTATAACTTTTTCTTTAAAAAGCTAACTACTACAAATATAGCATAAAGATTATTGATAACCAAAACGAAAGCCCTTTACGAACTTATTAACGTAAAGGGCTACTTGTTGGTTACTTTTAAATTCACACTTTTTCCAAAGCTTGATTTAAATCTGCAATAATGTCTTCAACATCCTCAATTCCAACAGCGAATCGAACTAAACCATCGGTAATATTCGCTTTCGCTTTCGCTTCAGAGGTCAATTTTGAATGAGTCATAGATGCTGGATGCTGAATAAGCGTCTCGATACCTCCAAGAGAAACAGCTAGCATGGCAAGTTTAACGTTATCCATGAGGGTTTTTCCTGCATCAAACCCACCCTTGAGCCCAAAACTAATCATTGCACCAGGGCCATCCATTTGTTTTTGAGCAAGCTCGTATTGAGGGTGTGATTTTAGACCAGGATATTTTACCCATTCTACCTTTGGATGGTCCTCAAGGTATTGAGCTACTTCAATTGCATTTTTTTGTGCACGTTCTATCCTTATGGCAAGAGTTTTTATACCTCTTAAAACCATATATGCCTGATGAGGGTCCATGTTGCAACCCATTCCCACCATTGCAGGGCGTAACTTTTTGTAAAGTTCCTCAGTTCGTGTTACAATCATTCCAGCCACAATATCGGCATGGCCATTAAGGAACTTTGTCATACTATGAAAAACAACATCAACTCCCAGTTCAATTGGACGTTGAAGGTATGGACTACAGAAAGTGTTGTCAATAACAGTTATCAGGTTATGCTCTTTGGCTAACTTAACACATGCTTTAATATCCGTTATCTCCATTGTTGGGTTAGTAGGTGTTTCAATGTACAGAACCTTTGTGTTTGGTTTAATGGCGTTACGAATATTATCAATTTTTGATGTTGATACGTAGGTTGATTCTACTCCAAACTTAGAGAAGTATGATTCCATAATACCTCTGGATGGTCCATAAATAGCATCGGTACTAATCAAATGGTCACCCTGGCTTAGCAGACCCATGTAAATTGTTGATACGGCACCCATGCCTGAGGCGGTTGCAATACCACCAAAGCCACCTTCCAGAATGGCAACTTGCTTTTCTAGCGCTTGAATGGTTGGGTTTCCAATTCGGGTGTAAATAAAACCATCGCTTTCGCCAGCAAAACGCTTTGCACCCTGTTCGGCGTTATCGAATGCGAATGTTGACGTTTGATAAATTGGTACTGTGGCGCTGCCAAATTTATCTTTTTCTGAACCTGCATGAATTAGCTTGGAGTTAAACCCCATTTTATTATCTGTACTCATTTTAAAATTTTTTTGTGAATTCGAGACAAAGGTAAAAAAAATGGTTTTGGTCAGGTTTTTTTATTTAAAATTTGATGGAGTATATTTAGTATTATATCAAAGAAAAACTAATATATGTTATTAAACACCCGCCTAAAAGTTAGGGGGATAGCTTGTATTAAGGCGTATAACTGTAGTAGTAATTAAAAAAATTTATAGTTTTGCTGTTCACAAATATGACTAACCATTAAATTAATGAATATGAGTAAATTAGCAGTTGTTGCATTGGGCGGAAATGCCTTGCTTCGGGGAAATCAGGTGGGAACTATAGAGGAGCAGGAGCAGAACACCACCGATACCCTTGAGAATTTGGTTTATCTTATTAAGGAAGGGTATAATCTTGTAATTAGTCATGGTAACGGCCCTCAGGTAGGGAATATCCTTATGAGAAACGATGCTGGCGAGGAAATGTATCAGATTCCTCAAATGCCTTTGGATGTTTGTGTTGCCGACTCACAAGGGGGTATTGGCTATATGATTGAGCGTGCCCTCAGAAATGTGCTTCGTAAGCATGGAATTGATAAGGAGGTTTGCTGCTTAGTTACCCCGGTAGTTGTTGATAAGGACGACCCTGCTTTTGACAACCCAACGAAGCGTGTTGGAAAAGTTTATTCTAAAGAGGATGCCGACAAGCTGGCAAAAACAAAAGGATGGGTATTTAAGGAAGAGGTAAAAGATACAGGAACCGGATGGAGAAGAGTTGTTCCCTCGCCACAACCCATGAGCATTCTTAACGAGAAGGTTATTAAGCAGCTTGTTGACCAGGGAATAATTGTTATCGCTTCAGGCGGAGGTGGTATTCCTGTTTACATTGATGAGAAAGGCGATGTTCGTCCTTCAGAGGCAGTAATTGATAAAGATTTAGCCTCAGCATTAATGGGAGGTAGAATTGATGCTGATGAGTTTTATATTCTAACCGATGTACCTTACGTTTATTTAAATTACAAACAGCCCAACGAGAAGAAATTGGAGTTCCTCGATAAGGCAGATACCGAGAAGTATATTGCAGATGGTATGTTTGGTGAAGGTAATATGGCCCCAAAAATTAATGCATGTTTAACCTTTATTGAGAAGGGCGGAAATATGAGCGTTATTACCGAGGCAACCAAGCTTGAAGACAGGAGTTTTGGTACAAAAATCACCATGAAGTACGATGACTAATTGTTTAACTAAATAAAAATTCAAAAATTATGGCATTCAACTTAAAGAACCGTAGCTTTGTTAAGCTTTTGGACTACTCTCCAAAGGAGATACAGTTTTTGCTTGACCTTTCCGCTGACCTTAAAGCGGCTAAGTATGCTGGTACAGAGCAACCAAAACTGAAAGGAAAAAATATTGTACTTCTTTTCGCTAAGGATTCTACACGTACACGCTGCGCGTTTGAGGTAGCTGCGCTTGACCAGGGAGCACACGTAACGTATCTAGGCCCTGCAGGTTCGCAAATGGGTAAAAAAGAATCGATGGAAGATACTGCTCGCGTTCTTGGACGCATGTACGACGGGATTGAGTATCGTGGATTCTCTCAGGATATAGTTGAAACGTTAGCAGAGCATGCTGGTGTTCCTGTATGGAACGGTTTAACAACCGAGTTTCACCCAACCCAAATTCTTGCCGACTTCCTAACCATGCGTGAGCATAGCAACAAGCCACTTTGCAACCAAGCGTTTGCATATCTAGGCGATGCACGTAACAACATGGGTAACTCACTAATGGTTGGTGCTGCTAAAATGGGTATGGATTTCCGCGCAGTTGCTCCAAAGGAGTGCTGGCCATCTGATGAGCTTTACAACCAGTGCCTTGAGATAGCCAAAGAAACAGGTGCAAAAATTACTCGCACCGAGAGCGTTGAGGAAGGCGTTAAAGGTTGCGATTACCTATACACCGATGTTTGGGTATCTATGGGAGAACCAGAATCAGTATGGGAAGAGAGAATTAAATTACTTAAGCCTTACCAGGTTAACAAGAAGGCCATGGAGCTAACCGGAAATCCTAGCTGCAAATTCTTGCATTGTCTTCCTGCATTCCATAACCGCAAAACGGAGGTTGGAGAAGATATTTATAAGAAATTCGGGCTGGAATCAATGGAGGTTACCGAGGAGGTATTTGAGTCTGATGCAAGCGTTGTATTTGATGAGGCTGAAAACCGCATGCATACTATTAAGGCAATTATGGTAGCCACATTAGGATAGGTTAATTTTAGTTTTTTTTAAAAAGGCAGCAAAAAAGCTGCCTTTTTTTATGCTAATACAAAAAAAATGCTATAATTTTATATTACTATTAAATAAATTGTATTAGATATGAATATTTACATTGGCAACATTCCTTACAGTATGTCTCCTGACGACATAAAGGAAGTTTTTTTGCCTTATGGCAATGTTTTAAACGTTAGAATTATTACCGACAAGCAGACTGGCCGCTCTAAAGGCTATGCCTTTGTTGAGATGGAGAATGAGGAAGATGCCCAAAATGCGATTAAAGCCCTTAATGAAACAGAAGTAAAGGGTAGAAATGTTAAAGTTAACACTGCTCATCGCAAGACAGAAGCCACATAGCATTACTCCTTTTTGGCAGGGTTAATTTGCTTTTTGCTTTTAACATTTATTGTTGAGTTTCAAACAAACCTAGTGGCTTGCACTTAAGGTGGCTTGTTATTTAACTAATGGATGAAGAGTTCCATTACAAAATAGTAGGTAACAACGCCAGAAACGGCAAATTTTAATCCGGTTCCTAACAGGAACCCAATAAATGAACCTAGAGCCGATTTAAGAGCAAAACGATGATTCTGATTGGAGGACATTTCCCCTACAAATGCCCCTACAAAGGGACCAATAATTATTCCAAAGGGAGGGAAAAAGAATAAGCCTACAACCAAACCAAGGGTAGCGCCCCAAACACCCCGTTTGGTTCCTCCAAACTTTTTAGTTGCCCAAACAGGTAAAATGTAATCAAGAATTGTGGCTACGGCTGCAGCTATGCCCAGCCAAAGAAGGATTTTTGAGTCAATTAATCCCCAACGGGTATAATGAAGAATAAGCAAACCACCAAAGCTCAGTGGAGGGCCTGGTATTACCGGAAGTATGCAACCGAGTAATCCTAAAACAATTAAAATGCCCGCTACAAAAATAAGTACATAGTCCATTCAGTTA
Source organism: Perlabentimonas sp. (assembly GCA_041685855.1). GTDB lineage: Bacteria > Bacteroidota > Bacteroidia > Bacteroidales > Tenuifilaceae > Perlabentimonas. The sequence continues at coordinate 2,825 of JAWLEY010000065.1, read as the reverse complement.
ATATTTTTTATTTGGCATGTAAATATAATTGCTTATTACATTTTTCTAATGCAAACGCACATTTTTTTGCCTTTAACATGCTAAATTATGTAATTTTATGGTTCTGGTTTTTAAAAAAATTATATACTGATGGAAACAAAAGGAGTAAGCATAAACCTCTATGGAAAGGTACAACAGGTTGGATTTAGATACTTTGTTTTTAAACTTGCATCAGAAGTAGGAGTGAAGGGCTTTGTTAAGAATCTGCACGATGGCAGCGTGTATGTTGAGGCCGAAGGAGAGCCCCATCAGGTAGATGTATTTGTTGAACACTGTAAGATTGGTCCTCCCCACTCGCAGGTAACCCGTTTTAACGTGGTGTCAATCCCTGAGCAAGGTTTTAAGGAGTTTACAATTAGGTAGGACTATGAATATTAATTGATTTTGAGGATACTTATAGTGTTGCCCACAATTTGATAAAAATTACAGAAACCGTAAATTGAGACAACAATATTTCCGTATTACGTAAACTTTGCGTATCTTTGTTGAATGAGAATTATTGAGATATCGACTAAGAAAGAATATTCGGTAGAAATCCTACCTGTTGAGTCCGATGATTATAAGTACATAAAAAAGGATAGATATTTCTTTAATTGGAAAACTGAGAAAGAGGAAGAGGTTTACAAATTAAGAATTATTGGGTCGAACGACATCTTAGGACTTGTATCGATTGAAAGAATTCCTCAAGAGTGGAGATTACACATTAGACTTCTTTCGGTTTCAAAAGAGAACAAAGGGAAAGAAAAACAATTTGATAATATCACGGGCAACCTGATTGCGCACGTTGCGAAAATTGCAGTTAGAGAATACGGAGAACTTGCATGTGTATCTCTGAAACCAAAAATTCAAATAGTTAAACATTATATCGAAAAGTACAATATGAATGCAACAGGTGTAACATTGAGTATTGAAGTTCCAGAGATAATTGATTTGATAAATAAGTATGATAAAGACTAAAAATTCTGATATTATGAAAGTAGATACTGAATACGGTGTAGATTCAAGATATACATCGAAAAACGAAAAGGAGAATGAAGCTACAGCGCTAATGGAGGCACGTTTGAAGAGAATGAAAAATCTATCGAACGAGCAGATTGTGAAGGCTAAACTTATGCAGTTGAAACTAAAAATGGAAGAATATCTTAAAAAACCAGTTTACGATAAACAAAACTATTTTTCAGAGTTCTTAAAATTATATATCGATTCGATTTATAGCAAGAGAAGTAATTTTGCACAAGATATTGATATTGCGCCAGTAAGTTTAAGCCAAGTGATAAATAAGCACAGGGAGCCGAAAGAGGAATTTTTAATGAAATTGATGATTCATTCTGAGAAGGCATATAAAAATGTGTGCGAATTTCATAAAAAGACATGGTATCAAGTTTATTACCACGAAAAGATTTGCAAAACAATGTCAAGTCAAGAGAAATGGAGACCAAAAATTGAGAAGAAAGTTAGGTTAAGTGCCGCTATATGATAAAAAACTGTGGGGAACACCGTGTAAAATCAATACCGTTTCCATGCATATTGCAACGTTCAGAAGGAATTACTACTTTTAACAAGTTCGAACGGGGCTGGGGAGCATCTCGCTACTGTTTTTACACCAACCGTTGTGTTCAATAAAAAAAAGCTGCTTGAGGTTTGCAATAATGACTGAATTTGATTAAATTGCGTCATTAAAGTGACGGTATTATGAATTATTTAGAAAGAAAGATAACCAATAACATTCTAAAAAAGTTACAAAATAACAAAGTTGTGATTGTTTTAGGAGCTAGACGTGTTGGCAAAACCATGCTCATTAAGCAGATTTTAAATGGAATTAATGAGCCTGTACTTTCGCTAAACGGAGAGGATATTAATGTCCATGACCAACTATCAAAGATGTCAATCGAAAACTATAGGCAGATTCTCGGAACACATAGATTGCTTTTTATAGATGAAGCTCAAAAGATACCTGATATAGGAAGCAAGTTGAAACTAATGATTGACGAAATTCAAGGATTAAAGATTATTGTTTCAGGTTCATCTGCATTTGATATTAGTAAAGAAGCGGGTGAACCTTTAACAGGACGCAAATACACTTTTAATCTATTTGCATTATCCGAAGCTGAGTTTGACCAGGTTGAGGAGATGATTTCTAAGCCTGACAAACTTGAAGAAAGACTTATTTACGGAAATTATCCTGAATTATATCATATTCCTGACCAAGCAGATAAGAAAGATTATTTGAATGAGATGGTTAGTTCATATTTGCTTAAGGATATTTTAGTTTACGAGAACATTAAGAACTCTCAGAAGATTTTTAATTTGCTTAGAATGATAGCATTTCAAATTGGAAGCGAAGTTTCGTTACAGGAATTAGGAAATCAATTAGCAATAAGCAAGAACACGGTTGAGAAATATCTTGATTTATTAAGCAAAGTTTTTATACTTCACAAAGTGGAAGGATTTAGCAGAAATTTAAGAAAGGAAATTACTAAGAATTCAAGATGGTATTTCTTGGATAATGGAATCCGAAATGCGATAATTGCTAATTTCAATCCAGTTAATGCAAGAAACGATATTGGACAACTTTGGGAGAATTACATGATAAGCGAAAGAATAAAACATCAAGAATATTCTAGAATATCATCTAATAACTACTTCTGGCGCACATATGAGCAACAAGAGATAGATTGGGTTGAAGAAAGAGATGGCGGTTTGTATGGTTATGAATTCAAGTGGAAAGAATCAAAATCTAAAATTCCAAGTCAATGGAAAAAGGCGTATCCTCAAGCTGAATTTGA
>JAWLEY010000303.1:0-2856 GCA_041685855.1 Perlabentimonas sp. | reverse complement strand
ATCTCAGGACAAGTTGCAATGTCACTTGAATCGTACGGAACAATTGACCTGGATTCAATTGAGCAGCAAGCCATGCCCATTGCATTTGAGCAGAGCAAAATTGGCCTAAGTGTGAAGGATTTCAGCTTTGCTATGCCCGATGATACATTGTCAAAGGTAAACAGCCTCAACCTCAACTTTGCCATGGCCGACGATACTATTAGGGTTGATAATTTTCATGCAAACGCTCATGGCGTAGATTTATGGGTAGATTCCACCGAGGTATGGAACGTTTACAAGGCTTTTCTGCTTGAGCAAAAGGACAAGGAGATAATTGTAAATACCCATGTAAGAGTTAGCGATATTGATTACGCTAACTTCGCTCACCTGGTGGAAACCGATACAACCCAAGTGGTAGAAGAGGATGTGGAGCTTGCACTTGAAGAAGGAGAAGAAACTGCCAAGGATGTACAAGAAGTAACTGACGATGCTGAAAACACTGAGAAGGAACAGGTAGAACAACAGGTTGCCACAGATACAACTGCCGCAGAAGAGTCCATGTACATTCCTCCGTTTATAGCACGTGGTACATTTGCCCTTAACAGCGCAAAATATGACGACATATTTGTTGAGGATATCTTCACAAAATTCCGGGTTGACGACAGTCTTTACGTAGTTGATGATTTCAGGTTCAAAGCTTTTGGCGGCGAAATGGTAACATCGGCCGTTTACGATATGCGGGACGATTCTCTTACAACAGTTATGTTTAAAAACAAGGTGACTAAGATGGACGTTCATCAGATGCTTGTTGACGGCGACAATTTTGACCAAGAGGATATTTCGCACGAAAATATTAGCGGTATATTAACCAGCTCGGTAGATGGAAGGATTGTAATGCAGGGCGATTCAATATATTACGACAAGATTAACCTAATGGGTTACTTTAAACTGGAGAACGGGGGTATTTACGACTTTGAGCCAGCTATGGAGCTAGCTAAGTTTACAAACCTCCGCGAACTTGATAATATAATTTTCCGAACCCTGGAGAGTAGCGTGTTTATTTACAACAACAATATTTACTTCCCAAAAACAGATATTGTGAGTACGGCGGTTGATATATCGGCCTACGGAATGGAAAGTTTTGGTGATGATTACCAGTACCACCTCACCCTGCACCTGAGCGATGTCCTCAGGGGAAAATCAGACAAGCTACTTGAGAAGCAGGGTAAAGAAAGCGACCTATTTGAGGGAGAGGATACCGCAAAACGCAGGGGGCTTCACCTAGTATCACTAAATCGGGATGGAAAAAGCAAACATGGTTTTGATAATAAGCGCTTGCAAAGGGTCATGAGCACCACAATCAGAATACAAGAACGTGGGCTAAACCTTATGTTCCATCCGCGATTGGCTAACTATAGCACGGATTTAGACAGGAAAGAAGCTAAGAAAAAGGAAGAGGACGAAGAAAACGAAGAGGACGAAGAAAAGGATAAAGAAACGAATGAAGAGACGAATGAAGAGACGAATGAAGATTAGTAAAGGGCACATTATTGCTTACGCTTTATCTGCAATTATCCTTATATTAATATCAATAAAGCTTTACCAGCATTTTACCTCACCAAAAGTAAAAGCTGGAGCAGAAATACTTGAGCAGAGAGATTTGGATATTGTTTTTGGGAAACCAGATGCACCGCTGGCTATATATATGTATTCAAATTACGGGTGCACCTACTGCAAGTCATTTTTAACAGATGTTTTCCCTCAACTTAAAGAAGAGTTCATTGATGAAGGTAAGGTGAAACTCATTATGCGATTAACCGTAAAAACCAGTAACCTTGATGTAAAAAACTCGCTAAAGGCTGCAGTTTGCGTTAACAAGTACGGTTACTTTGAGTATTTACACGAGCTGCTTCTTACTGATAACAGTGTTATCTACAGTCCAGAATTTAAGGATATGGTAGATGATTTTATTGAGAAGGATATGCTTATTGCTGAGTGTATTTTAGGGAGCGAAGCGGAGGAGTATCTTCAACAAAACTTAAAGGATTTTGATTATCTTGAGTTAAAAGGTACCCCATCATTTATTGTTGGCAAAACAATATACCAAGGATACAGAGATTATGATGAATTCAAAAAGATAGTGAAGAATCAAATTACACACCAATAATTATTTTAATGTTAAACTAAAAACCTACAATTATGAAAAAGATTTTTTTATTACCCATGCTTTTACTTGGTGCTCTAGCTGTTATCACCTGGAGCTGTGAGCCTGAGGAAGAAGAGGAGGATTTGTGTTACGCTTTTGAAGATATTCTGGCTATTAACCCTACCTGTGACGTACCTACAGCTTGCTGCCCTCTTGATGGTGGCGACTGCTACTACGTTAACCCAGATGGGCCAGACTACTACTGTGATGCTGATCTTGACTCCGATGAAAATCCAGATGGCTGTAATGACGCAATGAATGATTATATTGACAACCACTGCGAAACAGCCAAAATGAGTGGAACGCAAAGAGAAAAGATAATCATTGAACTTCGTATGTTCACTCAGGATTTAATGGCAAAAGCAAAAGCTCGCTCAGTTTGCCTATAGTAGTGAATTGCTAGTATAAAAAGTCATCATTGTATTTTGCCAGATTTTGGAGGTATTTACAATGATGACTTTTTTGTTTGCAAAACAGTGTACTTTTACTTCTGCGCATTAAATGCCATGGCAATCTGATCGGCAAGGCCATCAACACCTGCTTGCAGTTTGGAGCCAATCACCATTTTCATCATCATATTCAGGTTGGCCTTTAGCGTAATTTTCAGGCGGGTGTCATACGGAGCCACCTGCTTAAGCTGAATCCAAACGAAAAATTCGAAAGGAATTTTA
>JAWLEY010000064.1:0-12442 GCA_041685855.1 Perlabentimonas sp. | reverse complement strand
GGGTTTATTGTAAGAACATCAAAACTAGGAGGTAACGGTTTTGGGTCTTGAGCCTTTAGGTCATTGTTAAGTGTAGCAGCAAAAATGCAGAGTATAAATAAAAGTTTAGTGCGTAAAAACATCGTATGTAATGATATCTAATAAATTGAACCGGCAATTAAATTTAACAAGTAAAGATAACTAACTTGCTAGAGTTACAAACGAAATTATTGACAAAATAGTTTCTTTCGAATAAATACTTTTATTTAAAACATTGTTTAAAAAGGGTTTTTAGAGCCAGAAACACATTCTACCAGCGATTCCGGATTAAGCCACTTTCTAGAGAGTTCCATTATGCGTTGAGGATTTATATTCTTTACAGCATCAATTACTCGTTGGTAAAAGGAGTAATCCATGTTGTTAAAATTATGAAGGCTTAAAATGTTGTCGGCAATGGCAAAGGGACCATTGAAACTTCTGAGCATATCGCCAATAATATATCTGCGCACATGCTCAAGCTCTTCTTCCGTAACTGGTTCCTCTCTTAACCTTTGTAGTTCAATTCTTATCTCCTTAAGGGTGTTTTGTGTATGTTTTGCGCCAACCTCCGTAAATATTATGAAAAATCCGCTATGATAAAGAGACCCAACGTAAGAGTTGATTCCATACGTATAGCCCTTATCCTCCCTAATGTTTTTCATTAATCTTGAACCAAAATATCCTCCCAGAATAGTATTTACAATCATCATTTCAGGGTAGTCGGGGTGATTTCTGGGGAAAAGCTGGCGACCTACATGAACGGCTGATTGTACTGCATTTGGTTTTTCAACAAAGAACTGTCCGGGATTTAACGTTCCCTTATCTATTTCTGAATGAATGTTTTTGCTTGCGTTGCCCCATACCTTTTCTCCGAAATAATTTTTAACCAAATCGGTTTCATTATTTGATATTTTGCCGGAAAGGAATATTGTTGCATTTGTTGACCCCAGTTGCGAAGCGTGGAACGCTTTAAAATCGTCATTGGTAACTAAATCATAATCATTTGGTACTGCAAACATTCCGTACGGATGGTTCTCCCCAAAAATCTGTTTAAAGAACTCCATTCTGGCAAGGGTAGAGGTTTTATCCATCTCAATCCTAAGGGTTTGCTTTCCTTTCCTTGACCAAACCTTAAGTTCGTTGTCTGGGTAAGAAGGTTGCATCACCACTTCCTCTAGCATACTAAGGGTTTGCGGTAAGTATTTGGTTAGTGAGGTTGCTGTAACTCTAGCAAAATCTTTGTTAGCGCCAGTGTTTACAAAGGAACCCCAAAAATCAAAATGCTCCGATATTTGCTTTGATGTGAATTTTTTGGTACCCTCTGTCATAAGCGACATGCTGCCCATAGCCTGCAGTTTTTTTTGCTGATATTTTGAGCCTGCTTCAAAAATAATATCCAGCCGGCATACATCTACATCCCCGTTGTTAATTACTAGGAGTTTTGTGCCATTATTCATAATAAACTCTTTGGCTCTGGGTATATCAAAATTTTCTGCTAAATGTATGGTGGGTGCTATAGTTCTGTTAAGTTGCATCTGCTGTTTTTTTCTTCTTGATAATTAATAGAATTACTGATTCTTTGCCTGATATATAAGCGTGGAACAGTTCTCAGGTACAAAAATATTTTTTGCAACCCGCTTTATATCTTCAGGAGAAACTGCTCTGTAATGTGCAACCGTTTCGTTTAAAAGGTTTGCATTGCCTAATAGCTCATTATAGCAAAGGTTTGTAGCTTTTTCAAGTGCGCTGGTTAATCCAAAAGTAAATGTCGATTCAAAACGGTTTTTAACTTTATCCAGCTCATTGCTGTCAATATTTTTCAATTTAAGTTGCTCCAGCTCATTGTTTATGGCTTCTTCAGCAGCAGCAAAGGAGGTTTCTTCATTAAGTCTGCCGGTTATAATGAGTAGCCCCTCGTCGGTATCGCCAGTTATAAAGGAGTCTATATTGCTAAATAGCTCTTTTTCTTTCACTAGATTTTGGTAAAGCCTTGTTGATTTCCCGTTGGATAGAATATCTGTAATTAGGTCGGTTGCTGCAAAATCGGGGCTCATTCTGTTGCACATATGAAATGCCATGAAAATTGAGTTAAACGGAACATCCCTTTTTACTTCTAACCTACGGTATTCTTTTTGTGCAGGTTCCTTGGGTAGTTCATCTCTTTTTATATCTCTTTTTGGGATGTCTCCAAACCATTTATCGGCCAATTTTTTAATGTTTTCAACATCCACATCGCCAGCAATACATAGTATGGCATTGTTTGGGGCGTAATGATTGTAGAAGAACGCTTTTACATCATCAAGCGTTGCATCTGTTACATGCTGCGTATCTTTTCCAATGGTAGGCCATTGGTAGGGATGTACCTTATATGCCAAAGGACGCAGGAGTAGCCAAACATCGCCGTAAGGTTGATTTAGGTATCGTTGGTTGAATTCTTCCACAACAACACTCTTCTGAATATCCAGGCTTCGTTGGGAGAAATCCAGGCTGAGCATTCTATCGCTCTCTAACCAGAAAGCAGTTTCAATATTCTCTTTTGGCAGTGTAATGTAATAGTTTGTAATATCGTTAGATGTGAATGCATTGTTATCGCCGCATGCTTGTTCAAGGGGTTTATCGAATTGGGGGATATTAGCTGAACCACCAAACATTAAATGCTCAAAAAGATGGGCAAAACCTGTTCGGTTTGGGTTTTCGTGTTTTGAACCAACATTATAAAGAAGATTAAATGCAACTATTGGTGTTGACCTATCTTGGTGAACCAGAACTTTTAGACCATTATTGAGCGTAAATCTTTCGAAATCAATCATTGTTGATAATATTTCTGTTAAAAAATCAATGGCAAAGATAGTTTATTAACGTACAATGGCAATTTGTTTTAATTCATGCTCAAGCTCCTAATGTTTATTGCCCTAGAAATATTGATGTTTAGTAATTATCACATTATAAGGTGGTTTACATGCTGTGTTGTTTTTCAATTTTATGATGTGGTAAAATATTTGTAAGCTTGCTATTTAATACTGTGTTTTGAATACAAATAGTAAACAGTTGAAAGTTTTAATTGCTCTACCCGAGGGACATATCCATAAATTAAATATTTTTGGATTACATAGTATCTCATTCAGGGAAGCACCGCTTACCTTGCCAGTTCTGGCATCTTTGGTACCCAAAGAATTAAACATACAAGTTACTACTGTTGACGAGAGCGTGCAGTCAATACCCTTTGATAAAAGTTTCGACATGGTTGCCATTAGCTGCCTAACGGGAACATCTAAGCGAGCCTATGAAATTGCCAACTATTTTAAGCATAAAGGGGCAACCATAGTTCTGGGGGGAATTCATGTAACCCTTATGCCGAGTGAGGCTTTACTACATGCCGATGCTGTTGTATCGGGTTACGGTGAGGATGCTTGGCCTCAATTGCTAAACGATTACGTTAATGGTTGTTTAAAAAAACATTATAATGGAGGTGAGGTTTCTTTAAGGAGCTATCCAATACCAAATTCAAAGTGGTTAAATAGATTCTCATATATGAACCCAAATGTGGTTTTTGCCACGCGTGGCTGTAAAAGTTCTTGCGATTTTTGCTCTGTACCCGCTGCAGGTTTAGGTTGGAACACCAGACCAGTGGAGGAGGTGATTGACCACATTAGAACTTTCAAGGGTAAACGGTTCGTTTTTAACGATGTTAGCTTGCTGGAGGACAGGGAATATGCCAAGGAACTTTTTACAGCCCTTATTCCACTTAAAAAGAAATGGGGCGGTTTGTGCACAAGCTTAGTGGCCAACGATGATGAGATGCTTGACCTTATGGCAAAGAGTGGTTGTATTTTTCTGCTTATTGGGTTAGAGTCGGTGAACGAAAACTCGTTAAAATCTATGCATAAAGGGTTCAATAATCCAAAAAATTACAAGCATTTAGCAGATAAACTACATGAAAGGGGTATTATTCTAATGGGGTGCTTTATTTTTGGTACCGATGATGATGATTTAAGCGTGTTTGAACGGACGGTGGATTTGGTTAACGAAGCAAAGATTGATATCCCACGTTATGCAATTTACACCCCATATCCAGGAACTGAGGCGTATAAAAGGTTGTTAAAACAAGGGCGCTTGCTTCACAAAAATTGGGAACATTATGATACTCAGCATGTGGTGTTTCAGCCCAAAAACATGACACCAAAGCAGCTTGATGACGGCTTTATGTGGGCTTACCGAAAAACATTTACCATTAGTTCAATATACAAAAGAACTGTAGCGCTCCGTAATAGGTTCCCGTTTACATTCATGGGCAACCTTGCATATCGCATTTACTTAAAGCGATTAAAGAATGAATCAACCAGAATTATAAGTTGAAGCATTTGAATATAGATAAGGACTTCCAAAATTTAATATCATACTGATGAAGGTAACGTTTATTCAGCCGGCCGTTGGGAAAAAACCACACAAATCATACGCAAAAACATGGTGTATGGAGCCGCTGGCCATTGCCGTGCTGGCGGGTTTAACGCCCAATAAATACCAAAAAGTGTTTTATGATGATAGGATTGAGGGAATCCCATACGATGAAACAACAGATATTGTAGCAATAACAACAGAAACATACACCGCCAAACGAGCATACGAAATTGCAAAAGTATATCGAGAAAAAAGTATTCCCGTTGTAATGGGCGGTTTTCATGCTACTCTTGCAACAAATGAGGTGAAGCAACATGCCGATGTAGTTGTGGTTGGTGAGGCAGAAGCCACTTGGCCCCAAGTGCTTAACGATTTTGAGAACGGAGCTTTAAAAAGTATCTATCGAAACGATACTCCTCCAAGCACTGCAGGAGTTTTGCCCAACAGGGCAATTTTTAATAATAAGCGTTATTTAAATATTGGATTGGTGGAGTCAACCCGTGGATGCTATCATAGTTGCGAGTTCTGTTCAATTTACGGGTTTTACAAACAGAATTACCGTCCGCGTTCCATTGATGATATAGTTGAGGATATAAAACTATCGGAAAAGAAGTTCTTTTTTATTGTTGATGATAATGTTGCACTTAATAGGGAAAGAACTCTTGAACTATGCAAGGCTTTAAAACCTTTAAAGATTGGTTGGTTTGGGCAGGTAAGCATGCATATTAGTAAAGATTTTGAGTTGCTTCAAGCCATGAAAGATTCGGGCTGTATTGGCGTTCTTGTTGGTTTCGAATCGCTTAATAAAAGTACCCTTGAGCTAATGGGTAAGAATGTAAACCTTCAGTTTGATGACTATAATGATGTGATTAAGCGATTTAGACGCTTTGGTTTGATTATATACGCAACTTTTGTATTTGGATATCCACACGATACAGAGGAGGATTTTAAGCATGTGCTAAAATTTGCCAAGGATAACAAGGTTTATATGAACTCCTTTAATCATCTTGTACCTTTCCCGGGAACACCCATTTACGATAGGTTTAAGAACGAGGGTAAACTCATTAACGAGACTTGGTGGTTGGCCGACGATTATAAGTTTGGTGATGTGGTTTTTCATCCCGGAGCCCTAACGGCTAAGCAGCTATCACATTTTTGCTATAGCTATCGTAGGGAGTTTTTTAAGGTGAGGTCGATACTTTGGCGCAGCCTCGATTTTAAGGCAAACTGCAGCTCTTTTAAAAAGGCTATGGTTTACTTTGTTTCTAATTTCAGCTCGCGTATTGATGTGGAGAAAAGACAGGGACTGCCTGTTGGACACAATGTTTAGATTATGGATTTTCGACTTGCATTAACAAGCGATGACGAACAGATTCGTCGGCTAGTTAGAGAAATACCTCTAGAAGGAGAGATAAAGTTACGCTACCAGCGTGAACCCTCATATTTTGCTGTATCTGCTATTCAAGGTAATCCAAGCCAAACAATAGTAGGAGTAGTCAACGGACAGGTTATGGCGGTTGTTAGTTGGAACTTGCAGAAGGTGTTTGTAAATGGAAAAGTTTGTAATGCTGGGTATTTAAGCAATGTGCGGGTTCATCCTTCAGTCCGTAGTGGTTTTAGCTTGATAAAAGGATTGAAGTTCCTTGAGGAGTTTGTAAAAAAGCAGGAAACAGATTTTCACTTTGCAACCCTTATCGATAGTAATAATATTACAAAAAGTCTCTTTGCTTCAGGAAGAAGCTCGTTACCCAAGTTTTATAATCAGGGTAGAATTTTTACCTATGCTATACCATTACAAAAAAGTAAACGTAATCTACAGATAGATAAATCATTGAACATAGTAAAAGCTACCCCTGAGCATAAAAGTGAGATAATTGCATTTCTAAAAAATGAGGAGGCGAAAACTGATTTTTTCCCCGTTATTGACGAGGATAGTTATAACATGGACATTTTTAAGCAATCAACATTTTATATTGCGCTTAATAATAGTAGCTCAATTGTTGGAGTATGTTCCGTTGTTGATTTCACATCATTTAAGCAGCATGTAGTAGAAGGGTTTACAAGAAGTTTTAGGCTTGTTTTTTTTCTGCTTAATTTATTTCTTAAACTTAAAGGCATGCATCGCATTCCAAAAATAGGACAGAAGGTATTGATGCTCCACGCTGGTTTTACAGTGGTTAAAAACAATGATATTCAGGTGTTCAAAACGTTGCTATATAAAGTTTTATATGATTTTTCAGGAACAGGATACCACTACATAACACTTGCGCTGCATGAGAATAATCCGTTAATAAATGGCATGAAAAAAATTACAAAAATCTGCTACAAAAGTCGTTTGTACTTTTTCAACCTTGGGAATAACCATTATCCTTTGAGTAGTTCTATGTTTGGAAGCCAAAGTCCCTACATTGATTTGTTCAGGTTATAGTTGTGCTTATGAAAATTGTAACAGGCATAGTTCCCCAAAAAACTCTTAACAATCAAGATAGGCAGTGTTTGCTCAAACTCCATCAGCAGTATTTTGATAATGTAAAACCTGCCACTTTTTTCAATGATTTACAGGAGAAGGATTGGGTTATACTCATTAAAAGCAATAGTGGAAAAGTCTTAGGATTTTCTACTATTCAGCTGGTCTGGCTTGTTGTTAATGGGGTTGAGGTACTTTACCTTTATAGCGGCGATACCATTGTTAAGGAGGAGGTTCGAAGTTCCTGTGCACTCTCCTGCGCTTTTGTTAAGTTTATGTTCGCACTAATTGAGCGGTATCCCAAAACGTTGAAGTATTGGTTTCTAATATCCAAAGGCTATAGAACCTACCGGTTTTTGCCATTATATTTCAAAGAGTATTACCCTGCCTACAATGCAGAGATACCTCAAAAGCACAAGGATGCTCTTAATACTATTGCCTTTTACAAGTTTGGTGATAGTTACAATCCTGATTCCCAAATTATAATGTTTAAAAATGGCAAAGACTATCTAAAAACGCCAATAGCAAATATTCCGGAAACCAAGCAGAACGATAAACATGTTAAGTACTTTTTAGATAGGAATCCTGAATATTTTTTAGGCAATGAGCTGGCATGCATAGCTGGTATATGCGAGAGTAACTTTAAGCCTGCTGTTTACAAAGTAAAGGATGTTACTAAGGTTGATTTTATCTGGCGTTAAAATGAGAATTATCTCCATAATATTAGCAAATACACTAATTTTCCTTTCAACCCTGAAAGATACCTTCCTGTTCTTTTTATGCCTGAGAAATTTTAAGCAAGTACAATTCAAAAAGTTCAATCGCCTTATAAGCAATAATTGGCGCACCAGTTTTTTTAAAAGTAAACAGGATGCCCCAGTAGTTGCCAGCAAATTATTATTAACTACATGGGATGATTACCAACCATATATTAAGCAGATTTTAAAAGGTAAACCAAATGTGCTAACCACCGAGATAGTGCTTCTGCTTGAACCTACCAGCGGAACAACCTCGGCTACCAAGTACGTACCGTACACAAAATCGCTTAAAAAAGAGTTTGCAAAAGCCATTAAGCCATGGTTGGCAGGGCTATACATAACATGGCCCAAACTGCTGTGTTGCACCCAGTATTGGTCTGTTAGTCCAGCTGGTCACGCTCAGGATATTACCATGGATATTCCTATTGGTTTTGAGCAGGATAGCGAGTATTTAGGAGGACGATTAAGTTCTGTGCAAAACAGCATTATGGCTGTTCCCGCTAGCGTTCAAAATGTATCCGATAGCGAAACCTGGGCTTATATAACGGCATTTTATCTTTTAAGAGATAATAAGTTAGGCTTAATCTCCGTTTGGCATCCATCATTTCTAACCATTCTCATAAAAAAGATTAAGGATAATTACACATCATTAGTTTCTGACATAAAAAGAGGTGGAATTTCTATAGAGCCTCGTTTTTTGAAAGGTTTTTCTGCACACGTTACCAGACCTAAACCTCGCAGGGCAAAACAATTGGGTTGTTATGATATTCATGCTCATGGAATTTTTGAGAAGATTTGGCCGCATTTACAGATTATAAGCTGTTGGGCCGATTTTTCTGACGAGCCATGTTTAAAACAGTTAAAAAAGCTTTTTCCAACAACTTACTTTCAACCCAAAGGTTTGATAGCTACCGAAGGCATTATTTCCTTTCCATTTGGGAGGCGGTTGGGTATTCCGGCGTATCGGTCGCATTATTTGGAGTTTATTGATGCAAGAAATGGGAAATTAAAAAACTTACATCAGCTGGATGTTGGTCAAAAATATGAGGTTGTATTAACCACAGGTGGAGGCCTTTACCGTTATATGTTAAGTGATATTGTGCAAGTTACAGGAGTGTTAAAAAATAGGCTGCCCTTACTTAGATTTATTGGAAAGAGCAATTACGTTGCTGATATAAGGGGCGAAAAAGTTAGTTTACAGCAGGTTGATGATATTTTTAATGTGCTATATCAAAAATATGATGGTATTAATTTCTTAATGCTTGCGCCAGTAGTTGAGCAAAGCAGAGCTTTCTACTCCTGTTTTATCAATGTTGATAATCCTGCTGATTTCCCTTTCGGAAATTTGGCAGCAGATATTGAAATGGCTTTAAAAAACAATTATCACTATAAGTATGCCCGTGAGCTAAACCAGCTGGAAGAGGTGAGGATTTTCCTAACCCCACAGAATCCTATTCAGAACATTGTATCTCATCTTGAATTGTTAGGAACAAAAAAGGGTGATATTAAAATTTTGCCATTAAGCAATATATCAAATTGGCATACAATTCTTAGAGGAAAATTACTGTGAAGTGTAAAATAGTGTAAATTTGTTTTCAACTTAATTTTGCTATAATTTAGTTATATCAAAGCAAAAATTTAAATACTAAGAAATGGAAAAAGTATTCTCAATTCTAAAGACCTTACTCGACCCAACCGTTGTATTGCTTATTATGGTTTTGTTTTTGGTCGTTAATAAAATGATTTTTAAGAGGGTAAAATCAGGTACTGAGAATGGAGGCATTGTTAAGAATAGCATATCGTTTGTAATAGTTCTTATTGGCATACTCGCGTTTGTTTTGCTACTCCCAATCGATAAAGCCATTAAGGGTCAAATTCTTAGTTTCTTGGGTATACTCATTAGTGCAGGAATAGCATTAAGCTCTACAACCCTGCTGGGTAATCTTATTGCAGGAATAATGAACAACTCAATGCAACGTTTTAGGAATGGCGACCTAATAAAGATTGGCGATTTTCATGGCAGGGTAACAAAAAAGAGCGCTTTTCACAGTGAAATACAGCTGGAGGATAGTAACTTTATTACCATCCCAAATCTGTACATTGCATCAAATCCTGTTAAGCTTACTCGTAAAAATAATTCAGTTATTTCTACTTCAATATCATTGGGTTACGATGTCCCCCGAATTAAAATTGAGGAGGCATTAAAGCATGCTGCTGAGCAAACTGGCCTTACCGACCCTTATGTTTATATTACCAGTTTGGGCGATTTTTCGGTTGTTTACAAAATACATGGATTTCTTGATGATAGCAATAAGTTTTTCAGTACCAGTTCCCTTTTAAACGCCAATGTTATGGATGCGCTGCACGAAAAGGGTATTGAGATTGTTTCACCATCATTTACCAATCAAAGGCGAATTCATGACCAAAAGTTCATCCCAAAAATGATTGTTGAAAAGGAACCTCAAAAGGAGGAGAAATCGCCTGAGGAGCTAATTTTTGATGAAGCCATTAAATCAGAAAAAATTGAGAAGAAGAAGGATTTTCTTAAGAAGATAATGGCCGATAAGGAGGAGCTGAAGGAGAAGCTAAAAACGCTTAAAGATGAGGGAGAAGTTGAGAGGCTGAAAGCGAATATTGAGAGAATTGACGTTTTAAAAGAGAGGATTGAAAAAAGCATTAAGGAGCAAAGTGCAGAAGATGAGTAGTTTAATACTATAAAGCCTGTTGCTAACTCAAAGTCTAAGTGGTAGCATAAAATTTATTCTAAAACTGTTAGATAAAGAATTTCCTATTACTTCCCGCAGCATTTTCCTGTCAACGCTAGCCATTTTTAATATCTTTGCCATTATTTACCAATGTTGTTTAGTTAGGGGTATTTTTAATGACAAAATTCACGGTTTCACTCTTCAACTCTGATAGCCCTCGGGCTCAAGGGGCAGTCAGGCATAGCGAAGTCGAAGCCTGATACTCTTAACTAAACCACAATACATTATTTATTTTAAATCTTTTATTGTTGATGAGGAATTTAGTATTTCGTTCGGTAAACCCAACGGTTTTTGTTGTTGCTTTCTTATTTGTTCTAGTATTAGGAGGATGCTCAGGAACCCATAAAATTTCAGTTGAGGAGATTCAGGAAAAGCAGGAAAATGCATATAATCAGTTGGTTAATATGAGTTCGGGAGGTCATATCGTTTTTCCAAAAGATTCCTTGTATGGCAGTTTTTTATCAATTATTAAAGATGTTCCTGAGTTGGCTCTGGTTTATGCTCCAAACCTAGATTTATCTCATACACTTAAAAGGGTCAGTCACAGAACCTATCATTACTACGATTCTACGCACCTAAACGGAAGAATAGTTGATAATTTTTATAGCCCAGAGAAAGGGGTACTCCTGTTTAGGGGCGGGTTTAAACGTGATATGCCCACTTCTGGAAAAATTAACGGGGTTCCTAAAGAAATCAGAATCGATTGGGTTTACAATACTGATTTTAACGCAAAAAAAACGAGTCTTGGAATCTGGGGCGGTGGTTTAGGGTGGACAGGGCAGCCTTTGCTCGTAAACTGGCCCGATACTCTTCGGCAATCGTTCAATGCTTTATCCGATGATTTTAAAACCAAGGATTCTATACCCGAAATAATCTTAGGGTCATTATCTGGCACGGTGTTTTTCCTCGATTTTGAAACAGGGAAGCAGACCAGAGCCCCAATTCATACAAATAACCCCATAAAGGGTACTCCATCGGTTGACCCAAGATTCAATGGGATGCTATACGTTGGTAATGGCGTACCGCATACCAGCGAATTTGGTATTCACATGATTAACTTACATAAGCACAAAGAGCAATATTTTTACTCAGGCCATACCGAGTCGGTTGCCTTCCGCAGGTGGGGTGCTTTTGATAGCAGTCCGGTTGTTGTAGGCGATTACCTTTACTGGCCGGGGGAGAATGGTGTGTTCTATAAGTACTCTGTGAATGATGGAGAAATAAAGTTAATGTCGAAGTTGGTGTATCGGGTTACAGGCAAACCTAATTATGGTATTGAGTCGAGCTTAGCTGTATATAAGAATTATGGATATTTTGGCGATAACAATGGAAATATTTTTTGTGTTAACCTCCTAACCATGAAACCTGTTTGGCACTACGATAACATTGACGATACGGATGCATCAATTGTAATTGAAGAGGAGGATGGTGTTCCGTATTTGTACACAGGTTGTCAGGTGGATAAGCAACCCGATAAGGGTTACTCTTACTTTACCAAACTAAATGGTTTGGATGGAACTAATGTTTGGACAAACAAGGTTAGAGCGTATGCAGTTGTTCAAGGTAAATCACGGAGCGATGGGGGAATGTTTTCTACACCGCTAATTGGCAAGCATAATGCTAAGGATATCATTATAACTAATATTACCCACACAAAAAATCGGCGTAATGGCGAGCTAATTGCTTTTTACAAAAGCAGCGGTAAAATTGCCTATCGTACTCATTTAAGTGCGTATAGTTGGTCTTCTCCGGTGGCTTTTTACAACGAGGAGGGCGATTTGTATATCTTCACTGGCGATGTTATTGGGAATGTTTATCTAATAGATGGCAGTAACGGGAAAATAATATACAAGCGCAATGTTGGGCATAACTTTGAGGCATCGCCTGTTGTATGGGGCAATAGTGTTGTGATTGGCTCAAGAGGTCGGCAAGTTTACAGGTTAACAATAGAGTAGGAGCAGGTTTAATCGCTTGTAACAAATAAACTAACTAATTTGTGCGTAGCTGGTTTTTTCCAGCGTTAGCTGCTTCAGTTG
>JAWLEY010000063.1:0-12446 GCA_041685855.1 Perlabentimonas sp. | reverse complement strand
TGTGCAAAAACTATGGTAGCAAATTATCAAGAACCAATGTTAGCTCCTTATGCGATAAGTTCCGGGCTTTAATCACACCGTTTCTATCAATAAGATAGTTTGAGGGTATGCTGTTAATGCTCATGGAATCGAGAACAGGCGACTCCCATTGTAAGTAATCTGCAACCATTATCCAAGGGGTTTCGTTTTGCTCAACATAATCGTTTAGAGTTTGCTCATTATCATCAACACATATCTGTATTACCTCAAACCCTTTGGGTTTAAATTTGCTATAAATCTGTTTTAACTTTGTGTTATTGGGAATACACTCGTTACACCATGTAGCCCAAAAATCTACTAATTTATACCTACCCTGAACATCTAAAAGATCTATTGTATCACCATCAATCGTTGTTAGCATAACATTGGGCAACTCCTCTCCCTCCAAAAACATATCTTGCCTTTTATCGTAGAGCTCTAGCTGACTCGCGATTTTCTTTACATTACTATGCAGATTTGACACCAATGGATTTTCGGGATACAGTGGATATAAGGCTGCGTCAACCATTCTAAAATACTCAAAATCCTCGCGGCTGCTAAGTACATGGCTTTTTCTGTCGTACTGTTGATAAAGTGCCAACACTGAGGCTAAACTATACCTATTCTCCTTAATAAAGTTAATTGTATAATCCTTATGGGCTCTAATTGCCTTAAAGTAGGCGGTATCAACGGCTGTTTTAATTGAATCGAATTTTGGATGCTCCCTGTTATTTCGGAAAAGGTACGATAATGAATCGATTGTGTAAACAACCTTATTTAGTCTATCATTCAAATTTTTTACTAGAATCGACCCCTTTGAACCTGACAAGGTATAATTACGGGAAAAATTTCCCTTTCTCCCATTAACAATTATCTCCTCCTTGGGCTTTGCAAGAAGAACAATTGGCTCACTCTCGCCCTCAAGCTGAAGAAGAAGGAATTTTGGATTAGAGATGTTTGCACTGACAATAAAACTGCCATCGTCCGAAGTTCTCGTGGAATCTAGGGTTGCTATTCTATCATCAGAGGTTTCTCTTAAAAGCAACAAATCGTTGGCTGAGTTCTCAATTCTCCCTTCAATTATTACAGAATTTGATGTATCACCACATGCTGTTGCAACAAAAAAGAAGATGAAAGGAAAAAGCTTTAGCAAACTCTTAAAGTATGCATTGATAATCATTAAAATATATTTTATACTTTATAAAACCATGTAACCTTTAGCCAACAAAATTAATTAAAATTTAATAGCTAATACTATATACTTTCATCATAAAATATTGTAATTTGTATGAGCTAAAAAAGCAACGCTATTCAACTGTTAGCGAGACAATAATAGTGTTTCCCTAAATAGTTTGACGCGCTCTTTATAATTATTGTAGTAAAGTTGAAAGCAAACATTAACCATAAGTTAACATTACGGGTATGAATTATCTTGATTTTGAAAAAAGTGAACTCGTCAACCTCGAATACTCTCTTGGAAGAGAAATACTAAGCACCAACCGAGCTGGAGGCTACTTTAGCACAACCATTGTGCTTTGCAACACGAGGAAATATCATGGTCTTATGGTTCTTCCCCTCGACCAGTTCGATGGAGAGAACCACGTACTTTTATCATCAGTTCATGAAACCATTGTTCAGCATAAAAAGGAATTCAACCTTGGCATTAATCGTTACCCAGGCATTTACGAGCCTCGTGGCCATAAATACATAATTGATTTTACCTACGAGCCTACACCAAAAATAACCTACAGGGTAGGAGGAGTGGTAATTGAGAAGGAGCTTCTTTTTGTTCATAACGAGGAGCAAATAATGATTAGATACACTCTGAAAGAAGCCCAAAGCCCTACAAGAATTAGAATTAAACCTTTCCTTGCATTCAGAAATGCTCATAGCATCTCAAAATCGAACCTATACGTAAACAAACATTTTAAGGAGGTACAAAATGGTGTTAAATTTAAACTTTACAATGGGTTCCCATATTTGCACCTACAACTTAACAAAACCAATGAGTACGTAGCTGCACCAGACTGGTACTATGACATTGAATACATGGAGGAGCTTAAGCGTGGCTACGAGGGACACGAAGACTTATTTGTACCTGGTTTTTTTGAATTACCAATTAAAAAGGGAGAGAGCATTATTCTCTCTGCATCAACATCAGAGCAAAACACAAAAAGCCTTACTCGCAAGTATAATACAGAGATACAACGACGACCCAAAAAGGACAATCTTGAAAATTGTCTGCGTAATGCGGCACACCAGTTCATTGTTAAGAGAGGAAAGAAAACCGAGATAATTGCAGGTTACCCCTGGTTTGGGCGATGGGGAAGAGACACCTTTATTGCCCTACCCGGCCTTACCCTTTCTGTTGGCGACATAAAAAGTTGCAGAGAAGTTCTCGATACCATGTCGAGAGAGATGAAAAGTGGGCTTTTCCCAAACATGGGCAATGCAACCACATCGGCATTTAACTCTGTAGATGCTCCGCTATGGTATTTCTGGGCTATTCAACAACTCAATAATCATACAAAAGATAAAACCGAAACATGGAAAGCTTACGGTAAAAAAATGAAGGCCATCCTTAATGCATACAGGGATGGGCAGTTACCCTACAGCATTAAAATGCACGAAAACGGTTTGGTTTGGGCCGGAGAGAAAGGTGTGGCCCTTACATGGATGGATGCTGTTGCCAATGGAAAACCTGTTACTCCCCGTATAGGCTATCAGGTAGAAATAAACGCCTTATGGTACAATGCTATTATGTTCGCCATTGAATTAGCAGAGCATAGTAATGATTCAAAATTTGTGAAAGAATGGCAGCCCATTGCAGAGTTGGTAAGCAGCTCATTTAATGAAGTGTTTTGGGTTAAAGAGAAAAACTATTTAGCCGATTATGTTGATAACAATGGGCAGAATATTTATGTAAGGCCCAACCAAATATTTGCAGCATCACTACCATACAGCCCCATTTCCGATGAGGCCAAAAGATATGTATTAGATGTTGTGGAAGGGGAACTTTTCACAACAAAAGGACTCAGAACGCTCTCACCAAAAAACCCTAACTATATTGGGAAATATGAAGGAGACCAAGCAACCCGCGATTCAGCATACCATCAGGGTACCGCCTGGCCATGGCTCCTTGGTCACTTTATTGAAGCTCACTACAAAATTCACGGATTAGCTACAAACGCCATCGCTAAAAAAATTCTCGATTCAATTTGTGAAGATATGGACAAACACGGTGTATGCGGGATTGCTGAAATCTACGATGGCGACCCTCCCCAACAGCCCAATGGCTGCATTTCGCAGGCATGGAGCGTATCTGAAATTTTAAGAATAAAGCGTATTTACGACAAAAAAAGTAAAAAATAAGACCACAAAATAGCATGAGAGTATTAATGTTTGGATGGGAGTTCCCGCCCCATATCTCGGGAGGACTAGGCACCGCTTGTTTTGGACTTACAAAAGGGCTTGCAAAACATAATGTTAACTTGGCTTTTGTAGTTCCAAAAGAATATGGTGACGAGGACCAGTCTGCCGTTCGCATAGTGCCTGCCGAAAATATTGAGATTAACCATACATCCGTTGAGTTGGAGGAGTTCTGGAAAAACATAAGCTACCTTGAGGTAAGCTCTAACATGGTTCCATACATAGGCCCCGAAGAGTTCGAGAAACTCATCTCCGAATCTAAACTTGATAATGTAACGGAACATACCTCAACATCACTAAAAAAATTCAAGTTCTCTGGTAAATACGGCAAGGACCTAATGCAGGAGGTTTCTCGTTATGCCCTTATTGCTGCCAGTATTGCAAAAAATGAGCAGTTCGATATTATTCATGCACACGACTGGCTTACCTATCTCGCTGGAATTTCAGCCAAACTCGTTTCAGGTAAACCTTTGGTAGTACACATGCATGCAACAGAATTCGATAGAAGTGGCGAAAACATCAACCAGGCTGTTTACGATATTGAAAGACAGGGAATGCATATGGCCGACAAGGTTATTGCCGTTAGCAACCTAACAAAAAATATTGTAGTTAACCGATACCAAATTCCGGAAGAAAAGGTTGTTACCGTTCATAACGCAGTTGATTTTACAGGGAGCAATGGCTCTGGCAATAATGTTAAAAAAAGGGTTCCTGAAAAAGTAGTTACCTTCCTTGGTAGAATTACCTTTCAAAAAGGCCCCGACTACTTTGTTGAAGCGGCAAATAAGGTTATTAAGCGATATCCCAACGTAAGGTTTGTAATGGCTGGTAGCGGCGACATGCTAAATAGAATGATTAGGCGGGCAGCGGAGCTTGGTATAACCAATAAGTTCCACTTCACCGGTTTTTTAAAAGGGGAAGAGGTTAGCAGAATGTTCGCCATGAGCGATGTTTACGTTATGCCCTCCGTTTCCGAACCATTCGGAATCAGCCCTCTTGAAGCCATGCGAAGCAACGTACCAGTTATCATTTCAAAGCAATCGGGCGTTGCTGAAATACTAAACCACGCACTTAAGGTCGATTTTTGGGATATCGATGCCATGGCCGATTCAATTTACGGGCTACTTAACTACAAAGCCCTCTCTGAATATTTTAAACACCACGGACAGCATGAGGTTGATAACCTTAAATGGGAGAATGCTGCGCTTAAGGTAAAAGAAGTTTACACATCACTTTTAAGCTAAACCTAAACCCAACATCATTAAGTTAACTTGATAATAATCGCATAAAACAAACATAAAGATGAAAACAATTTGTTTCTACTTCCAGGTTCATCAACCCTTCAGGCTGCGTAGGTATCGATTTTTTGATATTGGTCAGCACCACAACTACTTTGATGAGTTTGCCAACAAATCAATAATGCGTAAAGTGGCAGACAAGTGCTACCTGCCCACCAACAAGCTAATGCTGGAGCTAATTAAAGAATTTGGTTGCAAGTTTAAAATATCATACTCCATATCAGGCACTGCGCTCGATCAGTTTGAACTTTATGCACCTGAGGTATTAAAATCATTCCAAAAACTTGCCAAGACAGGCTGTGTAGAATTTCTGGCCGAGACCTACTCACACTCCCTTTCGGCATTAAAAAGCCGTGAGGAATTTGAGAAACAGGTAAAAGCGCACTCAGAGAAGATTGAGAAACTTTTTGGTCAGAAACCAACAACATTCCGCAATACCGAGCTCATCTATTCCGATGAAATTGGAGCAATAGTAAGCGATATGGGTTACAAAGCCATGCTTACCGAGGGCGCAAAACATGTAATGGGATGGAAAAGTCCAAACTACCTTTACACAAACGCTATCAATCCAAAGCTTAAACTTCTGCTCAAAAATTTTCAGATGAGCGATGACATTGCTTTCCGTTTCTCAAATCGCGACTGGCAGGAATGGCCCCTTACAACCGAGAAGTATGCTCACTGGCTCAACTCCATCAACCCAAACGATGAGATTATTAATCTATTTATGGATTATGAAACCTTTGGCGAGCACCAATGGGAGGAGACCGGAATTTTTGAATTCATGAGAGCGCTTCCCGGCAGAGTGCTTTCCGATACTAATTTCGAATTTCTCACCCCAGCCGAGGCAGCAAAAAAGCATCAACCCATTGCCAACATGCATGTTCCTTACCCCATAAGCTGGGCCGATGAGGAGCGCGACCTTACCGCCTGGCTTGGTAACGAGATGCAGGACGATGCTTTTAACAATCTGTATGAACTAATTGAAAAAGTAGACAGAATTGAAGACCCCGATATTCAACGCGATTGGCGCTACCTGCAAACCAGCGACCATTTTTACTACATGTGCACTAAATGGTTTAGCGATGGCGATGTACATAAATACTTTAACCCTTACGATACACCTTACGATGCTTTCATAAATTTCATGAACGCATTCAGCGATTTTAAACTCAGGGTGGAGGCTTATAACGCTCAAGTATCAGAGCATAATTTACCTAACTCAAAAGAGGTTGAACTACTTATAGATGAGTACGAGAGAAAACTAAAAGAACTAAAAACTATTAAGAAAAAACAAACAAAACCAAAAAGAACAGGCAGCAAAGCAAAACCGAAAGTTACTTCAAAAAAGGCTGTAAAAGCAAGTAACAAGAAAGGGACTGATAAAACCAACAAAACAACAAATCAGAAGAAGTAGCTTAATTAATTTATGTTGCATCATTAACACCCATTTAAAATGAAAGAGAAACTACTAAAACCCGACTACCTTTTTGAGGTTAGCTGGGAAATATGCAATAAAGTTGGAGGAATACACACTGTTATTTCAACCAAAGCCCTCACTCTAGTTAAAGAGCATAAAAACAACCTCATACTTATTGGCCCAGATGTATGGCGCGACACCGATGGCAATCCCGAATTTATTGAGGACCAAAACTTACTCTCTTCGTGGAAGAACAAGGCAGCCGAAGAGGGTCTGAGAGTTAGGGTTGGGCGTTGGAACATTGAGGGGAAACCTCTGGTAATAATTGTTGATTTCACACCCTTTTTCCCAAAGAAAAACGAAATTCTTAAAGAATTCTGGGAAGACTATAAACTCGACTCCATTTCTGGGCAATGGGACTACATTGAACCTGCCATGTTCGGTTATGCAGCAGGAAAAGTTATTGAGAGTTTCACCCTCTATCAGCTAACCCAAAGGCACAGAATTGTGGCTCAGTTTCACGAGTGGATGACAGGTACAGGTCTGCTATACCTTAAAAAAAGAGTGCCGCAAATTGGAAATATCTTCACAACACATGCTACTGTTATGGGGCGTAGCATTGCAGGTAACGGCCAGCCACTTTACAAAAAGCTGGAGAAATACAGTGCAGAGCAAAAAGCAATTGAATTCAACGTTGTATCAAAACAGTCGTTAGAAAAAGTTGCTGCCAACCAGGCCGATTGCTTCACAACAGTAAGCGACATTACAGCCAAGGAATGCAAACAGTTTCATGGCAAAGAGGTTGATTTGGTTACACCAAACGGCTTTGAAAATAGCTTTGTTCCCGAAGGAGAAGAATTTCAACTACGAAGGATTGAAGCAAAGGTGAAATTCTATGAAGTTGCCGAAGCCCTCCTTGCTCATGACGTAACTAAAGACTCACTGATAGTTGGTATAAGCGGCAGGTACGAATTTAAGAACAAGGGCTTAGATGTTTTTATCGATTCGTTGGCAAAGCTAAACGAGTGCACAGAGCTAAAACGCGAGGTTCTTGCCTTTATCCTAATACCTGCGGGTCATCACGGGCCACGTAGGGATGTATTTAAAAACATTCAGGCCAAAGATGAACAAGAAGCCATAGTTCTTAGCGACACACACATAACTCATTACCTAAACGAGCCCGAGAACGACCCTATACTTAATAAGATTAAAGCGGTTGGCCTCCACAATTCATCAAGCGATAAAGTTAAAATATTCTTTGTACCATGCTACCTGAATGGGAACGACGGCATTTTTGATAAACCTTACTGGGACCTGTTAATTGGGATGGATATCTCCGTTTTCCCATCATACTACGAGCCTTGGGGTTACACCCCATTGGAAAGTTTAGCGTTCCATGTACCAACCATCACCACTACTCTTGCTGGTTTTGGGCTATGGGTTAACACCTACTACGAGAAAGAGCATCCTGGCATAAAGGTAATTGATCGCTCAGACGATAACGACTCAGATGTTATTAACGAGATTTCAACCACAATATGCCACTATGCAGATCTGACGCTTGAAACGCAAGAAAAATACAGGGATAATGCTTTAGATGTTTCCAAAATTGCGCTC
Source organism: Perlabentimonas sp. (assembly GCA_041685855.1). Lineage (GTDB taxonomy): Bacteria > Bacteroidota > Bacteroidia > Bacteroidales > Tenuifilaceae > Perlabentimonas. The sequence continues at coordinate 4,667 of JAWLEY010000063.1, read as the reverse complement.
TGGGATAATCAGATTGATTACTACAAGGAGTCGTTCGATATTGCTCTACAAAAGGTAGAAAATAGAACCCACCAGTTTATGGAGCAGGACAGAGAAGAGCAGCTGCCTTATATTGAGAGGAAATACATAATTAATAAGCCCAACTGGGTAAGGCTGCTCATACAAAAGAACATCCCTGAGAAACTAACAGCGCTAGATGAACTATCAAAGAATATTTGGTGGAGCTGGAACCCCGATGCCATTGACTTGTTTAAAACAATTGACGATGAGCAGTGGAGTGAATGCGAACAGAATCCAATCCTTTTCCTTGATAAAATATCCTACAACCGTTTTCAGGAATTAGAGAATGATCAGGAATTTGTTGACAAGCTAAATAAGGTGTACGAGCATTTCAAAGCTTACATGAAGGAGAAATCGGGAAGAAAAGGACCTAAAGTAGCCTATTTTAGCATGGAGTATGGACTTCATCAAAGTCTAAAACTCTACTCTGGTGGATTAGGCGTACTTGCCGGCGATTACTTAAAGGAAGCATCCGACAGGAACACACCGCTTTTTGCCATTGGCCTTTTTTACCGTTACGGATACTTTACCCAGCAACTATCCTCTACCGGTCAGCAAATAGCGTCGTACGATCAGCAAAGTTTTGCTCAAACCCCTGCCAAACCTGTTCGAGATCAAAATGGCAAATGGACAACCATTAGCGTTGCCTTTCCTGGCAGGAATGTTTACGCTCGTATTTGGAGCATAAACGTTGGGAGAACTGAGCTATACCTACTTGATACAGACTTTGAAGATAACAAGCAGGAGGATCGTTCCATCACGCACCATCTTTATGGAGGCGATTGGGAGAACCGTTTCAAACAGGAGATGGTTCTTGGTATTGGAGGCGTTAGGGCTCTTAAGGCTGTTGGAATAAAACCAGACATTTACCACCTTAACGAGGGGCATGCAGCATTTGCCGGATTAGAACGCTTACGTCAATTTATTGTTGATAATAAATTCTCATTCGAAGAAACTCTGGAAATCATCAGACCATCGAGTTTATTCACAACCCACACACCCGTTCCAGCCGGGCACGATTCGTTCCCAGAGGATACACTTCGTACCTACATGTCGCATTACCCCAATAGGCTGGGAATAAGCTGGGAGCAATTCATGGATTTGGGTAAGCTTAACCCAGGCGACGAGAACGAACGTTTCTCCATGAGCTACCTGGCAGCTAATCTCTCACAAGAGGTAAATGGAGTTAGCATGTTACACGGCGATGTTAGCCGTAATATGTTCTCAAACCTTTGGCCAGGATACTTCCCCTGTGAGTTGCATATTGACTACGTTACAAACGGTGTTCACTACCCCACATGGACAGCTGCTGAGGTTAGGGAACTGTTAGAACCTCAGAAAAACGAGAAGGGATTTGAAAACAATCCTAGCTGGGAGAGCATCAAAGTAATTCCAGATGGTAAACTCTGGGATATACGCAACCAGCTTAGGAAAAGGCTTATCGACTATGTTAGAACCCGACTTGTAGATCCGCAAATAGTTAAGTACGAAAGTCCAAGACACGTTGTTGAAATTCAGGAAAAACTCAACGATAATGTATTAACCATTGGGTTTGGCAGAAGGTTTGCTACCTATAAGCGTGCCCATCTAATAATTCAGGATTTACAAAGACTAAACGAGATAGTTAACAATGAGGACATGCCAGTGCAGTTTCTTTTTGCAGGGAAAGCACACCCGCACGATAAGGCTGGTCAGGATCTAATAAAGAAACTTGTTGAGGTTAGTAAACGCCCAGAGTTTGTAGGAAGGTTTCTGTTCCTTCAAAACTACGACATGGAGCTGGCCAAGAAAATGGTACAAGGTGTTGATGTGTGGTTAAATACACCTACCCGACCACTAGAGGCTTCGGGAACAAGCGGCATGAAAGCAGTAATGAACGGCGCTCTACATTTCAGCGTGCTCGACGGCTGGTGGGTAGAAGGTTACAGGCCCAAGGCGGGCTGGTCGTTACCTATTGAACGCACATACGTTCAGCAGGATTTTCAGAACGAACTAGATGCAGAGATGATATACACAATACTCGAAAACGAAATAGTTCCCGCATTCTATAAAAGGAACGAGGAGGATGTTCCTATGGACTGGATCTCATTCATCAAGAATTCAATGGCTGACATAGCATCGCAATTCTCCACCACACGGATGTTTGACGATTACGAAAACAAGTTTTACCATAAACTTTACCTACGCTCAAACCGAATTATGCAAGAGGAGTTTGAGTTGGCAAAAAAGATAGCAGCTTGGAAACGAAAAGTTTCAAGAAACTGGGATAGCCTAGAAATAATTACTGCACAACAGTTTGACACATCAAGGCAGGCGATTGTTCTTGGCGAGGAGTACACCTCAGAGGTTATCCTCGATCTTGGGCTGCTAAATCCCAACGAGGTAGGCGTTGAGCTTGTAATTGCAGAGCTTGTTGAGAATGGCGATGTTGATATTAAGCAAAAATACGAGTTTGACCTTGAGCATGTAGAGGAATCAAGAGCTACCTACAGACTATCGTTTATCCCTAATGAACCCGGCGTTTACGATTCAGGAATTAGAATCTACGCAAAAGACAAAGAATTACCACACAGAATGGACTTTACGCTGGTACGATGGGTTTAGCAACTTGAATAAAGTAACATAAAGAAGCCGATACTCTCGGCTTCTTTTGTTATTTTAGCAACCTAAACACCATGCAGATATTTAATACCATAAACAGCATAAATTTAAGTCGCCCCGTTGTAACCATAGGTTTCTTTGACGGGGTGCATGTTGGGCATCAAACCATACTGGAAAAAACCATTGAGAAAGCAAAGGAGTTAAACCGTGATAGTTTGCTAATCACATTCTGGCCCCACCCACGCATAGTACTCAATAAGGATGCTGAAAACTTAAAATTACTAACATCGCTAGAGGAGAAAAAAAAAGCGCTTGCCGCTATTGGTTTAGACGGTATGCTAATAATGGAGTTTACTCCTGAACTAGCAACTCAACCACCAAATATTTTTATTCAGCAAATACTTGTTGACCAACTTAACATTTCAGCAATAGTATTAGGCTACAATCATGTTTTTGGCAGAAAAGGAGAGGGTAACTACAATTTACTAAAAACACTAGAAACCGAGGGGGGCTTTACAGCACACCAAATAGACCCCGTAAGTGTTGGTGAAATTAATGTTAGCTCAACTAAAATAAGAATAGCCCTTGAGCAAGGTTTACTTAATATAGCAAACGCTATGTTAGGCAGAGACTATAGCATTACAGGAACCATTGAGGGCGGACGACAATTAGGCCGGGCCATTGGCTACCCAACGGCCAACATATCACCATCAGAACCGCTAAAGCAAATACCCGGCGATGGCGTTTATGCCGTTTGGGTCGATTACAATAATAACTCATACCCCGCCATGCTTAATATTGGCCACAACCCTACGGTGGAGGACGGGCTACATAAAACAATTGAGGCACACATAATTGGATTTAAAGAGAATATATACGATAGAGAAATATCTGTGCGCTTTATAAAGAAAATCCGCGAGGAGCTGAAGTTCCCTTCTCTTGATGCATTGAAGGAGCAGCTGGCGGACGACAAGATAACCACGCTAAAAATTCTTGAGAAAGTCTAAGTATATTATATTAAATGAATCAATCAACCAACCTCCCAATCAATCAAACCAAAATCAAAATAAGGAACTTCCATCAATTTATCTTATCTTTGCAAATTCAATTTTTATAAACATAATTTTTTAAAATACGTTTTACCTTTTTTAAAACATCGCAATTAATTAAACACAACTAGTAATGGAAAACACAATGATTGAAACGCTCCCATACAAAGTTAAAGACATCTCGTTAGCCGACTGGGGCCGCAGAGAGATAAGCATTGCCGAAAAGGAGATGCCAGGACTTATGTCTATTCGAAAAAAACACGCTGCTGAGAAACCACTTAAAGGCGCAAAAGTTACTGGCTCGCTACATATGACAATACAAACAGCCGTTCTTATTGAGACTCTTGTTGAGCTGGGTGCCGACGTTCGGTGGGCAAGCTGTAATATTTTCTCAACACAGGATCATGCAGCAGCAGCAATTGCAAAAGCCGGCGTACCCGTTTTTGCATGGAAAGGCGAAACATTAGAAGAGTACTGGTGGTGTACAGCACAAGCACTATCATTCCCCGATGGCAAAGGCCCACACCTAATTGTTGATGACGGTGGCGATGCAACCCTTATGATACACATGGGACACAAAGCCGAGGACAATCCAGAAATCCTTAATAAGGAGGGTGAAACCATTGAGGAGAAAGAGATAATAAAACTTCTTAAAGGCATTCTTGCTGAAGACAATCAGAAATGGCACAAGCTAGTTAAAGATTGGAAAGGAGTATCTGAGGAAACTACAACCGGAGTTCACCGTCTGTATCAGATGAAAGAGAAAGGCGAGCTACTTGTACCAGCAATAAACGTAAACGACTCGGTAACCAAAAGCAAATTCGACAATCTGTATGGCTGCCGCGAATCGCTGGCCGATGGCATAAAACGCGCCACTGATGTTATGATAGCAGGTAAGGTTGTTGTAGTGCTTGGCTATGGCGATGTGGGTAAAGGTTGCGCAAAGAGTATGCGTGC
>JAWLEY010000062.1:0-12473 GCA_041685855.1 Perlabentimonas sp. | reverse complement strand
TTATCAATTACATCGCGTGCTGTAGCTTCATCTGGTGGCTCGGAGTTACGCAGCTGTCTGTAAATATGTACAACAGCCTCTTTCTCAGAGTTACATGGGTCCTTATGAAGGGTGTTGTATATAATAGCATAGTCAGAGATGTTGTGATCCTCCTTGTGTAGAAGGATGGTTTTTGAACCCGAATCAACAATCTCCTCTATATGATCATTCTCAAGTATGGTTTCACGATCAAGAACGATTTCGTTACGTTCAATGGAAACAACCTCACCGGTATCCTCATCAACAAAATCTTCAACCCACGATTTAAGAACACGAGCTGCTAATCGTCGTCCAACGTATTTTTTCAGGTTCGCTTTTGAAACCTTAATCTCATCAGCCAGCCCAAAAATTTCGAGTATTTCTTTGTCACTCTCAAAACCTATTGATCTGAGTAGTGTTGTTACGGGGAGTTTCTTCTTCCTATCAATATATGCATACATCACATTATTGATATCGGTAGCAAACTCAATCCACGATCCTTTGAAAGGAATAATTCTGGCTGAGTAAAGTTTGGTACCATTAGCATGCACACTCTGTCCGAAGAAAACGCCAGGGGAACGGTGTAGCTGGGAAACAACAACTCTTTCGGCTCCGTTTATTACGAAGGTACCACGTGGTGTCATGTAGGGGATTGTACCAAGGTACACATCCTGAACCACGGTGTCAAAATCTTCGTGCTCGGGGTCGGTGCAGTAGAGCTTAAGTTTTGCTTTTAGGGGTACGTTAAAAGTTAGTCCCCTGTCTATGGTCTCTTCGATGGAGTATCTAGGGGGGTCGATATAGTAATCGATAAATTCGAGAACGAAATTATTCCTCGTATCGGTGATAGGGAAATTTTCGTTAAATACTTTATACAATCCTTCCTTTTTGCGATCTTCTACAGAGGATCCAAATTTGAAGAACTCGCCAAATGATTTAAGCTGAATATCCAGAAAGTCGGGATAGTCGAACCTATTCTTTGTTTTGGCAAATGAAATTCTTTTGTTTACTGTTTCTGAGGACATTGCGTTGGGATTTGTTGAACCATTAATTAAAACCATAAAAAGGCTTAGAGTCTAAGTTAATAGACTCTAAACCTCTAAAACCTAATGCTATCAGGTGTTACTTTATTTAAGTTCAACTTCTGCTCCTGCCTCTTCAAGTTGTGATTTTAGGGATTCGGCTTCCTCTTTAGAAGCTCCTTCTTTCACTGCTTTAGGAGCAGCATCAACTAGTTCTTTAGCCTCTTTAAGACCTAGACCAGTTAATTCTTTAACAAGTTTTACCACCTGAAGTTTAGCTCCACCTGGAGAATTTAGTACCACGTCAAAAGTGCTTTTTTCTTCAGCTGCACCACCTTCTGCTCCAGCAGCGGGTCCAGCAACAGCTACCGCTGCAGCTGCAGGTTCAATACCGTACTCCTCCTTAAGGATTTCTGCTAGTTCGTTTACTTCTTTTACAGTAAGATTTACTAACTCTTCTGCAAACTTTTTAAGATCTGCCATTTTACTTACAGTTTATTAATTTAATTCCAAACAAAATGATTATTCTTCTCTTTCGCTAAGTGCTTTAACCACACCTGCAAGTTTATCTGGGGCCGATTGTAGCTGTGAGACCACTCTCTTGGCTGGTGATTGTAGAAGTGCAACAACATCAGCAATAAGCTCGTTTTTGCTCTTCAGACTTGCCAGCGCATCTAGGTGGTTGTCGCCTACGTAGAACGACTCCTCGGCAAATGCGGCCTTCAGTATTGGTTTTTCTTTAGATTTTCTAAAATCCTTGATTAGCTTGCCAGGCAAATTAGCTACCTCTGTAAACATTATAGAGGTAGATCCGCTTAGCGTATCAAAGAGTGGTGAAAAATCTTCCCTATCGCTTTTTTCAAAAGCCTTCTTTAGAAGGGTGTTCTTTACCACTACCAATTTAATCTCCTTTTCGAAACATTTTCTGCGTAGGTCGCTGGTATCAGCGGCATTAAGCTCTGATGTATCGGTAAGGTAGAAATGTGGATACTCTTTGATTTGCTCTGCTAGCCTATCAATAATTACATTCTTATCTTCCCTTCTCATGATAATTGGGTCTCTAATGCGTTATTAGTTCTTTTCTGAGATCGATTTTGGATCTATGGCCAGGCCTAAGCTCATTGTGCTTGAAAGGAATATACTCTTAATGTATGTACCTTTAGCAGCGGTTGGCTTAAGTTTCATAATTGTTCTTATAAACTCCTGGGCATTATCAATAATCTTCTCAGGTTCGAATGAAACCTTTCCGATTGAGGTATGAACGATTCCGTACTTATCGACCTTAAAATCGATTTTACCTTGTTTCACCTCTTTCACGGCTTTCTCAATATCCATTGTTACGGTTCCGCTCTTGGGGTTAGGCATAAGACCGCGAGGTCCTAGGATTCGACCGAGTGCTCCAATTTTAGGCATAACGGTAGGCATGGTGATAATTACATCAACATCTGTCCATCCGCCTTTAATCTTCTCTACATATTCGTCTAATCCTACGTAATCGGCTCCTGCAGCTTTCGCTTCATCCTCCTTATCGGGGGTACACAGTACTAACACCTTAATGTCCTTACCTGTTCCGTGAGGTAGGGTTACAACACCACGTACCATCTGGTTTGCCTTTCTGGGGTCAACGCCAAGACGTATATCGATGTCAACAGATGCATCGAACTTGGTTTTTGTAATCTCCTTCACTAAACTGGCGGCCTCTGATAATTTGTACTGCTTATCAGTTTCAATTTTCGACAACGCAAGTTTCTGATTCTTGGTCAATTTTGTCATCTCACTAAAAGAGGTTAAATGTTACTCACCTGGGAATTCTCCTTTAACAGTAATACCCATGCTACGGGCGGTTCCTGCTACCATTTTCATGGCTGATTCCACAGTAAAACAATTCAGGTCGGGCATTTTATCCTTTGCAATCTCCCGTACTTGATCCCACGTTACCGAGGCAACTTTGTCTCGGTTTGGCTCAGATGATCCGCCCTTTAGCTTTGATACTTCAATTAGCTGGACAGCCACCGGGGGTGTTTTAACAATAAAATCGAACGATTTATCGGAATAAACCGATATAATCACTGGGAGAACTTTTCCCGCTTGACTTTGGGTTCTGCTATTAAATTGCTTGCAGAACTCCATGATATTAACCCCTTTTGAGCCGAGCGCTGGACCTACGGGTGGTGAAGGATTTGCTGCACCTCCCTTAATCTGTAACTTAATTAATCCGGCAACTTCTTTAGCCATAATGCTTTAGCTCTTAACAGTTATTACTCTTTTTCTACTTGCATAAAGCTGAGCTCCAACGGAGTTTTTCGGCCAAATATTTTGACCATTACCTTCAGCTTCTTCTTCTCTTCGTTCACTTCCTCGATTACTCCTGTGAATGAGTTAAAGGGACCATCAATAACTTTCACACTTTCACCAACAAAGAAGGGAACGTTAATTTCCTCATCGCTATCAGCCAGCTCATCAACTCTTCCTAAAATCCGATTTGCCTCTGATTGGCGCAATGGTGTAGGATCACCAGTCTTTGGGTCGCCTAAGAATCCTATCACATTGGGAATATCCTTTAATATGTGAGGAATTTCGCCTACGAGTGCTGCTTCGATTAATACGTAACCTGGGTAGAAGATCCGTTCTTTGCTTACTTTTTTCCCGTTACGGATTTGGTAAACCTTCTCGGTAGGTATTAATACTTGAGTGATGAAATCGTCCAGCTTTAACCTTCTGATCTCACTCTCGATGTATTCTTTTACCTTTTTCTCCTTCCCGCCAATAGCACGAATTACGTACCATTTCTTTACGTTTTCTTCCATCGAAATATCCTCTCAGGCTTTAATGCATCATATTATAAATAAAGTCCATCACATTCTCAAAGGAAAAATCCATGAAGAATATAACCAGTGAAATTAAAAGGGAAGCAATCATAACAATTATTGCACTGGATTGAAGATCTTTCCATGTTGGCCACGATACTTTGTGGATTAGCTCGGTGTAAACTTCCTGAAGGTATGTTTTAATTCTCATAGTGCTCGCTTAATGTTGCACGGGAGGAGCGACTCGAACGCCCGACACCTGGTTTTGGAGACCAGTGCTCTACCAACTGAGCTACACCCGTGTGTTAAAGGGTTTACCTACATTATAGCAAGCAAACCCCTTGTATCATTAAAATGGTATTATTCAATGATTTCGATAACCTGACCTGCACCAACTGTTCTACCACCTTCGCGAATAGCGAAACGTAGACCTTTATTGATAGCTACAGGGTAAATTAGGTTAACTGTAATAGTAACGTTATCACCAGGCATAACCATCTCAACGCCTTCAGGTAGCATAATCTCACCAGTTACGTCAAGGGTACGTAGGTAAAACTGAGGACGATACTTGTTGTGGAATGGAGTGTGACGTCCACCTTCATCCTTCTTAAGTACGTAAACCTCTGCTTTAAATTGTGTGTGTGGCAAAATAGATCCTGGCTTAGCAAGAACCATACCGCGCTTAATCTCTTTCTTGTCAACACCACGAAGTAGGATACCAACGTTATCACCAGCTTCACCACGGTCAAGTATCTTACGGAACATCTCAACACCTGTACAAACAGTTTTGCGACCTTCAGCACCAAGACCAATCATTTCTAGGTTGTCACCTGTATTTACAACACCAGTTTCAATTCTACCGGTTGCTACAGTACCACGACCAGTAATTGAGAATACGTCCTCAACAGGTAGTAGGAATGGTTTCTCGATATCACGTGGAGGAATTGGGATGTATGTATCAACAGCATCCATTAGCTCCATCACCTTATCAACCCATTTCTCATCTCCTTCAAGAGCACCTAGTGCAGAACCACGGATAACAGGAGCATCGTCACCATCAAATTGGTAGAAGCTAAGTAATTCGCGAACTTCCATTTCAACTAACTCAAGCATCTCCTCGTCGTCAACCATATCGCACTTGTTAAGGAAAACAACAAGTTTTGGTACGTTTACCTGACGTGCAAGAAGGATGTGCTCGCGTGTTTGAGGCATAGGGCCATCAGTAGCAGCAACTACGATGATAGCACCGTCCATCTGAGCGGCACCAGTAACCATGTTCTTAACATAGTCAGCGTGACCAGGACAGTCTACGTGAGCGTAGTGACGGTTAGCAGTTTGGTACTCAACGTGAGCTGAGTTAATAGTAATACCTCTTTCCTTTTCTTCAGGTGCGTTGTCAATAGAATCGAAAGAGCGAAAATCGGAAAGACCTTTTTCGTGCAGAATTTTAGTGATGGCTGCAGTAAGAGTGGTCTTACCGTGGTCAACGTGACCAATGGTACCGATATTTACGTGAGCTTTCGACCTATCAAATTTTTCTTTTGCCATGACTCCAGTTTGTTAAATTATTAGATTTAAAATTGATTGTCGATTAAAACAATAAAGAATTGGAGCCAATGATGGGAATTGAACCCATGACCTCTTCCTTACCAAGGAAGCGCTCTACCTCTGAGCTACATCGGCTTTTTGGTTAGAGCGGGAGACGAGACTCGAACCCGCGACCCTCAGCTTGGAAGGCTGATGCTCTACCAACTGAGCTACTCCCGCTTATATACCAAAAAACATGTGGGGAGAGCAGGATTCGAACCTACGAAGGCTTACGCCAGCAGATTTACAGTCTGCCCCAGTTGGCCACTTTGGTATCTCCCCATACATGTATTAAAAAAAGAACAATATTTTTAGAGCCGATGGAGGGATTCGAACCCCCGACCAGCTGATTACAAATCAGCTGCTCTGGCCAACTGAGCTACATCGGCATTTTTTGTTAAGAACATCAATTTTGGGGTTGTTTACCCTTCCAAAATCGGTTGGCAAATGTAGGAACATTTTATTTACCCACCAAAAAAAAATACAACTTTTAATAAAAAAAATAACCCCTTTGTCGCTTCTTACTATTCTCTATAAATATTACACCAGCTTACAAAGGGGTTTAACTATTTAAAATATCCTAACCATTGTTACACTCCTCTTTGCTTCTCCTTATGCTTTTTTACCTGACGCTTAAGCACCTCAACACACTCATCAATCCCTTCTTCAAACTTTTTTGCCTGACGCTGAACAAACAGGTCGTTTCCTGGAATTAGAAGTTTAACCTCAGCAATCTTATTCTCTACACCTTGCGTGTTCTCAAGTTTAAGATAAACCTCTGCTCCAATAATTGCATCGTAGAACTTATCAAGTTTACCAATTTTGTTGTTAATAAACTCTACAAGCTTCTGGTCGGCGTCAAACTTAATTGATTGGATTTTTACGTTCATAGTATGATCCTCCATTTATTTGAATTGTAAAATATAATATTAAGCACGTGGATGTGCTTGTTGGTACGCTGATTTTAATTTTTGTATGCTGGCATGTGTGTACACCTGAGTTGCTGAGAGGCTTGCGTGCCCCAACAGCTCTTTAATGGCATCAATGCTTGCACCCTTATCAAGCAGGTGCGTTGCAAAGCTATGCCTCAGTACGTGTGGGCTCTTTTTTTCAAGTACTGTTACCAACGACAAGTATTTTTTAACTATCCGATACACAAATTGCGAGTAGGCTTTTTCACCCTTGTTTGTAACAATAAGGTATTGGCAATTGTTCGATGGAAATGCTTGCTGCTTTTGTCTTTTGTACTCTTTGATTGCAGGCACCAGTTCAGGATGCATAGGAATGATTCGCTCCTTACTTCCTTTCCCCAGCACTTTAATTGTTTGATTCTCAAAATCAACTCCACTCGTTTTCAGGTTTACCATCTCCGAGACTCTTATTCCGGTAAAATAAAAAAGTTCGATTATAAGTAAATCCCTTAATCCAAGAAATCCATCGGGGTACTTAATCTTGTCAATCATTAAGTTTGCTTCCGATGTTTTAAGAACGCTTGGCAACCGTTTGCTTGTTTTGGGTGCAACAACCCTGGCAATCGGGTCCTTATTCACCATCCCATTTTTTTGCAAATACTTATAGAAACTTCTTAATGATGATAGTTTCCTGTTTACTGTACGTGTAGTGTTACCCGTTTCAATGAGATGAGACAACCAACTCCTTACCATACGATGTGTAACCTCCGCGGGGTCAAGGGAATTGGGATTGAGTTTACAGAATGTAAAAAACTGCCTCAAATCATCACCGTACGCACGGATAGTTTGGACAGAATAATTTCTTTCAACCCTAAGGTATTTTTGGAATTTTGTCAGCATACTCTTTGGATGCAATATAATGTATTTTGAGCTATTCCCCAAAAAAAATCAGGCATATTTGCCTGATGCATCCCAAAGAATACTAATCCTCGTCCTGATGGAGTTTTTGAACGTAGATGGCTTTTTTAATTGCCTCTCTACGACGCATTGATGGCTTAATAAAAGCCTGACGTGAGCGCAATTCTTTCATTGTGCCAGTTTTCTCAAACTTACGCTTAAATCTCTTTAAGGCTCTCTCGATGTTCTCGCCTTCTTTAATTGGTATAATTATCATGCTTGCTGTATGTATATGATTTATTTTACTTTTAATTGAGGTGCAAAAGTATAACTTATTAGAGATTTTTCCAAAAAAGTTAAAAAAATAATGGTGAATTTTCAATGTGGGAACAAAATTATTCTAAAAATTAGCAACATACCCCACATGTACCTTGGCATCACGAAGGCTAAAATTTTGCCCCATCCCGCTTCCCAAAGCATAACTTAAATTGAGTATTCCTCCCCCTGTTGCAAGTTGGAATCCCAGCCCTGCTCCCTGTGGCCAGGAAATTTTACTAGTTTGGTTTTTTACTGTAGCTACTGCTGCTTTATCAAAAAACACAAACAGGTTAAGCGTTCTTTGCAATCTATACTGCAACTCAATACTTGCAATGCCATAAGCTTTTGCCAATATTGCTTCCTGGTTAAACCCTCTTAGGCTATTTGCACCGCCGATACGATAAAGTTCATTATCAATGTAAACAAAATCATCCTTAGTGGATGAAATTGGCTCAAGCATCGCAGCATTGAGTGCAATATGAATTACCATGTTTTGCCAAAAAACCGGATGGTAACCTGAAAAATCAATTTTCACCTCCCCTACTGTTGACTCTTTGCTTCCTTCGTGGTTACTTTCCTGATCAATATCTCGCGTACCTATACCGGCTGTTATCCCAGCAAAAAGATTACGAACAGGAAATACTACTGGATCCTGCTGTCCGAAAGAATAACTCAACTGATACAGCGCTGTTTTATAACTACTTAGAGAGGACGCCTGCTGACTACTAATGGTTGATGATGCTCTATAATCGATTCCAAGCCCAAGGCTACTCCTGTTGTTAAAGAAAAAATCGACAGCAAATTTTGGGTTAATGTTTATAAACGTTGTATCGAGGCGATAAAGTGCGAAGCTGGTGCTAAATCCGGCATTAGTGCCTTTAATATATTTCCATTTTGATGATAGATTGAGGCGCTGAGTGCCTTCTCCCATAGCCTGCCATCGCAGGGCGCTTATCTCTCCTTGGTTAAATATATTAGCCAGCTTAAGATTTACATCACCTGTGAGTTTAATGCTCTGGGACTCCTCTTGCCCGGATGCAAAGCCAACAAGTCCGGAAAATTGGCTCGCCTTCTGATTTGTTATATATGTGTAAATCCTTGCCTTTCCTGGGATAAATTCTACCTCGGCCTGACGGATAACTGACAAGTAGGGCAGCCGCTGTAATCTTTCATCAATCTTGTTAGCCTGTTTTTGACTGTAAATATCGTTCCTACTTATCTTAAGGTATGACTTGATAAAACCATGCGATATATTTGCATCACCCTTAACATAAAGGGTATCGATAACAATTAATGGGCCAGGATTAATCTTTAAATTTGATGAAATAGTGTTTTGGTGAATCCTAGCGTTATCCATAGAGACTCTGGCAAAGGGATAGCCATTGTTCTCTAAAAAAAGTAAGACTTTTTGTATGGGGTGCTGTAATTCATTTGGACGAACAGGATTATTAGTGAGCTTACTAATTTTAACCCTAGCTTTTTTAAGCCAATCATCAGTAATGCTATCGGTTTTAATGGATGCCCATTGATACTTATTGCCTTTAGTGGCAAAAGCTGATATACTTAAAGAATCAACCCTTATGGAGTCAATACTGGCTTCAAGGTAGCCCTGAAATTGAAGATCCTCAATATACTCAGAGACACAAGATAAGAACTCAAGAGAATCTGCCTGGGCAAAGGTTGCCTCACAAATTTCAAGTTGGTTGGAGTCGGGAAGTATGATTTTACCAACAAGGTTCTCATTCACCTGACCAAACACCTGAGTACATAAGAATACTATGAATATGACAACTACCCTTTTCACGCTTGCAATATAAAAAAAACACACCAGAAGTTCTGTTTGAACAAGGTGTGTTTTTAATAAATAAGATGAAGGGTGCTATTACATCTCGTTATTCATAAACCCTTGATCTTCTAGAACTTTTAGGAACACTTTTGAAAACGCTACATTATCCTTTTTAGTGTACCTATTATCAGTAAATATTTGAGCTAATGTTTCCTTGTTATTCTCTTTAAGCAGCTTTTTTGTAAGCGGCAGCGCTTCCTTGGCAGCATAGATCTGATCTATATCGCCAGTGGAATAGTCCTGATATACCTCGCGGTGAATTACTGACGCTAACGGCAACCTGTCGGTTAACTCAGGCGACTCATCGGGGTAACCTAATACAACCGTTGTTACGGGTACAACACCTTTGGGTAGTTTTAATACATCAATAATTTTATCGGCCGTGTAGGTTGTTGTTCCAAGATAACAAATTCCTAGACCTTTATCCTCTGCAGCAACACAAACATTCTGCGCAACGAGTAAAGCATCAATTGCTGCTGTCATAAACGATAGGAAGTTGTCATACCCAGGTTTAGCATCGCGCTGATGACACCATTTGTTGAACCTATTAAAATCGGCACAAAAGGTAAGTACAACCGGTGCCTGAGTTACCATAGGCTGATTAAAATGACAAGGTGCAAGTTGCTTTTTAACCTCAGAATCGGTTGAAACCACAACGCTATACACCTGCATATTCCCAGTTGTTGAAGCTCTGATTCCTGCATTTAGAATATCATTAAGCATAGACTCCTCAACGGGAGTACTCTTGTACTTTCGGATTGATCGGTGTTTTAAAATTGTATTCATCTATAGTATTATTAAAATTTTTACTACTCAATTTATATGTAATTTGTTGTTTAACTGACTATTACAACCACTTAACAAAAAATTATCTACAGGAACAAAGGAACGAGCTTTGAAAAAATAATCAACGGTTATTGAAGTGTTTTACAACACTATGATGTAATAAAATGAATATAAATAGGTGAAAAGGATGCTTAGATACAGGTGCTTGAGGTTAATTGTTATCTTGGGATTAAGTTATTTTGGTAGCGATTTGAATGGGTATTTATACCATTATTAATAGGTTATTCGTACTTTTTTATAAAGGCACCCTGCTCATTGATATAATGAAATTCTATTTCTAACGGATAGACATTCTCTTTAATTTTGTTTTCCTTCCAATATGGCAGGGTTGCATCCACAACAACAATTTTAGGTTTTACAAGGTCTAACACCTTACTAATACGACTAGTTAGCTGATTAGTAATAACAAGAATATCTACAGGTAAAGGATTTACAGTTTTAAAATTGTCGAAACTATTCTCTGTAGGTATAAAAACTGTTTCGCCATTAAACAAATACCATATTCCCAAAGAGTTGCTTTTTCGTTTTACCCAGCTATGGTTATTCAAATCATCAGACTTAAATGGACTTATATTAACACCATCAGTATTAATACCTGAATTTGAAAGGTATCCTCCCAAGGTATAATTATACTTATTTATAACATTCTGTGTTGACGAATCAGAAATGGCCAAAAGGAATTTATCAGCGTTTTTAAAACCAACTAAAGTTGACTGCCTATCACCAAAAACAACCACCTCTGATTTGTTTAACTTAACAATTTCTCGATATGACATCTCAACAAAAAATAGCATTAGAGCAGCCAGCATAACGTAAGCAACTTTAATTTTTCGGTACGTGAGAAATAAAGTTAACATCAAAATGGCAAGCAACAGAAAGAACATCTGACTGGAGGAGATAGCAATGCCGCTAGTTGTTGAGTATGGTAAAGACTCGGTAATTTTAATAAGGAGAACTAAACATGAAAGAACTTTATTTAATACCCAGCCTACACCAGCAGCAATTATGGGTAATGGTGAAACTACTATAAGAATTAAAGTAAGGTAAATAATAACTGCAGCAAGTGGAATTGCATATAGGTTTGTTAGTAAAAAGTAATTGGGGAACTGGTTGAAATAGTATAAACCTAACACAAAAGTGCCCAACTGAGCGGCAATTGAAACTGAGATTAAGACCCAAACCTTATCGAGCCATCTGTTTTTTATGTAAATCAACTTATAAATGTATGGGTAGAAAAAAACAATGGACACTACTGCTAAATAGGATAGCTGAAAACCTACCTCCGTAATAAGCATTGGGTTAACAACCAGAATTATAAATGCTGAAGCGCTCAGGGTATTATAAATATTGGTTTTTCGGCTAAAAGCCATTCCAATAATAACAAGTGAGAACATTAGCGATGCTCTTAGAACTGATGGCGAAAGGCCCGTAAAAACAGCAAAGAACCATAGAAATACTAATAGCACCATAGTTTTAAGCAACCGTCCCTTCCTTATTCTGTTAAGAAAAAAAAGTATTGCTGAAAGAGTTGCAAAAAGGATACCCACATGCAGTCCAGAAACTGCAAGTATATGCATTGCGCCAGATGCTGAAAAGACCCTTCGCGTTTCCTGGTCGAGCAGATTCTTATACCCCAGTGTTAAAGCTGACAGAACTGCTAAATTCTCGTTATCAATACCCACTCGCCTATAAAGTGACAGCATGTTTTCTCTAAGAGAAAAGGCAACTTTTAGCATTCTGTTTGGCTTATAGCCAACTTCTTGCCAGCTGCCCTCTTTAACAAAAGCCACCCTGAATATTTGCTTTTTTGCTAAATATTTTTCGTAATCGAACTGATAGGGGTTTAATGGTTTTCCAGCTGAAGAGAACACTCCATTTACAGCAAGAACTGACCCATATTTTAACTGCCTTGCCAAGGTATCAGTTGTGGAGAAATAGAGCATAACCTTTTCATCTGCTAACCTCCACTCATTATCGCCAAAAACATTGGTAACTTTGGCTAAGGTTCTCAGACTGGTAGTTCTTATATCGGGAGGCTCAAGCAGCCTAACAAGTAATTTTTGCTCATCACCATTTTCAAGTTCACTCTGCCCCTGCTGACTCATTGTTAGAACTACCCCAGAAAGCAAAAGAAAAACTGTAACTAATGAGCCAAACACCCACCTAAAACTCCATGAGAAACGGATAAGATAAGTTCCTAATACAAGGCACAGTAAGATTA
>JAWLEY010000061.1:0-12544 GCA_041685855.1 Perlabentimonas sp. | reverse complement strand
ATATGGAACAGAATCTTACGAAAACTCTGGGCATTGGGCTAAAAAGAAGTTCCTCTGTTAGCTACGACTGCAGTGCATCGTGTTCCATCTCGAACGCAATCTCGTCAGTGACTGACGAGACCGTTTTACAATGCCACCGCGCATGTAAAGGTAGCGTTCGGGATCTCGCTCCCGCATCCAGAGGGGAATCGTAGAACTCAAGAGGTGAGCGGATGGCGGGAGGGCACTAAAGGAGCGCTACGGTGAAGTGCTGATGGATTGGATGGTTGCTTTACCAACCGTAAACAGCTGGTTAAAAGGCATCCCAATTCGCAGTGATTGCGCTCCGCAGGCCAAATCCGCTCGGCCGTAGAGTTCAAGAGGCCGCTCTGGCAGCGGTGACCTTTTTTGTTACTTTTTTGGGTGGTAGCTAAAAAAGTAGGTGAAATAAGCCGCAAAGCACAGCACGAATTTACAACGGGACACCTAAATCTCCATTGAATTACTCGTAACAAACTAACAGTCAATTATGCATTTTTTGTCGTCGATGTGGCGCACAAAACAGGAGTACATTTCTAAAATAGCGGGAAAGAATACTATTAAGGTACATTTAACATTCTATCGTCAATTAACCTGTTGTGGTACTGCTGTATAAAGGCTTTTACGAATTTTATTTCATCGGCGTATTGCTCAGGATTTGAGCCAATCAAATTAGTTTTAAGCAGCTTGTCTTTTTTGATGTTAAAAACCCCAATTAACTGATCCTCGTCAAATTGATACAGAGCATCTTGAATAACTAATTGATAAGTAGAATTTGTATAACTTATTGCAAATGGTTTAGATTCCTTACTAAGAGCATCTTTACCAAAAGCGAAGAAGGGTTTATTGTAATTCAAATAGTTTAGAACAGTAGGTAGGATATCTATTTGCTGAGCGGTCTTCTCACAAACCCCCGTTAGTGAATTATCAGGTTTATACATTACTATTGGAACCCGGTAACCTCCTAATTTATTCGTGTATTCAGGGAATGAAGGTTGGTTGGGATGATCAGCAGTTATTACGAAGAGTGTATTTTCAAACCATGGCATTTGACTTGCAGTTTCGAAGAAGCGCTTGAGGGCAAAATCGGTATATCCAACACACTGATGAATGGGCAATGTTCCTTTGGGGAACACTCCTTCATATTTTTCAGGAATCTTAAATGGATGATGTGACGATACTGTGAAAACTGAAGTGAAGAACGGTTCAGAAAACTGATTAATCTGTTTTGCAAAAAACTGCAAGAACTCCTCATCCCAAATACCCCACATACCATCAAAGTTTGCCCTGTTGGCATATTCCGTCATGCCATAGTAATGATCGAAACCCGCTAATTGAACATACGCCTGTAGGCCCATTGATCCGTTAGGTGCACCATGAAAGAAAGATGTATGGTACCCCTTTGACTTAAGCAATGTTGCAAAGCTATTAATCCTATTTGAAGAGTATGGAGTAAGCACATAAGGCTCAACAATCATAGGGATTGATGTTAAAACTGAAGGCAGCACATCAATAGACTTTCGACCATTCGCAAAGGCATTTCGAAACATTAAACTATTATCAATGAGCGAATCAAGAAAAGGTGTGTAACCATTATAGCCTTGCGATTTTAAATGCTGGTTATACCGGCCAATGTACTCTTGCCCTATGCTTTCAAGGATGATAACGACTATGTTATGAGGAATGAATTCGTCATCCTTAGAAGGGTTGTGTAATGGGGAATAAACACTCTCTAGTTCTTTTTCAGTATCAAAGTATTTCACTCTGCTTAAAGGCTTTATACCCAAAGTACGCAGAATAGAAAAAGGTGTATTTAAAACTATTGTTGTTTCTAAAGGATCGTTAACATATTTGCCAGCATTGCTAAGAGTAATTGGCCGTGTACTATGCCTAAATCCACCTCTAATGCCACCTACCACCATTGCCGTAATAAGAACAAAAATGACAAAGCCATTAATAAAATAAACAAAATGGCCCGCTAAGCTTTTAGGCAAATTATTAAGCCTAACCTTACGGTAACCAAATATAATTAGTAAAGTAAGTCCTATCCAAAAAAGGACAATATACCAATAGTCAACAATGAATTGTGGAATTAGCGACCCAAAGTTAGTTTCACTCTCAAACTCGTGAAAAAATGTTGCGGTAGTTCGTCTAAGAGTGAATCGAAAGTAAACAGTATCAACACAATTAGCAGCTAAAGCAATACTATTAGTAATTATAAAAAGGTACTTTAGTACATTCTGGTAGATATTATTATACTTAAATGCAAAGGGAATAGCCATTAAAACTATGTATAACGAGTTTACATAGAATATCCCAGCTGTATCAAACTTAAGCCCGCCAATAAAAATCCAAAGAACGCTCTTTAGGTCTAATGATTGGAAATAATCAAGATTAACTATAAGGAAAAAAATCCGAGACAACGTAAATAAACCGTAAATTAAAAGGATGTTTAATGAGAGTTCAAAATAAACATTCCCCTTTAGCCTATTATTCAAATAGTATTGTTTAAGTTCCTTAAGCATGTGCAACTAATTATAATTATGGCCAAAGATAGCATAAAAGGAAATTATTTAGAAACAATACCAATAAAGGCTAAAACTAGGGCTTAAAGTCACTTCATGTTATTATATAAAGGGTTATAAAGAATCTATTAGCAATCAAAATTGCTTGGATTAAAAGTCTTTAAAATTTAATTATTAGCAAAGGCGAGTGTGCTAAAACTTATATGCACCCCCCTAATCATTTTTTAAACTACAATTAAATACTTAACATTTTAACTTGCTCCTTGTATTATTTAACAAATTAAATTAGGTTTGTAGTTTCGATACTCAATAAGAAAAAATAAATGAATAAGGTAAAGTTAAACGTGCTGGGGATATCGTACAGCCAAACTCAATCAGGGGCTTACGCCCTTGTATTAAGTGAGGAAAACGGGAAACGAAGAATACCAATAATTATTGGAGGTTTTGAAGCGCAAGCAATTGCCATTCAACTTGAGGGCTTAACACCACCTCGTCCGCTTACACACGACCTTTTCCTGAATTTTTCAAAATCCTTTGGAATTGAAATTCTAGATGTTCAAATATATAAACTTGAAGAGGGCGTTTTCTTCTCTAAGTTACACTGTGATAATGGTAAAAAAGAAATTTACATTGATGCCAGAACATCGGACTCAATTGCTTTAGCCCTAAGATTTGGCTGCCCAATATATACAACAGAAGATATTCTGGAAAAAGCTGGGATTATACTTGATGTTGAAGAGGAGGCAACCGGCGAGCAAAAAAAGGAAGAAAGCAAGCAAGAGCAGAAGGATAGCGAAAGAGAAGCACTAAAAAACCTTACAATTGATGAGCTAAATACTCTTCTGGGGGAAGCTGTAATGAAAGAGGATTACGAGAAGGCATCGCGAATTCGTGATGAGATAAATAACCGCTCCGAATAACCAACTAAACATGATTAAAAAAATCTTATACGCCCTTGGCGTTGGTATAGTTCTTACAGGTATAGCAGTTACAGCTGCCAACCAAAGCAGCCCAGCAGACACAGTAGAAATTGACTCAACAGCACAAGTTGAGAACGTTCAAACTGCAGACAATCAAGAGGCAGCTGAGGCTGAAGAGAATGATGTAAACCAGCTTTTAATGGAAAAAAAGGCGTTTAAGTTTAACTTTATAACGCTGCTAAGAGGTTTGCTTGGTATGATTGTTATTATTGGAATAGCATACGCTTTTAGCTCAAACCGCAGAGCAATTTCCTGGCGAGTGGTTGGTATTGGACTGGGAATACAACTGCTTCTTGCAATTGCCATACTTCAGTTCCCTCCAGTTCAAATGTTTTTTGACTTTGCTGGAAAGATCTTTGTAAAGGTTCTAGATTTCTCAAAAGCAGGTACTGAGTTCCTTTTCCCAGGATTTTTAGATGTTGACACTTTTGGGTTTGTATTTGCATTTCAGGTTCTACCAACCATAATATTCTTCTCAGCATTAACTAGCCTGCTATTCTACCTAGGCGTAATTCAAAAAATTGTTTGGGCGCTGGCTTGGCTCATGACAAAAGCCCTGAGACTCTCGGGTGCTGAGAGCCTATCAGTTGCGGGTAACATATTCCTTGGGCAAACCGAATCGCCCCTAATGATTAAGGCTTACCTTGAGAAGATGACAAACTCGGAAATTCTTTTGGTAATGACAGGCGGTATGGCAACGCTAGCCGGAGGGGTACTTGCCGCATACATCAGTTTTCTGGGTGGTGATGATCCTGTTCAAAGACTAATATTTGCAAAGCACTTACTGGCTGCCTCAATAATGGCTGCACCTGGTGCAGTAGTTATTACAAAGATACTGGTACCACAAACTGAAAAAATAAAAACTGATGTTGAGATACCCAAAGAGAAAATTGGCAGTAATGTCCTTGATGCCATCTCTAACGGAACCAGCGAAGGGTTAAAGTTAGCTGTAAATGTTGCTGCAATGCTACTAGTTTTTATTGCTTTTATTGCAATGTTCAACTTTATTGTTCAAAAAATTGGTGACTGGACCAACCTAAACGAGTCAATAGCACAATTCTCTAACGGACAATACAACTCCCTTTCGCTAGAGTTTATTCTAGGTTACACCTTTGCTCCAATAATGTGGCTAATTGGCGTATGTAAGGAAGATATCACTCTTCTAGGAAGGCTCCTTGGTGAAAAACTTATCATGACTGAGTTCATTGGTTACGTTAGTCTTGCTGAACTTAAAGCTGCGGGCGCCTTTACTCAGGAAAAATCAATAATCATGGCAACATACATGCTTTGCGGATTTGCCAACTTTGCCTCAATAGGAATTCAGATTGGTGGCATTGGGTCCTTGGCTCCCAGCAAAAGGGTTCTTCTGTCGCGTTACGGAATGAGGGCTCTACTTGGGGGTACTCTTGCCTCATTGATATCGGCAACAATTGTAGGCGTAATTTTAGGATAAGTTTTTTCAAAATCATACCCTTAACACTACTAATTAATAGTTTTACTAATTATTAATAGCATTAGTGTATGAAAGTATTTAGGATAGTTATTGCATTGGCAGCATTTTGCCTTCTCTCTCCCAATTTTGCAGCGGCACAATTTGAACAAATGAAGCAGAAGATGGACGACGTGCTTCTGGAGGTTGAGGAGGATGTTTTTACACTCCGTTTCTTTGATGCTGTTACGGGAGATCCAGTAAACAACGCAAACATTACGATTGAAGACATTGGAGAATTCAAAACCGATAACGAGGGTAAAATTACTTTTCCTCGTCAATCCGATGGCATACTTAGCGTTCAGTTTAAAAAAGAAGATTACATACCTGCAGTGTTTGAGGTAGAGGTTATTGCAGAAACCATGTTCTTTAATAGATTCTCCGTTTCCCCGGTTCTTAACATTGAGCAATTCCGTGTTGTGCTAGACTGGGATAAGGCGCCAAACGATTTGGATGCACACTTCATAAAAAACCGTAGCTATCACATAAGCTATCGTAACACAAGAGTACTAACAGATGGGACTGGCCAGCTCGACAGGGATGAAATGCAGGGATACGGACCTGAAACAATAACCGTGGAGAGCATTGACTCTGATGGAGAATATTTATATGCAGTACACAACTACTCTCAAAAAATGAACTCCCGAGCAACGCCACTTTCCCAATCAAAAGCAACGGTTAGGGTTTATGGGAACAATGAGTTGCTTAAAACATACACAGTGCCCAGCACTCATAGGGGTGAAACTTGGAATGTTTTTAAAATAGTTGACGGACAGGTTGTTGACTATTAAAAATACAGAAAAAGAAATACTGAATATTTAGAGGGTGGGGTTTTGAGTTATCTCAAAATACTCACCCTCCTGTTTTGACACTAAGTTAACAATGTTCATAACCGTAAGGTTGATAAGCGTTTTCTCCGATTCTTTTCGGGATATAAAACCAATTCGGCTATACTCTTCAATTGATATAGTACCATGATTATTAAGATGCTCTATCAGTTTCTGGTCCTTTTCTGATAAATTAAACCGTACAGGTTTTCTATACCTTTTTGCCTTCCATACCTTAACCTGCAATGGAGTAGCCAGAATATTCTCATCGTTTACTCTAAAAAAAGCCTTCCACTTGCCATCTTTAAAAGGAGCCTTATATAAATGCTTTGCATCGGGGCCAACGTAAACTTCAAGAACCACCTTTCCGTTTACTTCCCAGCGCGTAATCTTAAACTTAACCTGTGGTTTACAATATAGTTCAGCAGCTCCCTCAAGCATATAGTACTCCTCATCGGAATTTATGCCAGCAACCTTCCCATTATCCTTAACCCCAATAAGCAAAGTGCCGCCATCTGTGTTTGCAAAGGCAACTAGCGATCTTGCAATCTTCTTGGAATCGGAAATGGAATGCTTAAAATCGAGCTGTTGATGTTCACCCTGATCAATAAGACTCCACAAATACTTGCTCACAAAACTCTAATTGTTTGGATTAGTTACACGACCAACAAACAGCATATTATCGCTATTATTATCTCTGATAATAAACATAAACGGTCTGTTTGCTACAAACTTTTCAGGAACGGTAACCGATTTACGTACAATTACTACTGCTGTTGCAGCGGCAGCCTCAGTCCCCTCCTCTGATACTTCAACAAAAGCCTTATGGTAAATTTCATCAATCTTTAGATCTGGCTTTCTTGACATGCGAGTAAAATCAGCTTTATTGCTAAAGGGGATTGTCATACCCATTTGTGATAGCACTGGTTTCATTTGGTATTCGGCATCAAATTTAAATTTGGGGAGCGAAACCTGCACCTCGGCTTGTGCCATCAGGCTAATATAATGGTTAAGATCTTCAAGTTTAATACTCTTTTCAATCTTGCTAAGCGGGGTTCCTTCATTGGGTAGTAAAACTAACATAGAAAAGTCCTTCCCCTCATATGGCAACTCTAGTATTTTTATGTCATTTCCCTTATATAAATTGTATTTACCCTTACTATTCATCATTTCACAATCAGCGGTACTTCCATTAATTGTATTAAACTGCTCTTGGGTAGTTTTTTCCTCGTCAAATTTCTCTTCCCACTGTCCCTTGAAAAATATTGCATTAGTTAGAACCATTGCTGTCATATCGGAGATTGAGCCCTTGGGCAATAGATCCACAATTCTATTGTTGGTTTGCTCCTCAACCCAACTGTTTATCTCAAGTCTGCAATCATCGGGCTTTGTTCTAAAGGCCATTCTTTCAACGGGTGCACTATACGCTCTCTTTACTTTCCACAGATACAAACACTTAAACCGGTACTCCTCATCGGCCCATAGCTGATTAGCAATTGACACCTCTACGCCCTCGGAAGCTTGACTCTCAAGTTGGCTTTTCATTGAGCCAAGTTTCGAGTGCAGATCACTATCATCTAATGGAAATTGAAAGACCTGAGCAATCTGCTCCTTTGTTTCTCCCTTGGCTCCTGCGTAGGTCATGCCCATGGCTGTACTCAAACTGTAGGGTGAGAAAAAGATATTCTGATTGTCCTGGGCGGCAAACTGCTTATATATATCCAGCGCAAACCGATTAGCCTGTATGGATGAATATTTTTGAGCGTAGGAACTAATGCTACCTACTGCGAGCATTAGAAATATTATACTGTACGTTTTTGTTCTCATAGCACTTTGTTATATTAATGTTTCAGCTAAGTTAAAATATTTACCCCATATTAAAAAACAGAACGCTAAGTAGCGCTTCTAAACACTTACAATGTTATCTAAAAGTATTATCTTAGTAGGATATTATTTATTTTCACCCTTTAAACATCTCTTATTATAAGATTTTAACTCCTACCATGAAACCTGATATTTATATATTAAGTGCATCAGACAGATACAACTATGGAGACCTTTTGTTCCCAATAATTACAATTAAAGAGCTCGCTAAGTATGGAGATTACACTTTTCATAATGTTGCTATTATAAAATCTGATCTTCGTAATGTTGGTGCACTCCAAACATATAAATACAGCCACCTGTATAGTGTAGATAACAAAAAACAAAAATCGTTCCTTATTGTTGCAGGAGGAGAAGTACTTGGTGTGAACTGGATGAAACTATACAGTTTTATTCACCCCGCTTTTAGTGGTGTACTTAAATTACTTAGCAAGGCAGAACGGGCAATTAGTAAGACAAATTTTTTTCTTAGAAACCCAATACCCTTTGTTCCAACTCACAAAAATATAACAAAATCATTCAAAATAATATTTCATTCTGTGGGCGGAGAGAAGGTAGGGCCTAAGCAGCTAAAGAACAGGGTTAGCAATACATTTAAAAGTAGCCTATACTTTAGCATAAGAGAGAAAAAATCATTCGAATCGATAAAAAACACTTACTCCCTGCCAAACCTTCGCTTAACGCCAGATAGCGCAATGGTAATAAGTGATCATTATAAATTTAACCCACATGAAAAGAATGAGTATATTGCTTTTCAGGTAGGACATTTCAAAAACGGCGGCAATCTTGAGCTAATAAATCAGGAACTTTTTGAGCTGTATTCAAAAACCAAGCTGAATATACTTTTTGTTCCTATTGGCAACTGCCCTGGTCACGATGATATACTATCATTAACATGGCTAAAACAAAACGCCAAGTACCCTTGCGAGGTACTCACGGCAGATAACTTAGAACGAATTATGGGGGCTATTGCACTATCGAAGTTGTTTATTGGCACCAGTTTGCATGGTATAATAACTGCCATGTCTTTTGCGGTACCCTACGTTGCATTAAACCCATCCATATCAAAACTTAAGAATTACATTGAAACATGGTCGCCTGAGCCATTAAACGAAATTGCAGATTTCAATGAGATTTGCACCAGATCTATTAATGCCATAAACGTTGATAAAGCAATTCTGGTAAAGAATGCTAATATGCAAAAAGATTTGGTTAGGGAATCGTTTAAGAAAATATCTGCTGTTATTAATAATAACTCCAGGGAGTGATATGGTAAACGCTAACCAAACATCTTATGAATACTATTAACGCAAACTCGATATAAGATAATAAACACAGAGAAATTTGGAATAAGCCCCTACTTAACTGAATTTGCGAGGCATGGTCTTAGAACCAAATACTTTGTTTTGAGCTGAGATTATTAAGGGATTACTCCTTAATTTTTTTTAATACCATTTAGGCAAACATACTGATTTTTTGCCTGCTTCTGCCTCATAAGTTCTAAGTTATAATCCTGGTTTATCCAACTCTCCTTATGAAAAAGGTGATACTGCACCGCTAAATTTCTAACAGAGGAAAGTTGGTACCCAACTTTTTGGAATCGCCAATTTAAATCAGCGTCCTCTCCAACAGCAGGTTTAATATAATCCTCATCAAAACCATTAATTGCCAAGAGAGCTTCCTTATAAAAAGACATATTACACCCTTTTAAATGTTTCATACCTCTTAACTTTGGAATAAAACCAAAGATAGATTCAGGCGCAAAGAAAAAGCCTTCCTCCATGAAAAGAGCTCCTCTCCCTCGAATTCTTAAATAATTTTTTGCCAGATATTTTTGGAAGTTCATGAAATTCTGTTCACTCTGCATTAACCACTCTGTTGAAGTTTTATCGAGTTTAATTCGCTTACCAGCAACAATACACTTTTTACAAGCCTGCTTTAAATGGAACTCTACAAACCTTGGGTGCAAAACGCAGTCTCCATCAATAAAGATTAAATAATCAGTATTGGCAAAAATGGCGGCCTGGTTTAGTGCTTTGTTCTTATTCCAACCATTATCGGGCTGAGTAAGGTGATACAATGGGAAAGGTGATTGGTAATTAGCCAAAAATTCCTTCATATGCTTATGTTCAGCATCTTCCGAAACAATAATCTCAAATCTTTTATCGGTTTGGTGCTTTAGGCTATCGAGCACAACCTTCAAATATTTCGTATTATCGTAAACAGATATGATTAGCGAAGCTACCTGATCTTTTCCCATATAAGTCCACTATTTGCCAGCAAAACACACATACACCATTCTGCTTAATCGGTTCTCACAATACCATTAGTTGTTTTTATCCTCTTAGTTCTTCTAACCATTCTTCGAATTTCTCTGTTACGCCTAATTGAGTCTTTGGTTTTGTATGGTCGGCCATGCTCAAGGTGAACGCAGGTTGCAGAGTAACGAATTTGTTTTGACTTAAGACCTAAATTTCTTAATCGCTGTCCAAACTCCCTATCTTGCCCGCCATACAAAAGATCTTCATTAAACCCGTTCACTGCAATAAAATCATCCTTCCATCCGGAGGCGTTCCCACCATTCCAAGTAGCTTTTGCTGTTGTAATAAAATTCATAAAAGCGCTAAACCTTTTATTTTTAACAAGTTTAGTGCTCCTGAATGCCATTTTCAAACCATTCTCCAGAAGCCATTTGCGTTCAAAAGCGACCTGCGATTTTACAATATCCTCGTTTACCATTCTGCTTAGGTCTAAAGGCAGTCTTATTGCCCCACCTGACAGGAAGTAGCCCCTTTGGGCTTTGCTAATATGGGTTTCAACAAAATCGCTTCGTGGAATACAGTCGCCATCGGTAAAAATTAGGTACTCCCCCTTTGATGCATTAATGGCTTTATTTAAAATTGTGCACTTCCGGTACCCCTCATCAGGATGCCAAACATGAGTAATGCTTAACTTTGAGTTGCTAACAAACTCGCCTATCACGTCTTTAGTTTTTGAATCGGAACCATCATCGGCAATAACTATTTCAAAATCATTAAATGTTTGCACTTCAAAACCCCACAGCACCTTTCTTAACCATTCAGGCTGATTATAAGTAGTAATTATAATTGACACCAAATAAGGGAAGCGTGAACTCTCGATTTTCAACTCTTCATTATCCTCTAAAACTTTCCCCGCATTTGAACAATTCCAATTAACACTTGCAATCCGAACTCTTCTGTCAACTAACTCTTGGTTACCTTTCTGCATTTTATTCAACTTCCATAGTTTTGCATATTTCAGGAAGCATAAATACGCCAGATTTAAGCTGGCTATGAATCCCATGTAACCATCAATAAAGCCAGTTTTTATAATGTATGAGTGAAAGAATCGCCATAGGGGCCGAAAAACAATCTTTCCTACCCCTGCCTTAATTCCTAGTTTATAATACTCGTTGGCGGATATTGTGCTAAAGTGATTAATCTTTGCAATATGCTCTTCAATTGAATCGTAAACCCAGTGTAATAAATTTCCTTTAAGTGACCCCACCTTCGCGTTAGCATTCATCTCAAATCGGTCGTGCGGATTTATTCCTCCCCATGTCCCTTTTCTTCTATCGAAAAGTCTTAATTTTCTTTCAGGGTAAAGACTGGTATGATACATCCATTGTCCACAATAATTATTAAGCCTATTGCATCTGTATCCGTCGTAATTCCATGTATTTTTCGCTTTTAGTATAGACTTTCTCAGCTCAAGGGACAAGGCTTCGTCAGCGTCTAACGAAAGGATATAATCATATTGTGCTTGCTGTAATGCGAAATTTTTTTGCTCTTTATATCCTAAAAACTCTTGCTCTACAAACTTCACTCCCAACTTTCTACATATTTCAGGTGTTCTATCTGTAGAGAGGGAGTCAACAACAACAACCTCATCAACAACATCGATAACAGAATTAATACATTGCTCGATATAACGTTCCTCATTAAAGGTTATGATTACTGCAGAAATTTTGTGCATAAGGCTAGTTTAAAAAAGCTAAGGTAATAGAATAATGGGCAGTACATCCATTTTAATTTCGTCATAGAATACTTTACTACTGTTACACAACCACGTTGAACTCCCTTAAGGCATCGTTCAAAGATGTCTTTAAATTGGTTGACTCTTTCCGTTTTCCAATAATAAGAGCACAGGGAACCTGATATTCACCCGCGGCAAAAGTTCTGGTATAAGAGCCAGGTATTACTACTGAACGTGGAGGCACTTCCCCTTTATGTTCAAGTGGTGACGGACCCGTAACATCAATAATTTTGGTTGATTTAGTGACAACAACATTAGCGCCTAACACAGCCTCACTTCCGATTTTAACCCCCTCAACAACAATACATCTTGACCCAACAAAGCAACCATCCTCAATTATTACAGGAGCAGCTTGCAAAGGCTCCAATACTCCACCAATACCAACACCTCCAGACAAATGAACATTTTTCCCTATCTGAGCACAAGAGCCTACAGTAGCCCAAGTATCAACCATTGTCCCTTCATCAACATAAGCACCGATATTAACATACGACGGCATCATAACCACCCCTTTAGCTACAAAAGAGCCATAACGTGCAATTGCGTGGGGTACAACCCTAACTCCCAATTTTTCGTAATTCTTTTTTAACGGTATCTTATCGTGAAACTCAAATGGTCCCACCTCAATGGTTTCCATTTTTCTAGAGGGGAAATACATAACAACGGCTTTTTTCACCCATTCATTAACAAGCCACCCATCTGAGGTAGGCTCAGCAACTCTAATATCTCCCTTATCTAATAAACCAATTGTTGCCTCCACCGCTT
>JAWLEY010000060.1:11482-12625 GCA_041685855.1 Perlabentimonas sp. | reverse complement strand
TCGGAGTGTTCCCTTTTCGGAGGAAGTGGATGAGTTTATGGAAAAGTATGGGTGGAGGATTATAAAAGGGTAAAAATGGGGCTAAAGCCCCAAGGTATGTCGCTTCATTACCGTTGGCTGAAGCCAACGGCAATAGTTACTCGAAACACACTGAGAGAATGAAAAGCTGAAGCCAACGGCAATAGCTATTCAAAACACACTGAGAGAATGAAAAGTTGAAGCTTGCCTGACACCGTAGGCAGACCAACTGCAATAGCTATGTATATTCCTCACGGGGTGACTTCTTTGCTTCGGCAAGCTAGTCACCCCGTGAGTAACACCTGACAGGTTTTGGAAAACCTGTCAGGTGTTTGGAGTTGAACTGCCCACTAATTGAATTACCTTGATCGCAATATCCTGCGGTTCAATCCTGTTTAAGCAGGCATAATCCTTTCGGAAGCAGGGCTTATTGCCAAAAACGGAGCAAGGTCGGCATTCAATACTTGATTGAACGGCATATTCTGCTGGCTGATTCCAACCATAGAAACCTGCGAAAGGATGGGTTGCTCCCCAAATGCTAATAACTGGAGTATTTGAAAGCACAGCAAGGTGCATGTTGGCAGAATCCATCGAAATCATTACATGAAGATGAGCCATAATTTTTAGCTCCTGCTCAAAGTTAAACTCTCCTGCAATGCTAAAAACGTTGCTATATCCATTTGCAATACTATCTAATTGGTTTTTCTCCTCTCCAGGTGCGCCAAAAAGTATAACCTCAACACCTTTCTCCTGCGATAATATGTGTATTAACTGTAAAGATTTTTCAAAAGGATACTCCTTCCCTACATGCTTTGCAAACGGAGCAAAACCAATCCACTTACTACTTTTTTGGGGTAGCTTTTTTAGTGTATCCTCATCTAAAAGGGGTTTACTATCAAATATACCATTAAAGTTGATTTGAAGATCAATATCCAATCCAAGGTCATGAAAAACATCGGCATACCTAACAACGCTGTGTTTAAGCTGCTTTAACACCTTATTATTCTTTCTGGTTAAGCGCCTTTTCTCCAAACGACCTTTATCAATAGATGCTGTTTTGGTCGAGGTAAAGAAAAAAAGGAATCGAAGAATTTTGGTACGAAGCACATTGTGCAAATCGGCAAC
>JAWLEY010000060.1:0-11382 GCA_041685855.1 Perlabentimonas sp. | reverse complement strand
ATTTCAAGAGCCGTATGCGGATCAATATTTGGGTCACGAATAATATCCTCAAGATGCCACTGCACAGCATCAATCCAATTCTTCTGGAAAAGCCTGTACTCAATTAAACCCGGCTCAAACGGATTAACTGGTTTAGCATCCACATCATCCATGGTGTGATAATACTCGGTACAGTCTGAAAAAATTTTGTTACACAGCTCGCTAAAAGTCATAATAAGAATATTTAGTGTATAATAGGTGCGGTAAAGGTAGTTCTTTATTCAAAAAACCTCAAATTGTTTTTTAATGTAATATAATTTGGTTCTACTACCTTTTTTGTGGGAAAAATTCAGCAATTAAGGTTAAGGCTAGAAGTTTGAAGCCGAAAAACAGAAGTGGCGTTGCTTCTTACTTCTTACTTCAATCCAGTCCCACAATAAATTTTTATTTCATATTTACAAATCTTCCACTAAAAAAGCAGTAGCACCTAAAATTTATGCTCCCTTAAACTATTCAAAGCTATTACTGGTCCTCTGGGTAAACAAGATTCCGTTTAGGTGGTCAATTTCGTGTTGAAAAATTCTGGCAGTAAAATCTTCCACCATCTCAATTTTATACTCACCATTAACGGTAAAATATCCAATTAATATTGCGTAAGGGCGCTCTACCCTAGCCCTAATATCATCTACTGATAAGCATCCCTCTTCTTTAATGTGTGTGAGTTCTGTTTGCTGAATAATAGCAGGGTTTACATAAGCTTCGAAAGGAAGCGAAGGTTTATCGAACCTTTGCACAATTATAATACGTTTACTTATGCCTACCTGGGGAGCAGCAATACCAACACCTGCAGATAGTGAGTCGGTAACTGTCCTAAACATTCTTGAAGTAATCTCTCTGATTAGCACAGAATCATCAGGATTTACAGGTTCTGCAATTGCTGCTAAAATGGTAGAGTCTGTCTTCACATGAGATTTTAAAACATACTCAGGCTCCTCAATATCTAACAGAAATTTCTCCGGCCAAAACTCCTGACCAACTATTTCACTAGCGTTATATAATGACAGAACCAATAAGAATATCCATTTAATCTTCATAATAAACTGTGTTAATTAGCTGTATAACATATAAAGAAAGAGGTTTAAGTTTCTCTAAAAGAGAAGCAAATTAACAATAAAAAACAAAAAATACACTACCTTTGCAGCCCAAATTTTAAAAATGCTAGATGCCAAAAATTAGAAATATTGCCATAATAGCCCATGTTGATCATGGTAAAACTACGCTAGTAGACAAAATGATACTACAGGGGAAACTTTTCAAGGAGCATGAGACCCCTGGAGACCTGATTCTTGATAGTAATGATCTGGAGAAAGAGCGCGGCATAACAATACTTGCGAAGAACGTATCCGTAACATACAAGGATGTAAAAATTAACATTATTGATACGCCAGGACACGCCGACTTTGGCGGAGAGGTAGAGCGAGTACTTAACATGGCCGATGGAGTTCTGTTACTTGTAGATGCCTTTGAGGGCACCATGCCACAAACCCGTTTCGTACTTGAGAAAGCACTTAAGCTTGGGTTAAAACCAATTGTTGTAATAAATAAGGTTGACAAACCCAACTGTCGCCCAGAGATTGTTCAGGAAGAGGTTTTCGACCTTATGTTTAACCTTAATGCTACCGAGGAGCAGTTAGATTTTCCAACTATTTACGGGAGTGCTAAGGAAGGATGGATGTCAGACGACTGGAAAAGTCCAACTTCCGATATAACTTCTTTATTCGAAATTATCCTCACGTATATCCCCGAACCAAAAGTAAATACGGGTAACCCTCAGCTGCTTATCACCTCACTCGACTACTCGTCGTACGTTGGCAGAATTGCCATAGGCAAGCTACACAGAGGTGAGTTAAAAGCAGGGCAGAACGTTGGGCTACTTAAGCACGGAGGCCAGCTGATTAAATCGAAAGTTAAGGAGCTGCTGGTTTTTGAAGGGTTAGGTAAGCTTAAGGTGGATAAAGTGAAAGCTGGTGATATTTGCGCATTGGTTGGCATTGAGGGTTTTGACATTGGCGATACAATTACCGACATTGAAAACCCCGAGGCACTCCCAACAATTGCTGTTGACGAGCCTACCATGAGCATGCTGTTTACTATAAACGACTCCCCTTTCTTTGGGAAGGATGGTAAGTTTGTTACATCGCGACATTTAAAAGACAGGCTATACAAGGAGCTTGAAAAGAACCTGGCTCTACGTGTTGAGCCAACCGACTCCGCCGACTCTTTCAACGTTTATGGCAGGGGTGTACTCCACCTTTCAATACTTATTGAGACAATGAGGCGAGAGGGGTACGAGCTTCAAGTTGGGCAACCACAAGTAATTAAAAAGATGGTTGGTGGCGAAGTTTGCGAACCCATAGAAATACTCACCATTGACCTACCCGATGATGTGTCCGGAAAAGCCATTGAAATGGTAACCCAGCGCCGTGGTAACCTGCTTATAATGGAGCGTCGTGGCGACAGGGTACACCTTGAATTTGAGATACCTGCCCGCGGAATAATTGGCTTACGTAACATTCTACTAACAGCCACAGCAGGAGAAGCAATTATTGCACACCGCTTTAAGGCTTTTGAGCCATACCGTGGCGATATTGACAACCGTCAGAATGGTTCGTTAATTGCTTTAGAAGGAGGAACTGCCTATGCCTACGCGCTTAATAAGCTGCAAGACAGGGGCCGGTTTTTTGTAGAAAATCACGAGGAGGTTTACGCAGGGCAAGTAATTGGTGAAAACAGCAGAACTGGCGATTTGGTGGTGAACGTTACAAAATCAAAAAAGCTAACCAACATGCGCGCCTCT
Source organism: Perlabentimonas sp. (assembly GCA_041685855.1). GTDB lineage: Bacteria > Bacteroidota > Bacteroidia > Bacteroidales > Tenuifilaceae > Perlabentimonas. Next base: position 8,546 of record JAWLEY010000060.1, on the reverse strand, counting down.
GGTGCAGACGATAAGGCCTTTTTAGCTCCACCAGTTAAATTTAGCCTCGAAGAAGCCCTGGAGTATATTCAGAGTGATGAGTACGTTGAAATAACGCCGAAAACAATGCGTATAAGAAAAATACTACTTAACGAGCACGAAAGAAAAAAGGAGCAAAAGAAGTAACCAAGCATTTAATTAACCTGCTTGGGGCTTGGCATTTATTATTCGATGTTTTGAATTTTAATAATAATGTTTACCTTTGCCCGATGTTTTTTGATGTATGGAGAGAAAGGTTTTAAATAGATATGTAATTCAATTTAAGGGACTTAAAACTGGGGCACATAACTTCCAGTTTGCTGTGGATGATGCTTTTTTCAATGAGTTTGACAAAAGCCTCATACCCGGTGGAGAGCTAACTGTTGATGTTGATTTTTTCAAACACAGCACAATGCTTGAGTTAAAATTTAAAATTCACGGCACAGTAGATGTCCCTTGTGATCGTTGTCTTGAAATATTTACCATCCCAACATCTTTTGAGGGGGAGGTTATTGTAAAAATATCAAACAGCATTCCGGAAGAATTCTCTGATGATGTTTGGCATATTGACAGCAACGAGCACGAAATAAACCTTGCACAATATATTTACGAAAGCATTTGCTTAAGTATACCTATTCAACGCCATCATGGGATGTTAGGAACATCAACAGATGATTGTGATCAGGAGATGTTAAGAAAGTTGAATAAGTTATCGCCAGAAGCAAATGAGGAAGAAGATGGTGAAGCAAACAACGATTCAAGGTGGGATAAACTAAAGGACCTACTAAAAAATTAAAAAACAAATAAGTATAACACTAATTACTTTACAGAAATGGCACATCCAAAGAGTAGAATCTCAAAACAAAGAAAGCACAAGCGCAGAACGCATTACAAAGCACAGCTGCCAACACTTGCAACATGCTCAAACTGTAACGCAACCGTTCAGTACCACAGGGTTTGTCCAGAGTGCGGATACTATCGTGGGAAATTAGCAGTTGATAAAGCTGTTACCGTATAGTTTAGCATCCTTTTTTATACTAATTTTTGAATCTGGCAAACAATGAGAATTGGAGTTGATGCAATGGGTGGCGATTTTGCTCCACAAGCAACAGTTAAAGGGGCAATACAAGCACAATCTCAACTAGACTCTTCAGAGCGAATAGTCCTTTTTGGAGACAAGGAGCAGATTGTTCGCATAATTGAAGATGAGGGCTCATCGGCATCAGACTTTGAAATTGTTCACTGTTCTGAGGTTATTGGAATGGGTGAGAACCCAGCAAAAACCTTTGCTAAAAAAACGGATTCAAGCATCGCTGTTGGCTTTAGTTGGCTGGCTCAGAAAAAGATTGATGGGTTTGCCAGCGCGGGTAATACAGGGGCAATGCTGGTGGGAACCATGTACACCGTTAAATCTGCTCCTGGAATAATTCGCCCAGCCATAGCCAGCTACATTCCAGTATCTGAGGATAAGTACAACCTTATTCTAGACGTAGGCATAAACCCTGATTGTAGACCCGACGTGCTTTACCAGTACGGTGTTCTTGGCTCAATTTACTCCAAACAAGTATTGGGGGTTAATAATCCGAGAGTCGGTTTACTAAATATTGGCGAAGAGGAAGAGAAAGGGAACCTAGTCTCAAAAAGTACTCACGAGTTAATGAAGGATAACCTCGATTTCAACTTTATTGGGAACATTGAGGGTAACGACATTTTCTTTGATAAGAAAGCCGATGTAATAGTATGCGATGGCTTTGTGGGTAACGTAATTCTTAAAGAGGCTGAGGCTTTTTACCACTTACTACAAAAAAGAAACATAAAAGACCCTTTCTTTGAACGTTTTAATTTTGAGAATTACGGAGGAACACCAATATTAGGAGTGAATGCACCGGTTATTATTGGCCACGGTGTATCCAACGCCAAGGCTATCATGAATATGATACTGCAAACCAAAATGGTTATCAGTTCAAATCTTTGCGACAAAATTAAAGAAGCATTCAGCTAATGGGAAAAACTACTGCAGCCATCACCGGAATTGCCGGTTACGTTCCCGATTATGTACTAACTAATCAGGAATTAAGCCAAATGGTGGATACCACCGATGAGTGGATAATGACACGTATTGGAATTAAAGAGCGCAGAATCCTTAAGGGAGACGGCCAGGGAACCAGCGAAATGGCAAAACACGCTGTAAACGATCTGCTTCGTAAAACGAATACTCACCCCGACGAGGTGGACATGCTAATTTGCGGAGTGGTTACCCCTGACATGCAGTTCCCTGCAACAGCAAACATAATTAGCGACAAATGCGGCATAAAAAATTCCTTCGGGTATGATTTGAATGCCGGATGCTCAAGTTTCCTATACGCTCTAATAACCGGCTCAAAATTCATTGAATCGGGAACACATAAGAAGGTGATTATTGTTGGTGCAGATAAAATGTCATCAATTACTGATTATACCGACAGAACAACCTGCCCTATTTTTGGCGATGGCGCCGGTGCCGTTATGCTTGAGCCTACAGAAGATGGATTTGGTGTGGTTGATTCCTTAATGCAGGTTGATGGTTCGGGACGTAAGCACCTTCATCAGGTTGCTGGCGGATCGATGTACCCAGCCTCCTTTGATACCGTAGCAAAACGCCAACACTTTATATATCAGGAGGGGCAACCTGTATTTAAGGCTGCCGTTTCCAACATGGCCGATACCGCCGTTGAAATGATGCGCAGAAACAACATTGCTCCGAAGGAACTTGCTTGGCTTGTGCCCCATCAGGCAAACATGCGGATTATTGAAGCCACAGCCAAACGCATGGGTATTAAAAAGGAGCAGGTTATGATAAATATTCAGCGTTACGGAAACACAACAAGCGCAACCATACCCCTTTGCCTTTGGGAATGGGAACCCCAACTAAAAAAAGGTGACAACCTAATTATCGCAACATTTGGAGCCGGTTTCACTTGGGGAGCAAGCCTGATTAAATGGGCCTATGACGGTGACAAGGTTAATAAATAGGAAACCGCATTTTTTGAATATACATACAGCCCAGTTTAACTGGGCTTTTTTTATTTTATCACTTGAAAGATGCTTACAATTTCTTCCTTTATCTTACGGGGGAACTACTAATAAGGAGAAGTGTACTTGGTTCTAACCTGCCCTACGACCTTCTTTAGTTGCTCGTAGTTAGCCTGATTAGTTGAATTAGTTTGGGAGCTACTTCTGGTTTCCTGATTATTTTCCTTTTCTGAATACAATTCAAGATTATCATAAATATTTATCAAATCTTTTTGAAGCATCTCCATCCAGGGACTATCAACATGGTCATTCATAAACTGAATTAAGTTCTCAAGCCCATAACGTTGGTCGTAAATCTTCCTGACAAGTTCGGCATTTGCTTCAATATCGTCAACCTGTGCGGTGGCAAGATAAATAACCTCAACATACCCACCTGCTGAAATGATGGATAGCTCCCTCTCATTACCAATATTGGTAAGGTGTTTTACCATGTTTATGTATGATTCTCGGGCGATGTTGCTTAAGGAATCGATATTATTCTGATTACTCCTTATCCTATTTATCATATTATCATTAAAAACCGGGGATAATCCAAGATCATAGGATAACTTCTCAATTGTATTAAAGTACTCTCCGGCTTCGCTAAGGGTTTTAAAAACGGTAATAAATGCTACATCGGCAGAGTAAACCCCCAGGTTAAAATATTGCAGCCTATTGTCAATATACTTATCTGCATATTCTGTTTGGCTAAGTAGCTCTTTTTTGTATGATAACTTATCAGATTTTATGTAGCTAATAATATCGTTAGGAGCAGGGAACCTGTAGAATATTTTCCGCTGTCCCACTTTTGCTGATATTTCAATATTATCGTAATCCTTTCGATTTTCTGAGTTGCTATCGTTACTTCGGCAGCTACTTACCAAAACAACAAGTACTATTACCAGTAGATCGACAAACCTGCTCATAACCATATTTTTAAAATTCATCAACCTTTATTCGTTTTGCAATAAGCACTCCTACACACCTTTCCTTGCCATCGTTGGCGCGCTTATTTCCTTCCTCTGGGAGCATCACCTCAAGAATGATTTTTCGAGTACTATTATTTGTAAACTTAACGCTATCAACAAAACCTTCGGCAATATTATCGTAAAGCAGCGTTCTGTCGGGCGAATCTTCTAAAACCTTTATTTGCACATTATTAACGCGTCTGTGAGCACAAACTGATAGGTAGTAATCTGTTTTTTCAAATACTACAATCTGCAGCTCGGCCGTATCGCCCACCTTAAGATTAAAACTTGCCGATTGCTGGTCGTAATAGTAAGAAAAATCTGGAATTGGACACGTTTGGGTGTGAAAATCGGCACATTCCTGTGCCGTTCCTGACAATGCAGAAACAAATAGTAGATGAACAAGAATTAACTTAACCAAATGCATAGAATGCTTGCAAATAATATTTCAGATTAAAAGTAATACTTATCGTTTACGTAAAAAAAGGTTTATCAACTTTTTAAGCCAATCGTAATACAATGATATGTATAGAACCAGAGAAATTAGCCAAACAACAATTATATTGAACCATGGTGTTGAAATATTCCAGCCCATAAAATTCTTAACTGGGCTATAAAAATGTGCATTTCCAAGTTGCGACTCTGGCATATTAAATACTGGTTCAAACTTACGAATAAATCCGTTTTGGGTCTCAATAATTTTTGTAGGAATATCGCGAGCCAGAAGAATGTCTGAAACTGCCTCGTTGGTATATTTATTCTTCATCTCAACAAGTGCGTTAGTACCACCCAGCTGTTCAGCCATTATCAACCTTTGGGTATTTTTCTTTTGAGTAACCTCACGTAGCTCACTGGTAATTACTCTTTGTAATGAATTGAGTTGCTGTAAAAGGGTGTCCTTATAATAAATGTTTGAGGTAAATTTTGTTATACTATTCTCTATCTGCTTTGGTCTTCCAAAAGGCTCAATACCAACAAATAGCTTATCGCAATGATTTTTGAAAGCGAGCGTATCTCCCATCTCCATCTTTCTAGCAGCATCCCTTGTTACTTGTTCCAACTTAGGTATTAGGTATCCTTGAAAGTATTGCAACTGGCTCTCTCTTATGTCAATATCCATAAATTGCTTCTGGTATGGATTGTTTGCAAAGTGGTTTACCAGCAGTGCTTCATAGCTCCAGCGACTAATTGCCAAGTTTCCAATTATGGGTACAGCGGCTTGCGAAGCAATATCTTTATGCAACTTATCGAAAGGGATTAATGAGCCATTGAGTAAAAGTTGTGGCATTAAAAGTATAGGAATGGAAATGTATATGGCAACAGTGGAACGTAAACCTGATGATAGGTTTAGGCTCAGCAAGCCGGCATTTAGGGCAATGCTAAAGAGAATTATCCACATATTAATATTAACCCCTCTAATCTCAAGAATAAGGTTACTTACAAGCATAAAGGTGGTTACCTGAAATACAAGAAACAGAACCAGACAAACCAGTTTTGAGTTTATGTAGGAGAAGCGGCTTAAACCCAAGAATTTTTCACGTTCAATTATACTTTTGTCTCTTATAATTCTCTCGGCACCAATCATTAAACCAAAAAACATGGCAACAATTACCGCAATTAGCATAAATGCAGGAATATTCTGGTTGTAATAGAATGAGTAACCATCAGGCTGTGAGGGGTTGCCAAAATTTTTGGCCAAATAAGCCAGTATAAACCCAAGCAAAGGTGCCTGTAAGGTTGATATTGCCAGAAACTGCTTATCGGCAAACATGGAGAGGAAGTTTCTTTTTAAGAAAATACTGGTTTGCCTGATAAAGTTTGTTTTTTTCTGATTCTGCTCCGGAAACCCACCTTTAGGTTTAGTTTCTTGCTTATTGCCAGCACTATTTTCAGTGAACCTTTTATACCAGTAATCTGGACTAAACTTGCGATATTCCGTTGGCATTCCATCGTACTTGAGCTTTTTTTGCTCAATAATCTCAAACATTAAATCGGGGTTAATGTTACCGCAGAACTGGCACTCCCTTTCACCAATACTTACCTGACTGGTTGCTGACTTTAAGTAGTGAATAGCATCGATGGGATTACCCAGATAAACAGGACGCCCACCCTGATCAAGGAGTAAAATTTTATCGAACAACTTAAAAACCGAGGAGGAAGGTTGGTGTATATTTACCACCGCTAACTTTCCTTGTTGTACCTGCTGCTTGATAATATGGACAATCCTTTCGGAATCAGATGAGGAAAGTCCTGAGGTTGGTTCATCAACAAAAAGAATTTTTGGCTCTCGGATAAGCTCCAGCGCCATGTTTAATCTCTTGCGCTGCCCACCCGAAATAATACTCTTTTCTGGCGTACCTACTTTCAACTTTTTAACGCTTCCCAAACCTAGATTATCTAAGGTTTTAACTGAGAGTTTTTTTGCCTGGAATAGTGTTAAATCCTGAAAACACAGTCTAACAGTAAAATACAGATTCTGAAAAACAGTTAACTCCTTTATAAGCTGGTCATCCTGAGGGATCAAACCCACATAGGGATAGTGGTCGTCCTTTAGCGAATCCCATTTATATCCATTAAGCATAATAGTACCCGTGGTTGGATTGTGGTTTCCCACCAGCAGATTAAGCAGCGTGGTTTTTCCGCTGCCACTATTCCCCAAAACACCAACCATTTGCCCCGTCTCAAATTTAAAGGATAAAGGATGAATGGCAGGAACCCCATCTGGAAATGTATATGAAAGATTGTTTGCCTCAAAAATTAGCTTCTGGGATTTGTGGTCGTCATTAAACTTTGCAAGAATATCACCGTAGTATAACGGATTAATCTTAAAATTCTCAATTATAGCACCCTTGTTAATCAGGTAAATTCGCTGGGGTTTAATAACGTTTCCATCCTTAATAAAAACTTCCTGCTCTCCAATTGGTCTAATGAACACACCCCCCGTTTTCCTGTTAAAAAGTATGTGTAAACTCCCTGTAAGCAGAGGTTCCTCCTGATGCAACCTACCCTTTGGGTTAACAAAACTACTCGAAACAACTACAATATTCCTTCCTTCATACTTACTATCGGTGCTGAAAAAAAGGATAATGTCGGTTACCTCCTCATCCGTCATTCTAAAAAAAGCACCTATTGTCTTAACAAGATCGAAGGAAACAGCGTTTAAACTACTGCCTATACTTAAAATATCAACAATAGTGGCAAGCAAATGAACACGGGTAAGCTTGGGAAGTTCACGCGCTATACCCTCAAGAATTATGCTTGCTTTTACAGAAAAAAGGGATAATCGTTTGTTTGAGTACTTTGCCTTTTGAAATACCTTGCAATGGTAATTGTAAATATTTATATAATCATCGGCCTCATTGGGTGTTGAATATTCAGTCAGGTAAGTGTTTATTGATTGTAAAATTGGACTACTGCAATCATCACACTGATTAAACTGCTTTATCAATGCAAATAATCGCATTATTGATTTTATTGTACTCTTATACATTCTGGCTGAATAAATATTACTCAAAAATAAGATATAGCTGATAAAACATCGGAAAATTCTATATTATTTTGGCGAAAGGATGTTTTTTATCAACCAAGCGTATGGTTTAGAAAATTGCAGGGTTATATTTATTTAAGAGTTAGGTATAAAAAAATAATTGCATATAAATTGTGTTATATTTGCTGGTATTAAAAAAAACAGATGCTTAAGGTACTAGTTGTTGACGATTCCCCAATTGGAAGGCATGTAATGGAGGCCATGCTTATTGATGCGAACATGGAGCTGATTTTTGCTTCCAATGGGAAAGATGCATACCAAAAAGCCGAAATTGAGAAGCCCGATTTAATTATTCTTGATATAATGATGCCACATCATGATGGCATAGAGGTTACAGAGATGATTAGGAATAATAAGGAAATAAAAAACACCCCCATACTTATAGCCACAGCCCTTGACGATAGGGATACAAAAATGCGTGCCATAAAGGCAGGTGCCAACGATGTAATTTATAAACCTATAAACAAGAAAGAATTCCTTGGTAAGCTCGCTGGCATTATTGACATTGCTTTTGATTAAAAAGGTTTGTTTTAAATCGCTAATATTTCCTATCTCTTCAAACATTTTTAACCAACTATGTGTTGTTTAAACACCATTAATGGTGCAAGCTCACTTGTATTACCGTGATGTTTATCAACTGCTCACTTTTTTACCAAATTTCCGTTATTTTTATGTTTTAAAGTTAAGACAACACGATTATCATTTAGGTAAACTGAAAAATTTTTTAATGCGACATTAGTTGTCGAAACTAATATAGATTTTTGATTAATAATTCTTCTCGTTAGTTATAATGAGACTAATAATGTTAGGCAAGGAGCTAATTAAGAGCAAAAAAGAGCTAATTCATATAAAAGGGACTGACAATAGAAATTGCAATAAACATTGAAAGAATGAATATAAATTACGAGTTTCAGAGCCTAAAAGATGACGTTTTAGAAAAATGTAAGGACCAATCGCAGCTT
>JAWLEY010000302.1:0-2914 GCA_041685855.1 Perlabentimonas sp. | reverse complement strand
GGAAATCCTTGCGCAGTTTCAAAGAGCCGGCAAATTCAGTTAGCGGCCGTTTTCTAGTAAACTCAATCTCAACTTTTCCTTCGTCATCAAGCTTAAAAGCTACTTCGTCGCCAATATTCAGACCTAACGCCTGTCTGATCTTTGCTGGTATCTGTACTTGCCCTTTCCCTGTTATCACGGAACGCCCCAACTTCAATGACATGCTTATCACTCCTTGAATATTATTATAGCATGTCAAATTAAATATTCAATCCCCGTTATCGCCTTATCCCAGTTTCATAGGGGCTTGATATTATTGCTAGCCTAACTCGATTTAATCGACCTGGTTTTCATGATATAGTTAAGTATATAAATACCTTCAATCAAGCATTTATTGATGAGTTCGGCAACATTGCCTGGGAAAGTGCGCAAAAAGAGGCTTCAGATAAATCCTGGAGCAACAAAATTGACATCTGCAAAGATTCATTATACATGGAATCAAGACCGGCTAATTGATTTTGGTAGAATACGGTAACTGAGTTGGCCTACCTTTGACCCCTACAACCTCTGAAGTTGCCCCGCCCTTTCATGCCGGTAACTTGAAGCGCGGTTTTCAATAATCCGGCAGCTTCCGATCAAGCGGTCCTTGGTAAGTTCGCCCACCCCAGGATAGGCAATATTAATATTTGCTAGAAGTAGTCATATTTCGACTATTTCACACTGCTCTTGACAAAATGTGATAAAAGATGTATCTTGATTGTAGAATTTACAGGGAAAAGCACCTCTTAAGGTTCCGTCCTTCTGCGGTGCTTTTTCATTTTATGATTTCCTAAATCTTAGCTTTTTCTGAAGGTTGTCTATAAAAACAATTTTTTCCTTAGCAGATTTCTTTAATAGGCTGGAGCAAGTTGCTTTGTAGGGACTAATAACATATTCAAGCTTATTCTTTTTGTAAAGGTAATTTACTAATGAATAAAAATCTCCATCACTGGAAACAATGACCGCGTTATCATACTTTTGATAATCAAGCATTGCTTGTAAGACGAGATCTGTGTCTATATTACCTTTTACGTTACCATCATCATCGGGAATAGTCGGTTTAAACATCAAAACATAACCAGCTTTTTGTAAAAACAAATATAAATCCTGGTTTCCGGAAACGTAACCAATGAAATAATATGCTGTTGTTACAGAATACTTTTCTTTTAAATATCTTCTAAATCGGGAAAAATCCATTTTCCAGCCTAAGCTTTTAATGCCAAGGTTTAAGTTTTGCCCGTCAATGAATGCAAAATTGTTTTTCTTCTTTTTCATAGCTTAACTATAGCAAAAAACTACTTGAATTAAAAGGTATTTGTTATACTTTTTATTGTTTCTCGAAACTATAATTATTCATTACGTACATCTGCAATGACAGACAACTACCACAACCTCTGAAGTTACCCCGCCCTTTCCTGCCGGTAACTTGAAGCGCGGTTTTCAATAAACCGGCAGCTGCCAACCAAACGGTCTATGGTGCGGTCGCCCACCTCATTTCACTAATTTACAGAACACAAGCATTATTATACTGCACTGTAAATTTAATGTAAATATATGCTAAAAATATCTAAATATCGTGAATGAACCTGCTCGAAGCAGGATTGTTCTAGAAAATAGCGAAACTTGAAAATGTAAAGTAAGCACCGAATAATTCACAACTTCAAATTTTACTACGCCTATTATAAATAAAAAATGGCCAGCAAAAGTGAGGGTAATAACCATTGAAAACAACAGCTTTGAGTTTGCTAAAAAAAGCAGTAGGCGAGGAAGCAGAATTTAGGCCAGATCAGTGGGAAGCTATAGAGGCGGTATTATCGAAAAGGAAAACTTTAGTTGTAGAAAGAACCGGGTGGGGCAAAAGTATAGTTTATTTTATTGCCGCTAAAATACTAAGGGATGAAGGCAGTGGAGTAACCTTTTTAATTAGCCCATTACTATCTTTAATGCGTAATCAAATAGAGGCTGCAGAAAAAATTGGACTAAAAGCACTAACTATTAATAGTACGAACCAAAATGATTGGCCACAGATTGAGGAAGATATATTAACCGGAAACTGTGATCTTTTACTTATATCGCCCGAACGCTTGGCTAATGAAAACTTTAGGAAAAATATTTTGAACGCTGTCAGTGAAAATCGTGGTATTGGAATGCTTGTTGTAGATGAAGCTCACTGCATATCTGACTGGGGTCACGATTTTAGACCTGACTATAGAAGGATAGTAAGGATTGTAAATAACTTGCCCTCTAATGTGCCACTACTGGCAACAACAGCTACAGCTAACGATAGAGTTATAAACGATATAAAGGAACAGCTCGGAGAAGATTTGCTTATTATAAGGGGTTCGCTCATAAGAGAATCTTTAAAAATACAGGTAATCAAAATTGCCGATCAATCAGAAAGACTGGCTTGGTTATATGAGAATATTAATACAATGCCTGGTTCAGGAATTATTTATTGTTTAACCAAAAGTGATTGTAACCGGGTCGCACGGTGGTTAAGGAGTAAAGGTATAAATGCACTGGAATATCATACAGAATTGTCTTCAAACAAAGATGAGCAAAAACATCTGGAAGAAGAACGAGAAGAACTGTTATTGAATAATGATATTAAAGTTTTGGTGGCTACAGTAAAAATAGGAATGGGTTTTGATAAGCCTGACATGGGCTTTGTAGTTCATTACCAACGACCTGGATCACTGGTTGCTTATTACCAGCAAATTGGTCGAGCCGGTAGAAACCTGGATACGGCATATGTAGTACTCCTTAATGGGCAAGAAGATGATGAGATTCAGGAATATTTTATCGAGAAAGCTTTTCCGGGTGACGAAGAAATTCAAAAGGTTTTAACTGTGATTGAAGATTCAGTTCATGGTGTTAGCAGAAATGAGTTATATAG
>JAWLEY010000301.1:0-2919 GCA_041685855.1 Perlabentimonas sp. | reverse complement strand
CTTGTTGCTTTTTGTAACATAGCGTGGTCGCTCTTTTATTGGTATAGAATCGTCAAAATGAGTGTAAAGCATTACAAGAACACCCTCCATTGGTTCAAGCGAAAAAGCATCAATAATCTTACCCTTAAAACGCATTGAGTCAATCTCGGGTCCGGTGGAAAAGGCGAACTCGAGGTTTTCCAGCTTATTGTCCTCATTGTTATCAACAACGGCATCGGAAAGATAAAGGGTGTATGTGGTGCTATCGTCCAGCTCCTCGTAAAAGGTTAACTCAAGGCTCTTGCCACGTATCCTAAATTCGGGAAGACGTTCCTGTGGAGGAGACAGAACCAGCTTCTGTGAAATTTGATCGAGTTTAATATACTCGTCAAATGTAAGGCGAACACGTTTACCACTAAAGTTTGTTGAGTTCTTGGGAGGTTCGCTTCTAATCAAAACCGGCGGAATGGTATCTTTTGGTCCGCCAGTAGGCTGAACAACCACCGCGCATCGGGGTAAAAAGAGGCTTATAAAAAAAAGTGCCGGAACTATAAGGATAAATCGCTTCAAATCTGTCTGGTTTATATTTTGGTAGCAAATTTACAAATCTTTGGCATACCCCGGCAGCATTTAAGCTAAATGTACGCATTATTATTCTTGCTATACCATAACAAGAAGACGAAACCGAATAATAAAAAATTCGTATATTTGATAAAAATACAAGTAATGAAACCATTACATTTTAGGACAAGAATTACAAAATCAGGCACCATTCATCTTCCCAAGAATTCCTCATTGGTTGACAAGGAAGTAGATGTTATAATTATGCCTAAAATGAAACGTTTAGAAAAATCAATGAAAGGCAAAGAATTTGTTGATAAGTGGGCTGGATTGTTAAATCCTCTTGAAAGTGATGATTCGAAATTTGACTATTTAATGGAAAAGCATCGATGAAGAGACTTTTGCTTGATACTAATATAATACTGGATATTGCCCTAAAACGTGAACCACATTTTGAATTTTCTTCAAAAATTTTTGAGCTAATTGACAAAAAACGGATTGTTGGCTATATATCCGCATCAACAGTTACCGATATTTACTATATTTTCAGAAAAGTTAAAGGTAGAGATATTGCTATTGAATTTGTTTCGAACCTTATTGAAATAGTTGATGTTGTGGGTATTGACAGGGATATAATTATTAATGCCTTAAAATCAAAACTTATAGACTTTGAGGATGCAGTTCAGGCTTCTGCTGCTGAATGCAATGAAATTGAAACTGTTATAACCAGAAATAAACCTGACTTTTTAAATTCAGACTTAGAAATATTGACCCCTAAAGAATTAATTAACAATGAAAAATAAAATTGCACAACAATCGCATTTATGATAATTAAGCCGATTACCAAGATATTCAATACCCACCACCTTATTAGTTTTGGTATTACTACTTTTTTAGTGGAAGATTTGTATACATCAAATAATTTATTGTGGGACTGAATTAAAGTAAGAAGTATGAAGTAAGAAGCAATGCCTCTTCAAATTTCTGGTTTCAAACTTCTAACCTTAACGTCAATTGTAAGTTTACTTTAATTGCTTCATTTTTCCACAAAAATGGTAGTAGAAGCTTAGTTTTTAAACGTAAATACCAACATCAAAAAAAGAATCTTTGTAAGACTTAACATAGCCTATCACCATGCTTATTGATATTTTACTGCTTACAATTGGACTGGTAATACTTATTTTTGGAGCAAACTGGCTGGTTAACGGAGCCTCGTCGGTTGCGGCAAAGCTAGGTATTTCAACGTTTACCATTGGGCTAACGGTTGTGGCATTTGGCACATCACTGCCGGAGCTGGTTGTTAATATTATGGCCTCGGCAGAAGGCAGCAGCGGGCTGGCAATTGGCAACGTAGTTGGCAGCAATACAATAAATATTCTGCTGGTAATTGGCCTGGCTGCGTTAATAAAGCCTGTGAACATTCTCAGCACCACGGTAAAAATTGAAATACCCTTTAGCCTTCTGGCTGCGCTGGTACTTTTTGTGCTGGCTAACGATGTTCTTATTGACGGAGCCTCAATATCGGTACTCTCACGCACCGATGGCATACTGCTCCTGCTGTTTCTTAGCGTTTTTCTATACTACACGCTGCTCTCTGCAAAAAAGGACGAGCATGCTCCTGTATCTGACATAAAAACGAGAAAGAACTACATTTCAGTGCTAATGGCAGTTGTTGGTGTAGCTGGCCTTTACTTTGGCGGCGAGCTAATTGTAAACTCCGCTGTTAGCATTGCCCACTCGGCGGGTGTTAGCGAGTCGCTTATTGGACTAACTGTTCTAGCCATAGGCACTTCGTTGCCGGAGCTGGTAACTTCGGCAGTGGCAGCATTTAAGGGTAACTCAGATCTTGCCATAGGCAATGTGCTGGGATCGAATATTTTCAATATTTTTATGGTGCTAGGTGTTTCAAGCACAATAATGCCGCTAACATTCTACCCTGAATCAAATATTGATATTATGGTTACCTGCCTGGCCAGCCTTATGCTTTTCTCTTTCGCCCTGTTAGGTCCGGGCCAAAAGATTGACAGGAAAGAGGGTGCGCTATTTGTTGGTATTTACATAGCCTACATAGTATATTTAGTTGTAAGCGCTTAGGATTTGGAGTTAGCAGAGTTTTGCTAACTTTGCAATGGATATGCAGAAGAAACAACCAGAAAATACGAGCATTGTTTTTTATTGGGTAGAGAATCTTGTGGGAACCGGGCCAAGGTTCTTGTTCAATATGCTGTTGTCCGTTTTTGGCGGACTAATGTACTCGGTTGGTGTATGGGATTACCCAATTATGCTGGCAATATTCGGGGTACTATCACCTTTAATTTTTACCCTATGCCTTTACTCGCTAATCCGCTCCATGTTAGAGAGCCCCGATAATCCCTTCCC
>JAWLEY010000059.1:0-12776 GCA_041685855.1 Perlabentimonas sp. | reverse complement strand
CTTTCGCCCAACCAATGCCAAATCTCCAATTATATCGAGCAGCTTATGCCTTGCTGGTTCGTTCTGGAAATGCAAATCTAAGTTATTAAGAATACCCTCGGGCTTAACATGTACGCGCGGCTTATTAAATAGGTCAGCAATCCGATCCAGCTCCTCCTGAGGAACCTCTTTCTCCATAATAACTATTGCATTCTGCAAATCGCCACCTTTAATAAGGTTATTTTTTAGGAGCACCTCAAGCTCGTGAAAGAACACGAAAGTACGACAGGGAGCAATATGTTCGGGGAAATCGTTTAAATCTTTCAATTGAGCATACTGGTTTCCAAGAACCCTCGAATTATAATCAATAAGAACATCAATGCTGAAAGATTCATCTGGGTATGCGGCAATCTCAATCCCCTTCTCAGGATCGGAGTAAACCAGTTTCTCTTTTATAACGTAGAATCCTCTTTCTGCAGATTGTGTTTCAATCCCAACCTTTAGTATCTCTTCAACAAATCCTTTTGCGCTCCCATCCAAAATGGGCACCTCTGGGCCATCAATTTTTAAAAGAGCGTTATCAATTCCTAAACCAGATAGAGAAGCCAAGATATGCTCAATGGTACTAACCCGCACGCCCTTCTGCTCAATGGTTGTCCCTCTGGATGTGTCAACCACATTGTCTGCAATGGCATCTATTGTAGGTTCCCCGTCAAGATCTATCCTTTTAAAAATATATCCGCTATTCTCGCTGGCTGGGCAAATTGTTAACTTAACCTGCTTGCCAGTGTGGAGGCCTTGGCCTATAAACTTTATCTCGCTCTTTACTGTAGTTTGCTTCTCAACCATAAATATTAGAATATTATTTTAAACCTATTTCATTTTACTTATTATCAGCCGATTCAATCTTACGCTTAATGCTGTCAATATCACTTTTAATCTCAGGTAATCTTTTAAACAGCACAAAAGAGCGGCTATACTTTCTTGAGTTCATTGCAGGAGAGCCAATTAGAGTTTCGTTGGGCACTTTAATTGAGTTTGGCACTCCGGTTTGTGCGGATAGTTTAACACCCTCAGCAATTGAAATATGACCTGAAACACCAACCTGTCCGCCAAACATACATCTTTCGCCAACCTTTGTTGAACCGGCAATGCCTGTTTGCGCTGCAATAACAGTGTTTTTCCCAACCTCTACATTATGGGCAATCTGAATAAGATTATCGAGTTTAACACCCTTACGAATGATGGTTGACCCCATGGTGGCCCTATCGATTGTTGTATTGGACCCCACCTCAACATCATCCTCAATTAATACATTCCCTAATTGTGGAATTTTTTTATACGACCCATCATCCTGAGGAGCAAAGCCAAAACCATCGGAACCCACTACGGCTCCTGCGTGGATTATGCAGTTGTTCCCAATGCGGCACTCATCGTAAACCTTTCCACCTGCGTATATTATTGACTCATCACCAATAACTACATTGTCGCCAATGTAGGCATGTGGGTATATTTTCACATTATTACCTAGGGTCACGTTCTCGCCAATGTAGGCCATTGCGCCAATGTAAACATCTTCGCCAATTGAAGCGGACTGCTCAATAATTGCCTGTGGATGAACGCCTACCTTCTGCTGCTTGTAAGCCGAAACAAGCTCAAGGAGCTTGGCGAACGATTCGTATGCGTTTGGCACCCTGATTAATGTGGTAATTACAGGTTTATCAAGGATAAAATCCTTATTTATAATTACGATGGATGATTGTGTTGTATATATGTACTTAGTGTACTTGGGATTTGACAGGAAAGATAAGGATCCTGGTTTGCCCTCTTCAATCCCTGACACGGTGCTTACCTTCTGCTCAGGATTCCCTTCTATGCTGCCGTTTAAAAATTCAGCAATTGTTTTTGCCGTGAACTCCATGTTAAGTAAACTTTAATTTGCCACAAAACTAGCAATTTATAATGATATTTCATTATGTGTATTTCGGATAACAGAAGAAATATTTTTTCACTTCCTTTGATAACACCTTGGTGTTAAGCATGTCAGATGCGCTCGCAATATCAATTAAGGTACCGTTGTTATATAGTATTTTGATTGATTCATCGGAGGAACGGTACGCGTTATTACTCACAGATTCCGTTAAAATGAAATATTTACTATATGAGCGTAGCTCTGGATTGTGGTTTTCAAATTCGTTCCATTTATTCTCAAACTCGCTGTTAGGTATTGGGCTGTTCCTTAGCTCAACTTTAAAAAGTTTTCTTGCTGTTACCATTCTTGCAAGCAATGAGAGTGCTGGGTCAGGGTGATGCTGCCACTGCTTTGCTGCTACCATAATGTCGGAATCATCAATATTAGCAAAGTGTGCCAAGGCGTCGGACTGTAAGTTACCTAAGGCAAAATCATCCTGAGTAATTTTATTAATTAAAAAGTAGAAGAGCGAAGGAGTACACCACATTTCATCCCCCTGAATTGCAACTTCTCTGGCACGAAGCAGGAGCTGAGTAAGCACTTGCTCTGCCGATACCACAGTTTTATGGAGATAAACCTGCCAGTACATCAACCTGCGAGCAATAATAAACTTCTCGATGGAGTAAATGCCTTTTGCCTCAACCACCAGATTATCGTTAACCACATTGAGCATTTTAATTATTCTATCGGACCCAATGGCACCTTCGGTAACACCAGTAAAAAAACTATCCCGCCTTAGGTAGTCCATACGGTCCACGTCAAGCTGGCTTGATACCAATTCATGCAGAAAGCGTTTTTCGTAGGTTCCCTCAAATATTTTAATGGCAAGGTCAAGTTCTCCATTAAGCTGTCTGTTAAGGTCCTGCATAAAACTCCTGCTAAGAGCTTCGTGGCTAATTCCTTGAGCAAGGCTATATTCAAGGGAGTGCGAGAAGGGGCCGTGGCCAATGTCGTGAAGTAGGATTGCGGCAGCAGCGCCCTCGGCTTCTTCATGGGTAATGACATTACCCTTAGCGCGAAGTACATCAATTGCCAGAGCCATTAGGTGCATTGAGCCCAACGCATGTTGAAAACGGGTATGATTAGCGCCAGGGTATACCAAGTATGTTAACCCAAGCTGCCTAATGTGTCTTAATCTTTGAAAATAAGGATGTTCAATTATTTTAAATGCTAAGGGGTAGGAAATACTAATAAATCCATGTACAGGATCGTTTACTATCTTTTTTTTGTTTATTCCCTGCATTACAATTTGTTAAACAGATAAACCCATAATGGAAAACCATTATTTAAACTACTTAAAACGTTCACTTTTAATTTTGTGCAAGATTCCATTTTGTTAGAATCCTAGAAAAACTTAAGTTACATAATACTCAATCTTACCATCATTGCATAAAAAGGCATAAAGTTATGATGGTTACTTATAAAAAGTAAGAAGCAAAAAGGAGTGTATGGCTATTCTGACAATTACATTTCAATCAGATTGAAATCAATCTTTGTGATTAACGTTTTGTAATCGTTACCTGCAAAGTAAATATCCTCATCATCCTCCTCGTAATACCAATTTATGAAAACCTTTTTCCCTTCTATGGCAGATATTGACTCTACTTTTTTCATAATATCGAAAAGGCGCTTTGAGGAGCTGGTATTAAAGTACTCCAATTTAAAATGCACCTCTGTTTTATCCTTTGGTTCTTTAGAGTAGTTATCAATCCAGTTAATTATTGGTTGATAGAAGTCAATAACATTTTCTGGTATTGAGCGTCCCTCTAATTTAATAACCCCTGCATCTGAATCTAACAGTACGTATGGGGTGGTAACGGTCTCCTTAAGCTCTAATTTTGTCATGTTAATCCTGTTATCTTATTGTTTTCACAAAGGCCTACTACTCTTCAATAACCTCATACTCTTTGCCGTGGCCATTCCTTACAATTGCGTCCCAATATCTTTGAGTAATTATTACTTCGTTTCCATTCTTCTTACTTTTAATCTTTATCTTTTGGGTTCTCTGCTTCTCAATCTCAACCGGCTCAAATACAAAAGGGATAGTTATAAGGGCATCTAAATCTTGCCCCAGCATCAGAATTGACTCATCATCCTCCTCGTACCTCCAAATAATCTCAACATCATTGCCTTGGGCAGCGCACTTATCAAGCAGTTTCATCATCTCATTCAAATACTTGTTTGAACTGCTGTTAGTGTATTCTAAATACACCACAACCTTGGTCTTATCTGCCGGCACCTTAATATACTGCTCAATCCAATCTACCAAAGGTTGCCAAAAAGAGAATACATCTTCGGTAATTGAGCGCCCCTCTATTTCAAGGAGTCCTTCTTCAGTAAAGTTTACGTAAGGACAATCGGCAGTTTTATCTATAAGGATTCCCATAAATCTGAATTAATAAATACCTGTTATGCTCATTATTGCCATAAAGTTAGGATTTTGGTTTTAAATATTCAAAACAATACGATAAAAAAGAGATATTTGACCATCTTTTATATTTATTCTTCACTATTTACAGTGCTGCTAGAAGTAACAAACATTCCAAAAACCTCCTTAATGCTAATGATTCCAATTAAAAACGAAAACAAAGCCGGAACTATCAAAGATAGCATAAAAGTTAAAACTCCATTAGGAAGGTGTTTATATAGCATGAATACGGTAAGTACGGTAAATGCTACAAAATAAACATAGGGCATAACCCTTTTAAAGTCAAACTTAACCGAAAACTTTTTACATGATATTAAAATCTGAAATAGTACAACCACCATTTGCGTAGCAAGGCTCGCTACAGCGGCTCCTACTGCATAATATTTTGGAATAAGAATAAGATTAAGAATTACATTAACAATAACCCCAGAAAAGGAAATAATATTAAGGTGTTTTAAACTGCCATTGGCAGTAAGAAGCGTGCCAAATATGTATGACATTGATATAAAGATGAATGACACCATCAGGGTGGCAAGAATAATGGATGATTGGTCCGAGTGATGCACGTAGAGAATACTCATTATTTCGTTTCGAAATGTAATGCATACGACGGACACAACGAATGAAAAAACAAATAGCAAGCTAAACGAGAACCCCAGCAACGATTTAACCGGCTCATTTGTTTTTATCATTTTTGAGAAGATGGGTAGCAGCAAACTCGCAAAAAGGAACGGCACCATGTTTGCCGCATCTAAAAGCCGGAAGGCTTGGGCATATATACCAGACTGAACATTGCCATCAGGGAGCATTCGCTCAAGCATTACGGAATCAACCCTGTAGTAGAATGACATTAATAAAACCAGCAGTGCGTAAGGGTAGCTCCGTTTTACAATTGTAATAAAGAACCTTAAATCAAATTTTGGAGTAAAAAATTGCGATTGCTTTAGTACAAGTAAAAAAGCGATAATGGCCGTTGCCACATACGCAACTGTCTGTGCATAAACAAACCACTCAATATGAAACTGGTCTCTAACTGGCCCCCAAAGCAAGAATGCACATAGAATTATCATTAAAACCCTATCGGTTACAGAGAGAATACTGTCGGTTTTAAAGAGCTGTAATCCACTAATATTGCTTCTGAAATATAGAATTAAACTTGATAAGAACTGGTTAAAAACCAGAAAACCCAGAATCCAGAACTGGCGGGAACTGTATCCAATAATAAAAGCAATAACAAAAGTTACTATAAAATAAGCAGTGGCCATTAATAATTTAATGGTTATCATGTTAGAGAAAAAACGGGGCAACATCTGAGCATGCCTGCTAATTTCTCTATTATTAAAATTGGTTATTCCAAAATCGAGAATTATATTTAGCAGTAAGGAGAAATTAAACAGAGCGAAAAAAAGGCCGTACTCTCCTGCCCCAACAGCATTCTGCACAGCCCTATCTATCCCAAAAATCCAAAAAGGTTTAACCAGCAGATTAAGGGTAAGAAGTAACACTAAGTTAGTGGCGAAAATTTTTTTCAAACTCTTTAATTTTTATTGCTGTATATATTTTTGAAACATACAATTTGTTGAACTTAGTATGTTGGGGTTACTAAAAGATGAAATAAAATGATGAAACGTTGCTTAAACCTACCTACAAAATATAGAACAACTTTATAAAAGCATTTTCAAATGCTTAAAAGGGTCACAAAGATGCAATATCACAGGCATATTTTACGCTATGTTTCCTAAAAAAATGGTAATTTGGCATTTTTTATAATCGTACAATAAATGAGAATTGCTATAAATACCCGTTTATTGCTAAAAAACAGGCTTGAAGGAATAGGTTGGTACACTTACGAAACCTTAAAGAGGATTACTGCGAATCATCCTGAGAATGAATATTTTTTTCTATTTGACCGGAAGCCAGACCCCTCTTTCATTTTTTCAAAAAACATTACACCTGTTGTTCTTCATCCTCAGGCTCGCCATCCAATTCTTTGGTACCTTTGGTTTGAGTTTTCGGTTGCACGATTCCTCAAAAAAAACAAAATCGACCTGTTTCTTTCTCCTGACGGATACATCCCGTTAAAAAGCAATACTCCTACCCTTGCAGTTATTCACGACATCAACTTTCACCATCACCCCGAGGGCATACCCTGGCAGTTCAGGACGTACTTTAACCATTTTTTTCCAAAATTTGCAAGAAAGGCAACCCGCATTGTTACTGTTAGTGAATACTCTAAGAACGACATATCTGCAAGCTATAGTATAAATCCTGACAAGATAGATGTAACTCACAATGGAGCCAACACTGATTATAGCCCTATTACATTCGAAGAAAAAGAAGCAGTTAAAGCAAAATACTCGAATGATAAACCGTACTTTGTTTTTGTTGGCGCTCTAAACCCAAGAAAGAATGTTGCCAGGCTGCTTCAGGCATTCGACATGTTCTCTCTGCAAAGCAATGAGTACAACCTTGTTATTGTAGGTGAGCCCATGTTTCTAACGAAAGAGATTGAACATACTCTCAAAAATATGAGAAATCGCCAATCTGTTATCTTTACTGGCCGATTAAAGGTGGATGAACTGCGAATGGTTCTGGGTGCAGCTACTGCGCTTACCTTTGTCCCATATTTTGAGGGCTTTGGAATACCAATGGTTGAAGCAATGAATTGTCATGTTCCCATTATTGCTTCCAATAGAACATCAATGCCCGAAGTGGCTGGGAGAGCAGCATATTATGTTGACCCTTACAACGTTGACTCTATTGCTAAAGCCATGAAACTTATAGCAACCGATGGTCAACTAAGAGATGCGTTAATAGCTGAAGCAAATCAAAGAAAAAAATTATTTAGCTGGGATAACACGGCTGAGAAACTTTATACAAGCATGCTGAAAACCATAAAGGATACTACTAAATGCTAGAAAAGTGCCTTGTAGAAAAAAGAGTAGAAGCTGGTTGCGATGAGGCAGGCAGAGGTTGCCTGGCAGGACCAGTTTTTGCAGCGGCTGTAGTGCTGCCTGTGGATTTCTCAAACACTTTGCTAAACGACTCAAAGCAACTCACTCACAAACAACGTCTAATACTAAAGCAAATAATTGAGCAAGAAGCCACTGCATACGAAGTTAGCATGGTTGAACCCAACGAAATAGACAGAATTAATATTCTTAACGCATCCATTCTTGCCATGCATCAGGCTATAAGTAAACTAGGCGTAAAACCTGACTTTCTGCTGATAGATGGCAACAGGTTTAAACCATACCCAAACATACCCCATCAATGCATTATAAAAGGCGATTCAAAATATATGAGCATAGCAGCAGCATCGATTTTGGCAAAAGTTTACAGGGATGAATACATGTGCAAAGCGGGGGAGCAGTACCCAGCATATAGCTGGCACAAGAACAAGGGTTACCCTACGGCATACCATAGAGCAGCAATTACAATACATGGTGTAACGCCGCTTCATCGTCAGTCGTTCAAACTAATTGAAAAACAGCTAAACATACCATTTAGCAAATAATTTTTTCTGCTTTATGTTTTAGTAATGTTAAACCGATTACATAATAAACTATCAAACCTTTTTAAGTCAATAATCACTAAACTAACACAAATCACAATTAAAACATTTTAAAATGATGAAACAAATTCGTTCGTTACTACTAGGGTTTCTCATTGTACTTTCCACCATGGCAAAAGCCGACGAGGGCATGTGGCTACTCCCTTTGCTACAAAAGTACAACATAGCTAACATGCATAAGTTGGGACTGGAGCTTACTGCTGAGGAGATATACAGCATCAACAACTCCAGCATTAAAGATGCTGTTGTGATATTTGGCAGAGGCTGTACGGGAGAAGTAATCTCTGATCAGGGACTTTTACTTACAAACCACCATTGTGGCTATGGTGTAATTCAAGAACACAGTAGCACTGAACACGACTACTTAAAAGATGGTTTTTGGGCCATGAGCCAAGAAGAAGAAATACCAAGTCCCGGGCTAAGCGTAACTTTTTTGATAAGCATAGAGGACGTTACAGAAAAGATTGAGAAAGAAATTAACAAAAAAATGAGCGAGGAGGAACGCTCACTAGCAGTTGAAACCATAGCAAACAAAATTAAAGAGGAGGCAACTGAAAACACGCACTACAATGCCAGAGTAGCCAGCTTCTACGGTGGTAACAAATACTACCTTTACCTATACGAAACCTTCACTGATGTTCGTATGGTTGGAGTACCACCATCATCAATTGGTAAATTTGGTGCCGATACAGACAACTGGATGTGGCCACGCCACACAGGCGACTTTTCAATTTTCCGTATCTATGCCGATAAGGATAATAAGCCAGCATCATACTCTCCAGACAACCAGCCCTACAAGCCTAAACACCATCTACCAGTTTCAATTAAGGGAGTAGAGGAAGAGGACTTTGCAATGGTTATGGGGTATTCAGGAAGCACCCAACGATACATGACATCATGGGAGGTAGAGGAAACAGAAAGCATAACCAACAAGCAAAGAGCCCACATTAGGGGCATCCGACAGGAACTTATTCTTGAGGATATGCTTGAGAGCGATGAGGTTCGTATTAAGTACGCATCAAAATACTCAGGCAGCACAAACTACTGGAAATACTCAATTGGTCAGAATCAAGCACTAAAAAACCTTAAGGTAAAAGAGAGCAAGAAGAAAAAGGAGGAGGAGTTTAGCCAGTGGGTAAACGACAAACGACGCAGAGCCAAAAAGTACGACGAGGCACTTGGTCTTATTGAGCAAGCAGTAAAAGAACGTGAAGAGTACGTGTACACGAATCTGTACATCTCAGAAACTTTGCTAAGGGGAACAGAAATAATTTCTCTTGCCCAAAGAGCCAAATCATTATACAAATACATGAAGGAAGAGGAAGGCGAAGATAAAGATGGTCTGGAAAGCAGAGTGGACAGGCTCAAACAGTCAGCTCGTAGTTTTTACGAAGACTACAATGCACCAACCGACCGAAAAGTGGCAAAGGCAATGTTTGAGCTATTTGCCAAAAAGGTAAAAAAAGAGCATCAACCCGATGTGTTTGATAAAATAAGAGCTGATTACAATGGCAATTTCGAAAAGTTTGTTGATAATCTTTATGAAAACTCAATATTTACAGATTCAACCAAACTTTGGGCTTTCCTAGAAAACCCGAGCGCAGAAAAGCTTGAAAACGACCCTGCTTTCTCAACAGCAAACTCAGTATGGGATACTTACACCTCTATAAGAGAAAAACTCTCTGAAATAAACCAAGATTTTTACAAAGGGCACAGGCTTTTTGTTGCTGGTTTAATGGAAATGAAGGAAGGCGAGCCAATTTATCCAGATGCTAACTTCACCATGAGGCTAACATTTGGTCAGGTTCTCGACTACCATCCAAGAGATGCAGTTAAATATAACTACATAACTACGCTTAAAGGTGTAATGGAGAAAGAGGACCCAGACAACTGGGAGTTTGTTGTTCCAGATAAATTGAAAGAACTTTACAACGCCAAGGATTATGGCCCCTACGCCATGGAGAACGGTGAGATGCCAATTGCATTCATTACAAACAACGATATAACAGGCGGCAACTCAGGAAGCCCGGTAATAAACGCCAAAGGGCACCTTATTGGCTGTGCCTTTGATGGTAACTGGGAAGCCATGAGTGGCGATATTGTTTTTGAGCCAGAGGTACAACGATGCATTAATGTTGATGCAAGGTATATCCTATTTATAATAGACAAGTACGCAGGAGCGAAACACCTTGTTGATGAAATGACCATAATTAAGTAGAATTAAAAAACTTAATTAAGTTAAACCCCAGGTTCATTTTTTTGAATCTGGGGTTTTTTAGTATACATTACCTCGTTACTATTGTTGTCAATAAGCAATATTTAACAAGAAAAAAACATCAAAAACACCTATTTGTAAAAAAATCATTTATACACAAATCTTTAATAAATAAAAGCCATAATAGTTCGTTTTAAAAAAAACAGATACATTTGTAATAAATAAAATGAAAAAAAAACTTAGTTTTCTTTTAAGACTTACAATTAATTCACTATTTTAGTTTTTTAATTAATCAACGCAAATAAAGTGGCGAAACGAGAAAACATTTTAGCTCATTATGGTCCTTTAAGCTACGAGGAAATTGGCTTTTTGCTTAACAGGATGACGGCCTTTGTTGATAAGCAAGGAATGGGTATTACAATAAAGAAGAAGGTTTACTCTGCCATGGTTGAAAGCCTTGAAAATATCTATAAGCATCAGGACATTATAAGTAGCAATACTGGTTTTCAACCACGTTTTTCACTGTTCGTTGATGAAAAGGAATTTTCACTACTCGCATCAAACAGCCTTCTGAACAGTAAAATCCCCCCATTAAAAGAAAAGTTAGACAAAGTTAACTCACTGGACAAAGAGGGGTTAAAGGATCTGTACAAGCTCACCATCCTAAGTGGTAATGTTTCTCCAAAGGGTGGCGCAGGCTTAGGAATCATAAACATTGCTAAGGTTTCAGAAAATCATATCAACTACAATTTCGAAACCATTGACGAAGATTACTCATATTTTACTATTAATGTTGTAATTTCTCGAAATGCATAAATTAATAATTTAATAAAGAATATGGAACCTTTAAATATAGAACCAACCGAATTCACCCCTAAAGTATTCTTTGATCCTGAAAATAGCGTATTTGAAATTTCAGGCTTTTCACGCCCAGAAAACGTTATTGGGTTTTACAGACCTATACTTAAATGGCTTGAAGAATATCATGATCAGGTTCTTAGCCAGAATACTGACTTTGAAAAAAGTTTGCTTACATTAAATCTGAAAATGACATACTTTAATTCAGCCTCGTCAAAGTTTCTTCTCGATATACTCCTAGAGTTCATGAAATTCATGTCAAAAGGGAACAAGATTGAAGTTAACTGGTACTATGAAGAGGGTGATGATGAAATTTTCGAGTCAGGTGAAGAGATAGCAGACATGATAGGCTACAACTTTAACTTTATTCCTTACAACCCTTAAGGTAAACCCGAAACCAACATCCGAGAGCTTCTATAGAAAAAATATAGAAGCTCTCTTTTTTTTCGCTCTAAATATGACTCAAATTACAATTCATCAAGCTATCCTTGCTCTTCGCCAAATCTTTTTAACTATTATAACAATTTTAAGTGATTATTAAAACCATTTTTCTATATTAGCAATTATTAAAAAGCATAAATATTTTAATGGAAACGCTCAGAATAGAAGGAACTAATACAAGTCCCAGGGTTTGTTTTGAACCCGATAAAAGAATACTGGAATTAAGTGGGTATTCACGACCTGAGAATGCTCGCGATTTTTATATTAATATCATAAATTGGCTTGAGGAGTTTAATAGTTGGATGGGTAAAAACCAAAAAATTAACCCTTCGTCCGAGCCAATTACTTTCAAGTTCAAGTATATCTACTTTAATAGCTCATCGGCTAAGTTTATTTTTGATATAATTCAGATTATAAGTGAAATGCAAAAGAACAACATCCCATTAAAAATATACTGGTATTTTGATGAGGATGATGATGAGCTACGTGAGGCCGGAGAAGAACTCTCTGACATGGCCAACGTACCCTTCCATTACGTTGAGGTTAGCCAGTAAACTAGAAAAACCGCTTTTGTTCCCTCTCCTTCTCTATTGTATTTAGGTAGTACTGTTTCCGTGGCAACGCTGATTTTTTCAGCCTTCTAATCCATTGCTCAGCTTTTAGGTTACTGTCGCGCTGCCAGCAAATTCTTATCAGGTTAAGGTAAGAATAACCATATATATGCGTGGGTTCATCGGGAATATCTTTAATAATATCACTAAATAACTCATAAGCCTCTGCTAGTTTATTATTAACAAAAAGTCTCACACCTTCATCAAACTTTCTATGATCCTCATTCAACTTATCATCAAGAATAATCCCCTCTAAAACGAAGCAAGCCCTATCGCACTCTTCAATAATATTGATTGCTTTGGGGTCATCTGATAGGTACGGAAAGACTAGTTCGAAATGCAACTCATCATCCTCACCTCTAAACTCATAAGCATTAGGACACCAGGGTATGCATCTTGCACTCATAATTTTTAAGCGGGAGTTCTGATCGGGGATTTCAAGTACTGTACTACTATCTGCACAGAACCAGCCTCCCTTTGGAAGACTATTGGTTACTTTAAACCAAACCACGGTGGAGTCAGCATACAATCCTAAGGAGTCAATGCTTAACTCTGAATGGGTTTGATAAGCAACAATTGGATTTCGAACCACCTTCCCCTGAGCTAAAACAAAAGGAATGGCGTGAAAAAAAAAGAAAACTATCAGAATTGCTTTATGCATAATTAAAAAATCTACCTAAATACAAATAAACAAAAAA
>JAWLEY010000300.1:0-2951 GCA_041685855.1 Perlabentimonas sp. | reverse complement strand
TTGTAAAACAGTTCTGTCAGGCTAATATATATGTATAGCAAAACAAATGCTAGAAAGTTACAAATTAATGCTTTTTTTAAAATAAACATACAAAAGCTGCCATGTTTTTGATTTACACCTGCTCTCCAGCCCCATTCATGTTTTACGACATCTTTCCTTTATAGGAGTCTATCTATCTGTAATATAATCAGCGAATTTCAATTATCCCATTCGTAATAATGAACCTCAACCTGCTAATTTCATTGGAATTTGCATAAAAAAAACATTACATTCGCAGCAGAACAATTAAGTATAAACAATCTCTAAACGTAACTCCCCTTAAGTAGGTTTAAATAGGACGAACGTTGATATTAATGCATTAAACGCAAATACATAGTATGAAAAGAGTGTTGATACTTGGCGCTGGAATGGTTTCTAAGCCAATGGTTACCTACCTTTTAGATAAAGGTTTTATAGTAACACTTTGCGACAGGGATGTGTCAAGGGCAGAAGCAATAATTAATGGCCATGCCAATGGAATTGCCTTAGCTTTTGATGTTAAAAACGAGGAAGCACTGAACGACCTTGTAAACAAAAATGACATTACGGTTAGCCTGCTCCCCTGGATTTTTCATCCACAAGTTGCAAGATACTGCCTAAAGCACAAGAAGAACATGGTAACCACCTCTTACGTTAAGCCTGAGATGAAAGCCATGGACCAACAGGCAAAGGATGCTGATGTTATCTTCCTTAACGAAATTGGGCTGGACCCTGGCATTGACCACATGTCGGCCATGAGAATTATTGACCAAGTTCACGAGAAAGGTGGCAATGTTGAGGAATTCTACTCTTTCTGTGGTGCGCTTGTTGCTCCTGAGGTTGAAAAAAATCCATTTAACTATAAATTTACCTGGGCACCCAAGGGGGTTGTTATGGCGGGGAATAACAATGGAAAATACCTGAAAAACGAGAAGGTTGTTGATGTTCCTACCGAAGATATTTTTAAGAACCCCATTAAAGTTAACTGCCAAAACGCTGGCAATCTGGAGGTTTACCCAAACAGAGATTCTCTCCCATACATTGATTTATACGGAATACCCGAAGTTAAAACCATGATGAGGGGTACTTTCCGTAACAGTAAATGGTGCGAGGTGCTGGATGCCATGAAGCGAGTTAACTTGCTGTCGTGCAATAAGATTAATCTATCGGGCATGTCGTATGCAGATATGATGGCAAAGCTAATAAACTCATCATCTTCTGCCAACATTAAACAGCAGGTTGCCAGTCATTTAGGAATTGAGGTGAACTCAGACCCAATGGTAGCAATGGATTGGCTTGGATTATTCTCTGACAAGCCTATTGACCGAACAGAAGATTCTCCTTTTGAGGTTGTATCGGACATAATGATTGACAAGATGATGATAAAGGAGGATGAGCGCGATATGGTGGTAATGCAGCACACTTTCCTTGCAAAATATCCTGATGGAAAACAGGAGGTTATCCGCTCAAGAATGCTCGATTTTGGTACACTAAAAACCGATACCTCAATATCAAGAACCGTAGCACTTCCTGCTGCTGTTAGCGTTGAAATGATTCTTGAGGGAAAAATTGCTGCAAAAGGCGTACATATTCCTGTTATTCCTGAGATTTACAACCCCATTCTAGATGCACTTGAAGACCTTGATATTAAAATGGTTGAAGAATTTGGGTTACCTGTATCGGAGAATATAAAATAGTTTTATTTCTGAAATAAATTCCAATGTAAGCCCTCGGTCATTATACTGAGGGTTTACTTTTTTTAGGGTGTTGCATTGCTATACACACATTTTTAGTAATTTCGTAGTAGGAATACTATTTAACTAAGTTTTCTGTTTTTGATTAAATCCTGCTAAATGTCGATAAAACTTTTTTTTATATGCTTAATGCTGATAGCGCTCACAGGTTGTGGCGCTCAAAAAAACAGTAGCAATCAGGCAAGCACCTTAAAACTTGGAAACGAAAGAATTGACAAGTATGTCCCACTATTGAAGAACAAAAGAGTGGGCATTGTAGCAAACCACACCTCAATTGTTAACCAAACCCATCTGGTTGATACGCTTATCTCTCTCGGAGTAAATATTAAAAAAATTTTTAGCCCTGAGCACGGTTTTAGGGGCGATGGTGATGCAGGTGAACACATAAAAAATCAGGTTGATGAGCGAACGGGAATCCCAGTAATTTCACTTTACGGCAACCGTAAGAAACCAACGCACGATGAATTTAAAAACTTAGACATAATTGTTTTTGACATGCAGGACGTAGGTGTAAGAATATATACTTACATATCAACAATGCACTACGTTATGGAGACTTGTGCCGAGATGAACCTGCCATTTCTCATACTTGACCGCCCAAACCCCAATGGTTTTTATGTAGATGGCCCAGTGCTCGATACAAGCTTCCACTCATTTGTAGGGATGCACCCTGTTCCTCTTGTTCACGGAATGACCATGGGCGAGTTTGCTCAAATGATAAACGGGGAGGGTTGGCTTGAAGAATCAAAAGCATGTAACCTTACCGTTATTCCCTGCTTAAACTACACGCACGACTCAACTTACGTGCTCCCAATTCCACCATCGCCAAATTTACCTAACCAAACATCGGTTTATCTTTACCCTTCTTTGGGATTCTTCGAAGGAAGTGTTATTAGCGTTGGCCGTGGAACCGACTTCCCCTTTCAGGTTTTTGGTCACCCAAATTTTAGCGGTATGGAATTTAGTTTTACCCCTGTGAGCAAACCTGGCGCCAGCCAAAATCCTCCGTACAAGGGAGAGACCTGCTACGGCATTGACCTTAGTGATTATAATCCAGATTTTTTCCTGAAAGAACGTAGGATAAACCTCGAATGGCTTAAATTTGCTTACGAAACTTACCCCAAAAAAGAGAGCTTTTTCAACAACTTCTTTAATCTTCTCGCAGGTAACAGTATTTTA
>JAWLEY010000058.1:0-13036 GCA_041685855.1 Perlabentimonas sp. | reverse complement strand
GCTCTCATTACGATTAAGAGCATCGTTACAAAGAAGTTTAGCCATCTCAAAATAGTCGGCAACGCGGCTAGCTTTTTCTAACTCCTGATTAAGTTCCTGACCAGTACCTGGCACCTTAACATCTTTCCAGAACTCTTCCTCGAGTTTATCTATAAGCGTTAGGGCTTTTTTCAGTCCTTCCTCGTTACGATACATTCCACAGTAGTCCCACATAATTTTTCCTAACCTCTTATGGAAAGATGTAACGGTTTTGGTACCGTTTATGGCAAGGAGGTTCTCAATTCTCTCCTTGGCCTGCTTTTCAGCCTCATCAAACTCAGGGGTATCGGTTGGAATTTTTCCAGTTTTAATATCATCGGCAAGGTAATCGGAGATAGTGTTGGGAAGTATAAAGTAACCATCGCCAGCGCACTGCATTAGGGAGCTAGCCCCTAGTCTGTTTGCGCCATGGTCGGAAAAGTTTGACTCGCCAATGGCGTACAGGCCAGGTATGGTAGTCATAAGGTTATAGTCAACCCAAAGCCCACCCATAGTATAGTGACCTGCTGGGTAAATCCGCATGGGGGTTTCAAACGGTGATTCGCCTGTAATCTTCTCGTACATCTCAAAAAGATTGCTGTACTTATCCTCTATTGTTTTTTTACCCTGTTTTTGTATTGAATCGCGAAAATCGAGATAAACCGAAAGGCCCGAATCACCAACGCCATAACCAGCATCGCATCGTTCTTTTGCTGCACGTGAGGCAACATCGCGGGGTACAAGGTTCCCAAACGCGGGGTACCTGCGTTCAAGGTAGTAATCGCGCTCTTCATCGGGAATTTCACTGGCTTTCCTCTTATCCCCTTTTATTTTTGGCACCCAAACCCTGCCATCATTCCTAAGCGACTCGCTCATAAGGGTTAGCTTGCTTTGAAAATCGTTAAGTACAGGTATAGAGGTAGGGTGGATTTGAATGAAGCTGGGGTTGGCAAAGTAAGCACCACGTTTAAAAGCTTTCCACGCTGCTGAACCATTTGAGTTAACGGCCAATGTAGATAGGTAGTAAATGGTGCCATAGCCACCAGTTGCAAGAACTACTGCATGAGCAGAGTGGCGCTCTATTTCACCAGTAATTAGGTTACGAACGACAATTCCTCGTGCTTTGCCGTCAACTATTACTAAATCGAGTAGTTCGCGGCGGCCAAACATGGTTACTTTGCCCGTTTGCATTTGTCGGACTAACGCGCTGTATCCACCCAATAGGCACTGTTGTCCCGTTTGTCCTTTTGCATAGAAAGTACGACTTACCTGAACGCCTCCAAAGGAGCGATTATCAAGAAGACCGCCATAATCGCGTGCAAAAGGAACGCCCATTGCCGTGTAGTGGTCAATAACAGAATTACTCACCTGAGCGGCTCGATATACATTCGCTTCGCGGGCTCTGTAATCGCCACCTTTAATCATATCGTAAAAAAGGCGGTAAACGCTATCGTTATCATTCTTGTAGTTTTTAGCGGCATTAATTCCGCCCTGTGCAGCAACGGAGTGCGCCCTGCGTGGCGAATCCTGATAACAGAACACCTTAACGTTGTAGCCAAGTTCCCCCAAAGTTGATGCAGCACCTGAGCCGGCAAGACCAGTACCAACAACAATAACGTCCAACTTCTTTTTATTTGCTGCATTTACCAACCTAATGCTATTCTTATGCTTCGACCATTTTTCTGCCAGGGGGCCTTCGGGTATTTTTGCGTTTAGCTTACTCATCTTATAGTAATTTTTTCAATTTTTAATGTAGGATAGAGGTCACAGTTAGGCAAATATCTCCATATTAATAAAAGAACCAGAAGTATAGGGGGATAATTGTAAACCCTACAGCAATTATTACTGCATATATGTATGAAACAACCTGTATTCTTGGTATCCATTTATTGTTGTTTAAACCAATAGTTTGGAATGCGCTCCAAAAACCATGGGAGAGGTGAAGCCCAAGCAGAATAGCCGAAAAAATGTAAATAACGTTATACCACCAGTAGTCAACAAAGAATTGCGAAACCAGAAGGTATGAATTATGCATTTGTTCCCCATTGTAGGTGATGTAAGGAGCATCACCAAATCTTAATTTTAGGAAAAAATTGATAATATGAAGAATAAGGAATACCAGAATTACAAAGCCAAGGATATACATATTCCTTGAGGACCAGGTGGTGAGCTCGTTAGATGAGCTTTTTGCATACCTTACAGGGCGAGTCCTCCTGTTTTTGAGCGTAAGGATTGTTGCATAAGCAATATGGAAAACAAATCCAAACGCCAGAAGGTACTCAACAACTTTTAGGGCAGGCGTTGTTGCCAGTGTGTGGGCAGCTTTGTTGTAAAGTTCCCCATCGCCTACTAATAGCAGCAGATTGGTTGCTAGGTGAACTAACAAAAAGAGCATAAGGAAAAGTCCTGTTATGCTCATTATTAATTTTTTACCTAATGATGAACTGAAAATTCCACTCATGGATTTGGGTTTTGAGGTTTAGGGTTCAAGTTAAAGCATTTAGTTTTGTATTAAATACTTTGAAAGCAAAAAAAATACTGTTCTATAGCATATTGGCTTCTGATATTTGTAATAGTTAGCCTAAAAGTTTTAGGTACCTGTCTTTTATTGCTTTAAGGTTCTCTTTCGTTAAATTCTCTCTATAAATCCGAACCATATCCATAATTCCGTTGTTTTGAAAAACGTATGCAGAGGCTGCATCGAAGTAGAGAAGGCCCGTATCGTATTTAACTTCGGTGGTTAGCTTCTTAAAATTTTCCCAGTTAATATACTCTGGTAAAGCAAAGTAGCCAAAATTAGGCTGATTGCTCTCCAGGAACATTCCCTCACCAGCAGGTATAAAGCTAAAGAAGCGTCTTAGTTTTATCATTGCCATTTCGTGTTGAAAAGTTCTGGATTTTTTCTTGAAAGAAATGCCTTCCTCTAAATATTTTTCTTGTAGCAAGGCTATATGGCTGTAGTTTTGAATATCGAGGAAACGGATTACATAGCAGGTTTGGTTAAACATGGTTATGCTACCAGTAACGCAATCAATTTTAAACTTAACCGTTTTCTGTACGTTACTTGTTGCTCGCATTAGAAATTCTAAAGAGAAATATTTGTCAAGTATAAAGTATGTCATGTGGGGTTTTGAGGTGTGTGGAACCTCGTTGTAATATCCAAAGTAGGGCGAGTCTGCCTCAAATACACAAGTGTTTTTAAGGATAATATCATTATCAACACAAGAAAGCGGTTCTTCTTTAATGATACCGCCGTAACGTTCAATCGATGCTTGGTTGTCCATAGCTAATTCTTTTATTGTACCGTATTCAAATATACAATAAAATATAGTATGTTTCAACACTTTGTTTTTGCAATTTGGCAAAAGGGCATAATTAAGAACCATTTGACCTGCTCAGGGCAACTTGCTGGTAAACAATAATAGACGAAACAACCCTTTGGATTATTAGCTGCAGAAAAGTTCTATGAAAACTATACTGTTTGTACCAAAGCATCCATTATTACCCTGCGTTTGCTGTTTGCTCTTAGCCAGGCTAAAGCAGAAGCCTGTTTTTCGTATTGTGATGAGATTAGCTCTTTTATGTCGTCGCTTTCAATAATCTCGATAGCTCTGATAAGCGTGCTGTCAATTTTTTTAATAATCGGATAGAATCCTTCATTATCAATAATGTTTCTGGCTATGTATGCTTTTAGCTGAGTTTCAAGAACCTCTTTTGAGATTTCAATTTGTTTATAGTTTGGTTTAATGCCATTATCCTTTGCGAACGATACGAACTTATCTAGTATTTTTTGTTGTTCCAGATAGTTCTCTATTCCCTCGGCATTATCAAATTCAGATAGTTTACTTCTGTTATCATCAGCATATTCAAAAGCAAACCTGTAAATTATATTTCTTCGTGCTACTTGGTTAAAGTATGTAGTAATGCCGATTGTATCAAGTGGTATAAAAAAATCGGGCATAATTCCGCCACCTCCGTAAACAGTTCTGCCTCCTGGTGTAGTATACAGTAATGAGTCGTTTAGATGAATGCTGTCACGCTCCTGAAACTCCCCATGGATGTATCTGTTGCTTATGTCGTAGTAATAATCGTCAGTTCCATTCTCGTATGGTTTTTGTATACTCCGCCCTGTTGGTGTGTAGTAGCGCGCAATGGTTAAACGAACTGCTGAACCATCGGAGAATAGTATCTGTTCTTGAACCAGCCCCTTGCCAAAAGAGCGGCGACCAATAACGGCACCCCTATCGTTGTCCTGAATGGCTCCAGCTAAAATTTCGCTTGCTGATGCAGAGAACTCATCTAGCAGAACGGCTACCTGAGTGTTTAGGCAACGTCCCTTTGCATTTGAATAAATATTTTGGCGGGGACGAGCTTTCCCTTCAGTGTAAACTATTAGTTTCCCTTCTGATAAAAACTCGTTGGCTATGTTGGTGGCAGCATCCATGTAACCTCCGTTGTTACCACGCAGGTCAATAATAATTTTTTGCATCCCCTTGTTTTGGAGTTTATCAACCGCGTCAATAAACTCTTGGTAGGTAGTTCTGGCAAAGCGGGAAATTTTTATATATCCAATATCTTCTTTTACCATGTAACTTACATCAACACTGTAAATTGGAATCTTGTCGCGAATAATTTCGAAGGTGATGGGTTCGTCAACTCCTTTTCGGCTAACACCAACCTTAACGCTTGTGCCATTTGGCCCTTTAAGCATTTTTACAATATCATTCTGGTTAATATCAACACCTGCAACGGTGGAGTCGTCAATTGTTACTATTCTATCTCCGGGTATTAAACCTACACGCTCTGATGGTCCACCTGGTATGGTTGTTATAACAATAATAGTGTCTTCGGGCATGTTAAAAGTTATGCCAATCCCGTCGAAACCGCCATCAAGGGGTTCGTTTACCTCCTGTAGGTCGGATGCTGGTATGTAAACAGAATGTGGGTCCAGATTCTCAAGAACGGTAGGGATAGTTGACTCTACTAGGTTGTTCATTGAGACTGTGTCAACATACTGTCCCTCAATATATTTTAGAATGCTATTAAGCTTGTCTGTACGAGGACTAACAGTAAGACTTGTTCTTCCGGGCTCCTTGCGAAGGTTGATTCCAACAAGCATTCCAATTACCAAAACAATGGCAATAGCAATGGGGTAGATAATGTCTTTCTTTCTGTTGTTATATATCATTATATCAGTTTTTTACAAATATCAGTGTGAAACTAAGGTGATAATTTATGCAACGCATAAAATCAAAACATCAAAGTTAATGCTTTTGTAGCGAAAAGTTAACAGTTGTCTCCGTGTAAGTATTTTTTTAACTCTTTTTATGTTGAGGGTATTATTACAGCTTAACAACTTCAATACCTGCGCGTCCTAGTAATTCAATTCCCTCTGTTGCCCTGTAATCATCACTATAAACCACTCTTTTAATGCCTGCCTGGATTATTAGTTTAGAACATTCCATGCAGGGGGCAGAGGTTACGTAAAGCGTGGCGCTCTGGCTGCTGTTATTTGATTTGGCAACTTTGGTAATTGCATTGGCTTCGGCATGAAGTACGTATGGTTTGGTTTTTCCCTTCTCGTCCTCGCAAATGTTTTCAAAGCCCGAGGGGGTGCCATTGTACCCATCGGAGATAATCATCTTATCCTTCACAATGAGTGCACCTACCTGCCTGCGAACGCAGTATGAGTTTTTGGCCCAAATATGAGCCATCTCAAGGTAACGTTTATCAAAGTCGGGTTGCTTATCGCCGTATGGGTATAAATTTGTTGTTGATGACATAGTCGATTCATTTATTGGGTATCAAAGTTAAAGAAAATTATTTTGTAAGTGGGAAAAAATAAAAGGGTGCCTCATTTTTTGAGACACCCTTTTGGTTGTAATTCTGTACCCGGAGCCGGGATCGAACCGGCACGGTATTGCTACCACTGGTGTTTGAGACCAGCGCGTCTACCAATTCCGCCATCCGGGCATTGGTCTTTTTCTCGGGGTGCGAATATACTGCGTTTTTTTCTTATGGGCAAAAAGTTTGCTTAATCAATAGGTAAAAAAAGGCATTAAACCACTTTTCCTACCATTTTTGGCGATACTATTTTTATTGCTGCATTATATACGCCCTCTGCATCAATGCCACATTCTTTATATAGTTCTGGTACGGTGCCATGCTCAATAAACCGGTCGGGTACGCCAAGCCTTATAACCCTTGAACCAACGCCATTGTCGTTAAACCACTCTAAAACTGCAGAACCAAATCCTCCTTGAATAGCTCCATCTTCAAGGGTAATAACGGTTTTAAACTTTTTACCAATATTTTTGAGAAGGTTTGTATCAAGAGGTTTAACAAATCTCATATCATAATGAGCGGCACTCACACCCTTTTCAGCCAGCATCTCTGCTGCTTTGGCTGCCTGTATTCCAATGGGGCCTAATGAAAGGATTGCAATATCGGAACCCTCCCTTAGTAGTTTACCTGTACCAACCTCGATTGTTCTTAGTTTCTTTTTCCAGTCTGCCATTGAGCCTTTGCCTCTGGGGTATCGAATGCTCCAAACTCCCATATCCTTTTGCTGAGCGGTGTACATCATATTTCGCAACTCCTCTTCGTTAAGTGGCGAGCAGATGGTTAGGTTGGGAACGCTTCTCATGTATGCAATGTCAAAAACTCCGTGATGGGTTGCTCCATCCTCGCCAACCAAACCGCCACGGTCAAGGCAAAATACTACGTTGAGTTTCTGCAGGGCAACATCGTGAACAAGTTGGTCGTAGGCTCTTTGCATAAAAGATGAGTAAACATTGCAGAATGGCACAAGGCCCTCTGCTGCTAAACCAGCAGCAAATGTAACTGCATGTTGTTCTGCAATTCCTACATCAAAGGTTCTGTCAGGCATTTTTTCCATCATAATGTTGAGAGAGCATCCAGTAGGCATTGCAGGAGTTATTCCAACTATCTTCTCATTCTGCTCTGCCAGCTCAACTAGTGTATGCCCAAAAACGTCTTGAAATCGGGGAGGAGATGGTTTCTCGGTTTTAACAACAATTTGTTTACCTGTTAACTTATCAAATACACCAGGAGCATGCCAAACTGTTTGGTTTTGCTCGGCCGGAGAGTACCCTTTGCCCTTAACAGTAACGCAGTGAAGAAGTTTTGGTCCGGGAATGCTCTTTAAATCATTTAGAACCTGAGTGAGGTAAACTACGTCGTGCCCATCAACAGGGCCAAAGTATCTGAAGCCTAAAGATTCAAACAGGTTACTTTGCTTCAGTAGGGCTGATTTTATTGCATTCTCAAGTTTCTGAACCATTGAGCGAGCGCTGGGGCCCACTTTATTGAGCTTACCCATGAGGTTCCATACCTCGTTTTTAAATTTATTGTAAGTCTGCGATGTTGTAATATCAAGCAGGTACTCCTTAAGTGCCCCCACGTTGGGGTCAATGGCCATATTATTGTCGTTAAGAATGACCAATAAATTTGAGTTTTGGGAACCTCCATTATTCAGGCCCTCAAAAGCCAGGCCTGCGGTCATTGAGCCATCGCCAATAATTGCAACGGTTTGCTTCTCATCTTTTTTTAATTCAGATGCAACGGCCATGCCTAGAGCAGCAGAGATTGAGGTTGAGCTATGACCAGTTCCAAACGCGTCATATTCACTTTCGTCGCGCTTGGGGAAGCCGCTTATGCCTTTGTATTTTCTATTTGTATGGAAAGCATCCCTCCGGCCGGTGAGTATTTTATGACCGTATGCCTGATGCCCCACATCCCAAATAATTCTATCGATTGGTGTGTTAAACACATAATGCAAAGCAACGGTTAGCTCAACAACACCAAGGCTTGCACCGAAGTGCCCAGGGTTGTTTGAAACCACATCGATTATAAACTGACGTAGTTCCTGGCTGACTGCAACCAAATCTTCAGCCTGAAGTTTTTTTAAATCATCAGGTGAATTTATGTTTTGTAAAAATGAATGTTGCGTACTCATAGTTATTAGTTGACCGCAAAGTTATAACAAATTTAAAAAAATAAAGTTGTTATAACTAAACGATAAATAACATTTAATAGTTTAACCAATACCAAATAATGGCATTGTTAATAAAATGTTAGAACAGCAAAGTGTTGTTGCGGTTTTAAATTCCTATTATTCTTATATTTGTATAAATTTAAAATATTACCCTATCTCCCTAAATTATTAATCATGAAAAGAATAGGATACTTAACTTCCACTCTTGTTGTTATTGCAATTATAATGAGCGCTTGTGTGCCCGCAAAAGAGTTCCAGGCATTGCAAGATAAAAACATTAAATGTGAGGAGGAAAGGGAACGGTTCTCAATAGAAAATGAAGCATTAGAAATAGAGAATAAGGAGTTTGAGACTAAATACAAGGTATTAAAGGCAGAAGTTGCTCAGCTTGTTTCCGATAGTTTGTCACGCTCAGTGGAGTTAAACAGATTAAAAGATAGGAACCAGCGTTTAGAAAGTAGATACGATGATTTGCAAGAACTTCAGGAGAATTTTATGGCCGGAAGCCAAAAGGAGACTCGAAGGGTACTCGCTGAACTTCAGGAAACGCAGGAAGAGTTGCAAGTTAAAGAGGATGCACTAAAGGAGCTGGAACGACAGCTAAATCTAAGAAGACGAAATCTTGAGGAGTTACAATCATACCTTGACGGATTAAAGAAGGATTTGGACGAACGTAACTCTAGGATACAGGAGATGGAGCAGATACTGGCCAGAAAAGATTCTGCTGTGGTGGCGTTGCGTAAAACTGTGTCTGATGCCCTATTTGGTTTTGAGGGCAAAGGATTGAGCGTAAAGCATAAAAACGGGAAGGTTTACGTATCTCTAGAGGAGCAGCTGATGTTTAAATCGGCTAGCCACGTGGTTGATGCCAATGGTAAAAAAGCTTTAATGCAGCTTGTTCCTGTGCTTGAAGACCATCCGGATATTAACATAGTTGTGGAGGGGCATACCGATGACCTTGCCTTTCCACCTCGTGGAGAATTGCTTGATAACTGGGACCTTAGCGTTAAACGAGCCACCTCAATTGTTAGGATTTTACTTGAGGGCTCTAGTATTGAGCCATCTCGAGTTTCGGCATCGGGTCGTAGCGAGTATCACCCTATTGATACACAAAAGACAAAGGAGGCCAGGCAGAAGAACCGTAGAACAGAAATTATTCTCACACCCAAGCTCGATGAGCTTTTCCAAATACTAGAAACCATTTAGCAATAAACTATTGTTAAAACAGATTAAGATCCGAATTATTGAAAGAGTTTCGCCTTTACTTGTCGCACCTTACGTTTCGTAGGGTAGTAAATCTTACTCTTTGTGGAATAGGCTATACTTTTTCACGCTTGTTTCGCAAATCTATTGTACTTGGTATGCCCTATAGTGTTTCTCTTGAGCCAACCACAAGATGTAACCTGCTTTGTCCTGAGTGCCCTACTGGAAATGGCACCTTAAATAGACCCTTAGGCGAAATGGGCATTAGTCTTTTTAAAAATATTATTAATCAGGTTTCACCGTACACAACAACGGTACTGTTGCATTTTCAGGGAGAACCGCTTTTGAATGCCCGTATTGTTGATATGGTGAAGTATGCAACTTCAAAGAGAATTATTACAGAGATTGCCACTAACGCCACCCTAATTACTTACCCTTTAGCAAGTAATTTGATTAAAGCTGGTATAAAAAAAATTGTTGTATCGATAGATAGCCCTACCGAGCAGGAGTTTGGTTATTACAGAAAAGGAGCAAAGCTTAGTGATGTTTTAGAGGGAGTTAAAAATATTATTGAAGCAAGAGATTTGAGTGGGCAGCCCTATCCCATAGTGGTGCTTGAAATGCTTGCTTTTAAAAGGAACATTAATGATATTGATAAGTTTATAGAGCTTGGTAGGCAGCTTAATGTTGACAAGTTGAGGGTAAAATCAGTTCAGGTTTCTTCAGGTAAAGAGGGATTTAAAGAGATACCTGTTAATTCTGTTTATAGCAGATATAAAATGGATGTTGACGGAACATACTCACTAAAGAATTACCAAAATAAAACCTGCCCAAACCCCTGGTTTAAACTCTCAATTTATCACAATGGCACCGTTGTCCCTTGTTGTTTCGATAAATCGGGTATACACGTTTTGGGGAATGCAAATGATTTGAAAAAGGTTTGGAAATCGGATAAATATAATGATTTCAGGTACAAGTTACTTGTAAATCGTAATACTACTCCACTGTGTTCGCAATGCCCGCAAGGTAGAGTTAAGCTTGATTTTGACCTTAATTAATTGGTTGTTTTCTAGGTTTTAATAACTTTATAAAAAAATCCTATGATGAAAAGAAAAGTTCTTTTATCGCTTCTTGCCATTGTGGTTCTTGCTCTAGGCATATTTCTGTCTATTCCGCAAAATCATTACATAACAAAAGCATTACGTTATCAAAAGGCAAAAATTCACCATTATAAAATTTTTAATAATCGTACCGTAAAGGCAGAATCACCCCAG
This sequence comes from Perlabentimonas sp., assembly GCA_041685855.1. Taxonomy (GTDB): domain Bacteria; phylum Bacteroidota; class Bacteroidia; order Bacteroidales; family Tenuifilaceae; genus Perlabentimonas. The sequence goes on along the minus strand of JAWLEY010000058.1, from coordinate 2,524 downwards.
CCCTGGGAGTTGCACCAAGAGTACAATGAGTATTCTCTAACCCCCAAACAGGAGGAAACCTTTAACGAATACCGAACAGTTGCTTTCTTGATGGCAAAGGACTCATTGCTGGTATTTGAGAAATATTGGGAAGACTATGGCCCTGATTCTTATTCAAACTCATTTTCAATGGCAAAAAGCATAGTTAGCCTGCTGGTTGGTTGTGCTATTGACGATGGGTATATCAAAAGCCTCGATCAGCCTGTTGCCGATTTTATCCCCGAATTTTCAGAAGGCGATAAATCTAAAATAACCATTCGTCATTTACTTACCATGAGTTCAGGTTTAAGTTGGGATGAAGCATACGCCAGCCTTTTCTCCACAACAACAAGAGCATACTACGGAAAATTCTTGCGGGAACTAGTTCTTGACCAGGAGGTTATTGCTGAGCCAGGCAAGGAGTTTAAGTATTTAAGTGGAGACTCACAATTGCTTTCAATAATTCTTGCTGAGGCAACTGGTAAAACACTGAGTGAATACATGTCAGATAAGATATGGAGTAAGGTAGGAGCAGTGCATGATGCTTTGTGGAGCCTCGATAAGGAGAATGGTATTGAGAAGGCTTATTGCTGCTTTAACACCAACGCCAGAGATTTTGCCCGTATTGGTAGGCTTGTGCTTAATAAGGGTAGTTGGAATGGGAAGCAGCTAATTCCAGAGGAATACCTTGAAGAAACCATTAAGCGTACAACATATCTTGCCGATAAGGAGCTGGGAGATGAGCCAACCGAAAGGTATGGTCACCAATGGTGGTTTACCAATCATAAGGGATATAATGTTATTTTTGCCAGAGGTATTCTGGGGCAGTACATTTTTATTGTGCCCGAGCTTGATGTTGTTGCTGTAAGACTTGGTCATTTAAGGGCCGTAGTGCGTGTTGACGGGCAGCCAATAGATATTTTTGCCTACCTCGACATTATTGTTGATATAAACGAATCTATTCAAGAATAGAGTAATAGCAGACTAAATATCATTTTTAAAAATGGAGAAACTTAGAGTTAAGCTACTTGCCTTTCCAGCAGCAGATCATACTGTTTACTCAAAAGGGAAGAGAAGATTAAAGAAACTTTTTCATCAGGACCAGGTTGAGTTTGTTGATTCAAACCCCGAAGTTCTCGTTTTCTTAACCGGAGGTTCCGAGAGGATTGCTTTGGAATCTGTACAAGAGTATGGCTTCTATCTGCTACTCGCATCAGCCGATGAAAACTCCTGGGCCGCAGCAACAGAGGTTAAAGCTTGGATGAATCAGAATAATATATCAAGCATTCTTGTTGACCAGTCGAGCAGTTATGCTGCAGAGCTAATTGACAACCTTTTTCATGTTAAGAATGGGCTTAGCCAGCTAAAAGGTAAAAAGTTCGGGTTGGTTGGCTCCTCGTCTGATTGGCTTGTTAATTCGAACGTTAATCCATTTCTTATAAAAACAAAGCTTGGCGTAGAACAGGTTGACATACCATGGAGTAATGTAGATATTGAGAAACATAAGGAGGTAGATGCCGATTTTATAAACTTTTTTAAAAGCAGCGCACATAATGGAAGTCTGCAAGCGGCAGGGAGTGTTTACGAGACTCTTACAGATTTGATAAGAAAAAACAGCCTTGACGCGCTAACCGTTGAGTGTTTTACATTTGTTAACTCATGCAATACTACTGCATGTTTGGCCCTATCTAAACTATCGATGGATGCAATACCTGCTGGTTGTGAGGGGGATGTGTGTAGCATGCTTGGTATGATGATTACTTACGAGCTGTTTGGTATTGTTCCGTGGCAAGCCAACGTTAGTTTTGTGAAAAACCAGAAAGTAACCTTTGCGCATTGTACTGCTCCCGCAAATATTTTACAGCATTTTGAGCTCGATACGCATTTTGAAACAGGGAAGGGTTTAGCATTAAAAGGTGAATTGAAAGCCGAGGAGGTTACTATACTCCGATTAGACCATACGCTTAGCAAAATGTTTATTGCCAAGGGGAAAGTGTCAAAATCGCAAAGTAAAGGAGCCATGTGCCGAACCAGAGTGACTGTTGATGTTGATGAAAAAGCCGCATCCTACTTTATTAACTACCCTTTGGGAAATCACCATCTGATTGTTCCTGGTGATTATGTTGTTGGTTTTGAGTTGGCCTGCAGAATGCTTAGAATGGAGCTGGTTAGTTAAGTAATAACCTGAACTCGATATAAGATTTTTAAACACAGAGAAACATGGAGTAAAGAACTACTTATCTAAACTGGCTAGCATGGTCTTTGTATTAAAGATTATGCATTGAGAAGAGTCACAGAGAGCGCAGAGTTTTTGTTATTTTTCCCGAAGTGAAACAACAAAATGGCATTGACATAGCCTGTACAATTTGGTAATCACATTATTTCGAACTGAGCTTAATAAATAGATAACCAATATACAAGAAATCTCATCATTTTGGCTAGTTTTGCTAACTAACCACAACGATGAGATTTTTGTTTCTAGAGTTTGTTTTATACCGTAAGTATC
>JAWLEY010000299.1:0-3023 GCA_041685855.1 Perlabentimonas sp. | reverse complement strand
ACTTAAGGATAAATAGTTAGAGGTCCATGCTCTTTAGCGTAATTCCCTTTATAATCTGGAGCTCCTTAAAGAACTTATCCTGCTCATCCTTTGAGCCAGTTAGCTCAAGTATAATTAGCCCTGAAGTACTACAGTGGCTATCTGTAACTTCATGCAAGCCTAATCTGGTTTTTATTGAGCATCCAAATTGAGTTAAAACTCGCTGTACATTCCCCGCTTCCTTAACGCGGTCGTTAATTCTAATACCAAGAATTCGAACTGTGTCAGTCATATTGTAATTTTTTATATTTGTTTCCACAAGTTATCTTTTTTTTATCAAAATTTCAAGTCAATTGTTAATGTATACGAAACATTTTGGTATTTTTTTTGTATTAAATTTTAAATAGCCTACCTTAAGCCCTTATTTATTTATGATTATTATCAGTGCATTTTATGAGATTTTATTGGGTTAAAATTCTTTTATGGTTAGCAATTTCGATACTCTTTGTTGAGGGTAACGTAGTTAATGCTCAGTATTTTGGGCGAAACAAACCCGTTTATAAAAACTTTGAGTTTAAGGTATATAAAACACCCAATTTCGAAATATATCATTATTTTGAGAACGATTCGGTTGTTGAACGTTTAGCACAGGCCTCTGAGCAATGGTATAAAATGCATCTGGAGGTTTTTCGCGACACCATAAAGCAGAAGAACCCAATTATATTCTATGCCAATCATGCCGATTTTCAGCAGACAACTGCCATATTTGGGTCGGTTGGTGTTGGAACAGGCGGTGTAACCGAGGCATTGAAGAATAGGGTGGTAATGCCTGTTACTGAAACCTGGGGGCAGATTGACCATGTTCTTGGTCATGAGCTTGTTCACGCTTTCCAGTTTAATTCCATACTATCAAAGGATTCTACCAATCTTAATTCACTTAGGAACTTACCCCTTTGGATGACTGAAGGAATGGCAGAGTACCTTTCAATTGGAAGTATAGACCCGCATACTGCCATGTGGATGCGTGATGCCGTTCTCAATGATAAGTTCCCCACCCTTGAGAAGATGACTCAGGACCAGAGTTACTTCCCTTATAGATACGGACATGCCTTTTGGGCATTTGTTGGAAGAACATTTGGTGATAGCATAATAAAACCAATCTTTCTGGAAACAGCCAAGCGTGGATATGATGCTGCATTAAAAAGACATTTAGGATTTGGCGAGGAGGAGTTCTCCAAAATTTGGAGAAGTGTTAATATAGAGCACTTTAAAATGATGATGAAGGATACCGTTGACTCTCCATCTGGTTCTAAAATTATACACGAAGATAATGCGGGTCATATAAACATCTCACCTGCAATAAGTCCCGATGGTGAGCACGTGGCGTTTTATTCTGAAAAGGATTTGTTTTCCATCGATTTATTTTTAGCTGAAACCGAAACCGGGAAGATTATTCAAAAGCTCTCATCAACCGTACACCGAAACGAGATTGATGCGCTTAACTTTATAGAATCAGCAGGAGCATGGTCGCCCGATAGCAAATTATTCACCTTTGTTGCATTTAGCAAAGGCATAAATAAGCTGCTAGTGGTTGATGTTGATAAGAAAAAAATGGTGCATGAGATTGAGATACCCAACGTGCCATCTTTTAATTATCCTGTATGGACCCCCGATGGGAAAGCAATTGTTGTATCGGGGCTTGTTGATGGGGTGAATAACCTTTATCAGTATAATATTGAAACCGAAGAGGTGGTTAAGTTAACAAACGATGCCTGGAGTAACATACATCCAAACTTTTCGCCCGATGGCAAAAACTTGGTTTACGTAACGGATAAACCTTCTCCTGCCGATGTTTATGCTGAACGCATGCCAGGATACTATATTGCAACCCTCAATTTGGAAACAAAAGAAACGCATACCCATCATTTCTTTTCCGGAGCATCAAACCTAAATCCCGTTTTTTCTCCCGATTCAGAAAGTATCTACTTTTTGAGTGATAGGGATGGTTTTAGAAACCTTTACCGTTTTAATTTGGAAACGGAGAAGGTTTTTCAGGAAACCAAAATTTTAACAGGCATTTCGGGTATGACAAAATTGGCACCTGCATTCAGCGTTTCGCAAGAAACAGGAACGGTAGCATATTCGTACTATTTTGATGGTAAGTATTCCATTTTTACTGCACAGCCCGATGAGTTGCACTCTGAGGAGGTTTTTGCACATGCTGTTGATTTAACAGCCGCTACTCTTCCTCCTTTTAACAGGGCAGTATCAGGAATAATTGACAGGAATATTGCAAAAAGGATGGGGCAGCCCGAAACCCCTTCCGATTCTTTTAAGGTAGCAAAGTACAGACCCAAATTTAAGCTTGACTATATATCGAATATAGGTGTTGGCGTTTCTTCAGGGCAAATGGGTACAGGTATGGCTGGTGGTGTTGAGATGCTCTTTAGCGATATTATTGGGGCTAATATATTTCATGTGGGACTTGCGCTCAATGGGGAAATCTATGATTTTGGTGGGCAGGTAACATACATCAATCAAAAGAATAGGATTATGTGGGGCGTTACCGCATCGCATATCCCATATTCCTACGCCTATTTTGGAAGCAGTAGTGGAACTGATGAGGAGACAGGCTATATTGTAGATACTCTATCATTATATCACATAAGGCTATTTGAAACCAAGGTAGGAGGAATGGCCCAATTCCCAATATCGAGAACACGTAGGATTGAGGCTGGAGGTTACATGTCATGGTACAACTATAGGGTGGATATTCACTCTCATCTTTACGTTAATAGTTTGTACACTGGTACGTGGCGCGAGAAGGGTGAGGCACCCGATGGTTACAGCTTGCAGCGTTTAAATCTGGCTTATGTTGTTGATAATTCCTATTTTGGAATTGCTTCACCAATGGATGGTTCAAGGCAACGCTTTCAGGTTGATAAGGTTTTTGGGCTTGTTGATTACTGGGGAACCATGGGCGACTTTAGGCAGTACTTTTTCGTGAAGCCTTTCAGCTTTGCTTTTAGGGGAATGTACTATGG
>JAWLEY010000298.1:0-3053 GCA_041685855.1 Perlabentimonas sp. | reverse complement strand
CCTGTCGAGATAAAGAGCACCTACCTCCGTATTTTTAAGCAGGTTGTTAAGGTCGTTGGTTAGGCGGGTTAACTCTTCAATTTTATTCTGGTACTCAGAGTTAACGGTGTAAAGTTCTTCGTTTACTGATTGCAACTCCTCGTTGGTGCTTTGCAACTCCTCGTTTGAGGCTATAAGCTCCTCGTTGGACGATTGTAACTCCTCGTTGGATGTTTCCAGCTCCTCAACGGTGGCCTGAAGGTTTTCACGGGAGGTTTGTAACTCCTTCTCCAGTTCTATTACCCTGTTGCTGACTTCAACCTCCACGTCAATAGATTTAGTGCTTTTTTTCTTGCGAGTAGAAGGTTTGGCATCGTCAATCTTGAAGCTAATCATGAAGTACTTAGCTCTGTCGAGATTAATAGTGCGACCCTCAAGGTTAATTTTTTGTTTCTCATAACCTTTGATACCGGTAATGTTTTCAAAACCCACATCTGTTGCATCCTTTTTAAGCTTCCGCAGAAGGTTGTTCACGAATAAGGAGAGGTCAGACTTTAGTATGTTCATTAGGTTTTGCGAGAATCGACCGGGTTGGAGCTGGATAAACTGGTTAAAGTCGTTTATTATGTGTATAATGTTGTCATTCTCATCAACAATAACCGAAGGTGGAAGGTAGGCTGTAAGTGCGCTATCGAGTAGTTTGTCTATTTTTGGACCAGGATGCAACTTGGCTCGCATAATGAACTGTGTTTCAGTTTCAGTTGGTTGATTACGAGGCAGTGGCATATCCTTAACAATGGGCGGTTTATAGCCCTCCTTGCATCGGTATATTTTCCATTTGCTGTCAACGGGAGCAAATGCTTCGCTCATGTCTCCAATACTTTCGCTGCTGCCCATAAAAAGGAACCCTTTGGCTTTTAGCGCATAGTAGAACATTGACAGGATTCGTTGCTGAAGTTCAGGCTTAAAGTATATAAAAAGGTTGCGGCATACTACCAGGTCGAGTTTTGAGAAAGGGGGGTCTTTTAGCAGGTTATGCGTAGCAAAAACAACAACTTTCCTTACATTTTCATTAATCTGGTATCCGTTCTCTTTACGGGTAAAGTATTTTGTGAGTAGTAGGGGGTCAATGTCTGAAACAATGCTATCGGGGTAAAATCCCTGACCAGCGATATCGAGAGAGCGCCTGTCTATATCCGTTGCAAATATTTTTAAATCACAATCAATTTTATTCTTTTCCATATATTCCATGAATAGGAGAGCCAAGGAGTACACCTCCTCGCCAGTTGAACAGCCAACAGACCAAACCCTTATGCCAATTTTAGGATTGAATTCGAGTTGAGGAAGTATGTTTTTGCTTATGGAGTCAAATGCGTCAGCATCGCGGAAGAAACGGGTTACTCCAATTAACATCTCGCGATACAGGGTGTCCTTCTCCTTATCCGATTCGGATAGAAAAATCAGGTACTCATCAAGCGAGTTAAAGCGGTTTATGCTAACCCTGCGCTCAAGTCTGCGAATAATTGTATTCTCCTTGTAGTAAGAGAAGTCAACGCCACAAAAATCCCTTAAAATAAGCGTTATTTTGGTTAGCGTATCCAAATCTTTCCCCAGAACATCCTCAGAGGCTCTTGATTTCCTGATAAATGGATGCTCAATGTAGTTTAGCAGCGCTTCGGGCATTTTATTGGCTGGCAAAATATAATCAACCAGTCCGGTTGCAATGGAGCTACGTGGCATGCCATCGAATTTTGCACTTATCTCATCCTGAACCATAACCATGCCCCCAACCTCTTTAATTGCTCGGGTGCCCAGGGTGCCATCACTGCCCGTGCCCGATAGGATTACACCAATGGCATCTTTCCCTTTTTCGGCAGCTAATGAGCGGAAGAATATGTCAATGGGAAGGTTTAGCCCTTTCTTCGGACTATAATCATCGAGAAAAAGTTTGCCGTGAAAAATGGAGAGATTTTTACGAGGTGGAATTAAATATATGTGGTTGGGTTCAACGGTCATCCCATCGGAAGCAATTTGTATGGGGATTTTTGTATGCCTGGCAAGCAACTCATCCATAAGGCTCTTGTAGTCTGGTGAAAGATGCTGCACTACAACAAATGCCAGATTGGTATTGTCCGGCATTGCTTTAAAAAACTCCTGAAGAGCTTCAAGTCCTCCTGCTGATGCACCTATACCAGCAATAATAAGTTGTTCCTGATTTTGAGAGTTCTTTTGCTTCTGGGCTTGTTTTTTCTGCTTCTTCATTTTTGCTCAAAGATTTGGTAAGGGGAATTATATCATATTCAAATATAGCTAAATAGTTCTATGTATAATTTCTTAATTATAAATCTTTTGATGAATTAGCAATTTGACTGGATAGAAGGATGCGGGGGCTTGGTATTGAGTTGGTATATAACCGATTGTGTAAAATACAGTAATGGGAGCAATTCTGTTAGAACAACTCCCATTCACATTTAGAAACATACGTTTCTGTATGTGCCAGACTACTGTTATTTTGGTTGGCATGTTCTTGTAAGTCGTTTGACTTATAGTTAACAGCCCTTGGCTTTCAAATCGCATCAGTTAAGTTACGATTTTTAAGCTGTCCGCTGGACTAACCCAAGGGTTAATCTTCCCGGACGAAGTGTCGTTTTTATGTGAAGACCTCAGTTTGGATGCTTCTCCTTTGTATCCTTTCGCTTCTAGTGATGCTCCTTGCGGAACAACTTACTTTCTGCATTTGGTTACTTTTGTTGGAGAGCATTGCCTCATATTGGCAAATCCTTACTTTAGCTCCGAAGAGCTGTTTGGGGATTTCAGCATTGGCATATGAGTATAAACTCCTTTGGCTTTTGCTGCTTCCGACTCAATCTTTCTAAGAACGCTAGGCGACCTTCGATTGATTGACCTCCTCTTTGTGAGCGAACTCACTTGGATTTGGACTTCGGCTCTTGGGGTAAGCAGACCTTGCGATTTGTTCGATTGGGTTGAAGTTACAACTAAGTAAAACCTTCCCGTTCCTTACCTTTCTGAGCAACCTTTTATCTCTCGTCTGGTATAACAAATGTATGGCGAAA
>JAWLEY010000057.1:0-13439 GCA_041685855.1 Perlabentimonas sp. | reverse complement strand
CGGGCATGCAGGTATCCTCTTTTTCTCATCTGTTCAAACAGTTCGCGGTAATGCCCTTTTCGTCCTCTAACAACAGGAGCTAGAATGGCCAGCTTCTTTGAGCTATAGGTGTCAATTATAAATTTTACAATCTCGTCATCAGTATAACGAACCATCTCCTCCCCCGTTTTGTATGAGTAGGCAATGCCGGCACGTGCATATAGTAGTCTTAAAAAATCGTACACCTCGGTTATGGTACCTACCGTTGAACGAGGATTCCTATTTGTTGTTTTCTGCTCAATAGAAATAACGGGGCTTAAGCCTAGTATTTTATCCACATCGGGTCGCTCCATACTACCAAGAAACTGCCTTGCATAGGCAGATAGAGTTTCGATATAGCGGCGCTGCCCTTCGGCATAGATTGTGTCGAATGCTAAGGATGATTTTCCGCTTCCGCTTAAGCCAGTTATCACAGTTAACCTGTTGCGAGGGATAGTAACATCTATATTTTTTAAATTATGTACACGTGCTCCTTGAACCTCAATGTTAAGAGCCTCTCCTTTTTGTGGAATCATTTAGTATATGCCGAAATGTTTAAAAATTATATTAAAACCCAAACAGTTATACTGTTAAGTGGTTCAGTAGAAAAACTACTTGTACGCGCTTTCCCTGAATTTAGGTTCAAGAATCTTAATAGAGTAATTTTTACTGCTAGAATTTGTCAAGTAACTTTCTCGCAACCAAGGATTAAGCAACTTGAGCATTTTGTAGTTCGTGTTAAAATGCTCTGCAAATTGAGCAAAGCTTGTTACAGATGAATCAACAGGAACTTCAAAAAACTCTAATGGTGGGTATAAGTCCTGTTCGCGAAGGAAGAAACCGTATCTATCCTGATTCTCAAAGATTACCTTAAAAGCTAAAATTCTAAACAGGTACCTCTCGGCCTCCTCTCCCAGAACCATGTCGTAATAATTTATATTATTCTGACGCACCATCTGCCTATTAATACCATTCCTGCCAAAATTATAGGAGGCAGCAGCCATAGTCCAGCTACCATAAAGTTTATAACTTTTAATAAGAAAGTCGCACGCAGCGTAGGTTGATTTTTCGATGTGGTAACGCTCATCTACCTCATCGTTAATTTCAAGACCCAACTCTTTGCCTGTACCTTCGAGTATTTGCCAAAAGCCAACGGCTCCAGCGGGAGAGACAGCATGAGTAAGAGCACTCTCGGCTACTGCAAGGTACTTAAGATCATTAGGCAAACCCTTTTCCTCAAGTATGGGTTCTATGATTGGGAAAAACCTGTTTGCGCGCTTAATCAATAGAACGGTTTGTGAATGCCAGTAGGTATTCACGTGCAATTCCCTGTCGAGACTCTCCCTTACATCGAACATTGAAACGGGAACCTCTTCGCCTGCAAAAGTTAAGCTATTTGGAACAGGAACCTGATATATTGGGTTCTGAACATCAATAGTATCACTTAATTTACTTCCTAAATTATAACAAAACACCTTGTTTGGTCCAAAAAGAGCAATTCCTAATGATATTGCCAATATTAACACAATACCAAATAGTAGCGTATGCTTAGCATGATTCTTGAAAACACCCATTGTTTAACTGCTTAAAAATTTGCGCAAAGATAGTAAAAATTAAGAGCTTACTACTTTAGATAGCTACCCCTTTCGTTGTAAATACTAATGAAATTTTCAATGGAACGGTCATAACCATTCTCAATATCATCAGGAAAATAACAAGCAGGTAGTTGCCCCATACGACGGTGATAGGCTATACAATCGCAGCATACCCCTTTCCTTGGGCATGAATATGTGCAGTTACAATTATTGATATTCGTTTGCTTTTTACAATCCATAACAAATTTTTTAATTAAATGTAAACGGCAAAATTACTTGTTACGAATAGATTTTCCCAATCTGATTTACTCAGAATTTGATTATTTGAGATTGTAACGCTAACTTCGGGGCTATATCAACTCATACCCTTTTCCTATGGACATTTGGCTTTATTTACTTGTGGTGGCTGTTGGTTTTGCTGCTGGTTTTATTAATACACTTGCCGGTAGCGGGTCGTTGCTTACCCTTCCGCTACTAATTTTTTTAGGGCTGCCCGCTAATGTTGCAAATGGAACAAACCGTATAAGTATTTTATTGCAAAGCATAGTAGCAGTTAGGGAGTTTAAACAACAAAAGGTCTTTGAATGGAAAGAGGGCATTTGGTTAACTATTCCAGCAACAATTGGCTCGTTTGTTGGGGCAGCCCTGGCCATAAATCTCAATAACGAAGTAATGAATAAAGTTATTGGAGGCCTACTGGTTTTCATGTTCTTTTTGATGCTTTACAAGCCTGATAAGTGGGTGAAAGAGCACGCTGGCTCTGTTAATGCTAAACCTAGCCTACTGCAATTCATTATTTTCTTTGGCATTGGTATGTATGGTGGTTTTATTCAGGCTGGAGTTGGTTTTTTTCTACTTGCTGGGCTTGTTCTGGGCGCTGGTTATAATCTGGTTAAAGCTAATGCTATTAAGTTGGTAATAGTACTTGTTTTTACTATTGCAGCTTTAGGGGTTTTTATTTATAACAATCAGGTAGATTATAAACTTGGGTTTATTTTAGGAATTGGAAGCATGGGAGGTGCCTGGGTAGCATCACGAATGGCCATTAAAAGAGGGGCTGGGTTTGTTCGATGGATAGTTCTAACCGCAATATTCGTTTTTGCTATTAAGCTGCTTTTCTTTTAGAAAATGAACGAGCCATGAAAACTATTGAACACACATATTGATAATTTGCTGAAAAACATTTAGCATACCTACCCCGCTAGAACGACTGATAGAAATTTAAACCTATCCATAGGCGATTTCTGAAACCTCCAGTAATAAATGAATCTATCCTGTAATCGGCTCCGATTTCAAGTTTGCTGTTTGGAGTTAATGAGTAGCCTAGAAGAGCTGCACCTCTAATTTCCAAATCGTATTGTTTTTGGTATATTGAGTTTAAATATTCATTGTTTAGCTTAATAAAGAACTCTTTGGGGTCGAGTGATTGCCCCTCCAGAGGAATCTCAGTAGAAACTCTGTACCGAAACCGGAACTCTGTATAATCATCCGTTTCAAATGTCTGGTCAGCTGAAAACCTGTGAGATAACTTGAAATCTGAATACCTTCTGATTACGCTTATTTGCTGTATTGCACGATTTTTAATAACCTCACCATCAATCTTCAATAAGTATCCTGCTGCGAGTTTGGTGTTTATTCCAATTTTTTTTGCAGCAATAAAAGATACTTCAGTCTGCAAATAATCGTAATTAAACCCATCTGATATTAAAGCTTGCTTTGACTCTGCTTTAAAATTTAATGACCAATCCTTTTCAAGTTTTTTATTAATATTCAAGGAAGGTATAAGGCCAATATCAATAGTGTTTTGAGCTGAATTTGCTAAAGGTATTATTAAGGGAAAAATAAAAAAAATAAAAAAACGTCGCATTGTATTAATATTCAATATTATCTGATGTTTTTAACTTCACCTGTAAACTTTTAATTGCTTCTCCGCTTTCTGAGAATAAATACTCAAACATAACAAATGAGCCATCCACTTTGGTGGAGATTACTATTTCGTAATTAATCTCAATCTGATTGGCGGGAGTCTCTTCTTGGAAAAAATGCAATATTAATGCTTTGTCTCCTAAATACTGAATTTGCACCTTCTCAATTGAATACTTCTCGTATTTGGACTGCAAGTGTTTTTTTATCAAAGAGTAAGTATCGGTTGGTATCTCACTTGATTTTATTTCTATTTCAACATCCTCAAAAGTACCGTCATCAGAAAATTCAATGCTATATCTTTTTCCATTAGATTTAGTTTTTGCTTCAATGGATGTTCTATCGTAGCCAATTTCCTTATACCATTTAATTCTTGAATTAAAACCCATTGAATCAACAAAGTTTATTGCATTTTCGGGTACAGCGTCCTCTTTTATGCGAGATTCTTTCTCATATTTATATTGTTGAGATACCCCGCATAAGGCAAAAAGAAGGAGGAGAGACAGTAAAAATAATTTTCTCATTGGGCTATCATTGTTTAATTGGCAAATTGGTAATAGTTGCTATAACATCCGTTTTGAAAATTTTGTTTAAAATATCTGAATTTTATATAAAAACAAAAACAAGAATTGACGGATATTAAGTCTGCTTTTCTAACAAACTAAAATTCAATTTATAATACAAAAATAATTGATTTATTACAGGCAAAATTACACCCACATCAAAATATTGCAACTACATTTGCTACTGTTGCAGTTTAAAAACATAGGTTATTGTCCCAGTTTGGGTTGCTGGGGCATCCTGGCTAACGTCAAACTTTGCTTGCCGGGCAGCTTTCTCTGCAACCCTAATTAATTCGGAATCCATAGTTGTAGAACCTTTTTTTCCGCCTGTGGCACTGGTAACATTTCCGTACCTATCAACCCTTACCTCAACCACAACGCGTCCGCTTTTTTGGCTGGGGTACTCAGGCTGGGGTAATTCGAGTGCTGTTCTGCCACCAAGGTCAAAACTAATGCCATTGCCACCACTTGTTTGTCCACCCTCTCGATTTTGAGAATCGGTTGAACCATCCGTATCACCCTGGTTGCCTTCTGTACCCGTATCGCCCTCGCCTGAGGTATCACCCTCCTCGCTTTGGCCAGGGAATAAAGTTCTCCTGTCGAGTTCGCGTGGTTTTTCCTCTTCTGGTTCAGGTTCTGGGTCGGGCTTAGGATCAGGTTGCGTATCGGTTTCCTGTGCATCATTGGGCTCAGGAACGGGATCGGTTTCGGGTATTGCTGGGGCCTCCTCAGTATCTTGAGTCATTGGAGCCTCATCTTGCTGCTCTGATGGTGAAGTTACGGGACGTGAGGATTCCTGAGGGGAAGGACGTGGTTCTTGTTGTCCCATTCCTTGATCACTCTCTCCAAAGTTTATTAAAATTCCCTCTTCACCTGGCAGAGGAAGCGAAGTTGAAAAACCAAAGATTACTAATAGCACAATAATAAATATATGTACTACAAGAGATCCTACTATGCCTTTGGTTTTACTTGTCATTCTATTTTAATGGTTGTGTTGCTAACACCAGTTTATAACGGTTATTCTTAGCAATATTCATAACCTTAACAACCTCCTCCATTGGTACTGAACGATGAACATGCAGGGAAATTGTGGGTTCGTTCTGCCCCTGCATCTTTTGTGCAAGGATTGGTTCAAGATCGCTAAAAAGAACAGGTGTTTGCTCAACATAAAAACTAAGATCTTGCGTAATACTAACCGTGGTAATGGCCTTAGCAGGGGTTTGGCTGTTACTCTGAGGCAGCAGTAACTTAAGGGCATTTGGTGCCACCAGCGTTGACGAGACCATGAAAAATATGAGCAGAAGAAAAACGATATCTGTCATGGACGACATGCTAAAGTTAGGATTGACCTTGGAGCCGCGTTTGAGTGCCATATAAAAATTGTTTTAGATTTATGAAACCGGTTCGTTAAGAAGATCCATAAATTCTGTAGTATTTGCTTCCATGGTAAAAATCACCTTTTCAACTTTAGCTACCAGAATATTATAACCAAAATAGGCTGCAATACCAACAATAAGACCAGCAACTGTAGTTACCATAGCAGTGTAAATACCATTAGAAAGCAGTCCCACATCAATGTTATTACCAGCCATTGACATATCATAAAAGGCTCTGATCATGCCAATAACCGTTCCTAAAAAACCAATCATTGGGGCACCACCGGCAATGGTGGCAAGCGTTGGGAGGCTTCCCTCAAGTTTTGATACCTCAAGGTTCCCTACATTCTCAACGGCAGCATTCACATCAGAAAGTGGCCTCCCTATCCGATGAATCCCTTTCTCAATCATACGGGCAACGGGGGTATTCTGAGCTTGACAAAGGGCTACAGCCGATTCAATTTTATCATTAAGGATGTAATCCTTAATTTTATTCATAAAGTTTATATCTTCTCTGGATGCTTTTTTAATTGCCCAGTACCTTTCTATAAAAAGGTAAACTGCAAGAAACCATAAGAAAACAAGGGGTACCATTACCCAACCACCCTTTAGGGCTAGCTCCCAAAAGCTCAGGGTTAGTTCGTCAGCAGGCTCAGCCATCTCCTGGGCTGCAACATCAACTTGTAATAGAATTAAGGAAAGGTTCATATTATAATATTTTTTTGCCGAAATTAATAAAAAAACGTATAAAAGTTAAAGTCTATTTTATAAATACGTAAGGATTTTTGCTAACGCTGGTTGTATCAGGAATAACTGATTGGCTGGGGTTGAATTCAGAAAAATCATCATTCCAATCATCCTTCTCTTTTCCCTTTTTAAAGAAACGCTTATACTTGCCCCATAGTTCACCAAAGGTATTAAAATCTTCGCGATACATTATACCAGCACCAGTTGTGTACTCTTCAGTTTGGCTGGTAACGGTATAATCATCATCGTTTGTACGAGCAAATGCTTTAATTCGGAGTTTGCCCGATGGCACAATTTTAACATCAATACTAAAGTCACCGGCAACAGGCGTACTTGCATTGTCGTTGCCCATATCTACGTTACTGTTTAAGGTAACTCTATCGTTAAAGAGTTGAGTTGAAAGGGCCAATTCAATTTCGTTGGAACTAATTTCGTCGCCAGGCCTGTAGTTTACACCAATATCAAAAGCACTACTCCACTGCGAGAGCCAATTACTTAGCTGGTTTGACAACATCTCGCTTGCTGTTGAGGCCAAACCCTGGCTAAAGCCCCCCATCATCTGATCATCGGGGCTGGTAAAATTATTAATTACCAGAAGGGAAAGAAACTGCTTGCTCATTCTCTCATCGGTATTCAGAGCATCCTGAACAACTGCCTCAATTTCAGGATCGGTTTCGGCCAGTGGTACATTAATATCAAAGCTAATGTTTGGCTCCATAAGTTTGCCTTCAAGATTTATTTGGCAATCGACCTGCGTACGCCTGCTAAATTTATCGTCCTCCACATCGGGGGTTGGGTTGAGTGGCCCAAGGGAGGTTCTCAAAGAATAAATGGCGCTGATATCCATTATGGCATCCTCCACATCACCATTCCAGGTTATGGTGCTACCATCACCAATCTTGAACCTTTTATTAATTACTCCCTGAAGCGTGAAGAGATAATCGCCCTTCTCAATAACATAGTCACCAAACATGTTAAAAATATCCTCGCCAGGGTTGATTTCCATCTTTAAGTTTCCGGCTCCATTTGCGCGAATTATATCTCCCAGTTGCTTGTCAATAATAATCTGTACATCAGCATCTGGAGTTACCTGCAAATCTAAAGTTAAAGCGATATTCGATTTCTGAACATTTTCACCCCCTTCAAAATCCTCAATAATAATTATCTCATCACTCCTATCAATAAACTTAACAAAGTTGTGCTCAGCAACATCTTTTGATGATGAAAGTGGGAGGAATATTGCAGTGCGGGAATCGGTTCTAACGGATACGTTCATGTTGATATCGTTAGGCGAACCATTGATTCTTGCCTGTCCCGTTGCAAAAACGGTACCGTAGAATAGCTCGTTGTCACGCTCCGTTGTATTCAGAAACTGAAAGTTTGATGGGTTGAGCATTAAATCGAGGTTAATATCCTTAAAATAGTTTGTTGATATGGTACCATTTAATGTTGCCAGCCTACTATTAGCATCTGCCACCTTAAAATCTCTGAAATGTATGTTACTGTTCTCAATATAAATTGGGGCATCCAAAGTGTAGCGTGTACGGGTATAGTTAACTGTTCCTGCACCATCAACAATTTGGAGTTTACCATTCATAACTGGCTTTTGAATTGTGCCAGAAACATTAACATTGCCTGCCACTGCTCCATCAATATCTTTAATCTCCCCAGCCATAAGTGGCTCAAAATGGATTAATTCTAACTCTTCAATATCTACATTAAAATCAATTCTACTGGTTTCCGGATAAACATCTCCAATAATTTGCAATGTTCGTTTGCTATTTAGGGAGTTAATTGCATTAAGCGAGAGTTTATTTTCATCGGCAAACCATTGGCTTGTAAACTGGAGGTCTCCAACTAACTGATTGTTAACGGCAAGGTCATTAAATGTAAGGTCTCCATAGAAAAGTGGATTATTAACCACATCAGTAATCACACCGTAACCATCAATATCGCCACTAAAATTATAGCCAAGGTTATTTGTATAGAAGTTAAAATTTGAAATATCAATATTTTTAAGGTCAACCCTAATGCTATCCTGTTTTGACGAAGCTATACTGCCGTTAACACTTAGGTTTTGCTGATTATTAAACAGCATGAAATTATTTATCTTTACTGATGAAGAGTCAATTAGGACTCTTGATGAAGCCAAATTCCAGATGGTATCGTTAAAGAAAAACTGCGAAGGCTCTAACTGAAAGTTTATTTTATTGTGGTCATCTCCATGAATAAACAGCGTGTTCGTCGTGATTTCACCCTTATTCTTTATACTGGTTCTATTATCCCAAAGGATAGCTGTTGAGAGATTATTATTTGAGGCAGTAGCTTTTAATGATATATTTCGGATAAATGTTCCGGACATATCAACATATGGTGTTGAAATGCTCGCAACAAAAGCAGAATCGTTGGTTTGACCATCAATAGAGATATTCCGTACAACATTGCTTCCCAGTTTTAACTCTGGTATCATTACTTTTAATGTAAGAGTCTGAAAATCGGGATTATAAATACCAAAAACGTTCGTATTCTCAGCAATCCTAAAGTTTGGGAATAAAACATCAGTAAGCTTACGAGCACGCCTTACCCTGAGTTTGATTATGTAATCGTTAAATTCAGGATTATCAACACCGCTGGGCATTACATCGGGCTTCTTGTCGTCCGGACTTAATGCTGGGATGTAAAGGTAAATCAGCTGCTGAAAAGAGTTAAAAATATTTGCGTAATTATACTTGCCCCTTAACTCGCCCTCGGCAAACTCTGATTTAAACGAGATTAGTTTGCTATCTACCGTATTATCTGCATTAACAGTTATGTCATTGGTTTTTATCTCACCATTCTGGTTTCTATACATTGCATTCACAACCTTAATTTCTCCCTGGCTATTATCAAGGTTGCTCCCAGATATATTTGCTGTTAAAAGGAAAGAAGCCTGAGATATTGTATCGACCTTATTAAGGTTAAGTTTAACCAAATCAAGCTTGGGTACAAATGCTGAAAAGTCAAATACTGGCACCGTATCAGCAAAATCTACCTTTCCCATAAAATTAAGCTTCGCATTGGGATCGTCGAGGGAAAGTGAGCCCACAAATTTCTTGCTAGTTAAATTACCAGATATATCAATGTTTTGGTATCGGTAATTATTAGCATCAATTGAGAAAATGGTTGCATCGGTATTAACCTCTAATTGAGTATTATAATCGGTTGAGCCATTTACCGTTGCCTTTAAACTTGTTTTACCTACCTCACTAACGCCTGTAAGTTTTCCAACATCAAACTCATTTGTTGAAACGTTCCCCTTAAAATTAACAGATGCATTGTTGCCTGGTTTAAAAGAAAGGTCCATGTTAAGATTACCTATAGCGGAAGATAGGGTACCATATGCAACAAAATCTGAAATAAACCCTGTGAAGGTACCTGTGTAGTTAATAGTTTTTAGAGATGAGAAGTTTTCAGGCAAATCCAATATCCTTTCTTTAATTTTCACATTCTCTATACTTTCTAAATCCTCTATGGTTGTCCTAAAGTCTTTAATATCAAGAAAAATAAGGGTTGAACTAAATTCTGGAAGACCTGTTAAATTTATGTTGGCACTAATATTGGTTGAGTCTTTTGCAGATAATATGAGGTTTCGAATTCTTAAATCGCTTATGGTTCCACGTAAATCGGCTTCAATAGTAACCTGCTCATCGTACTCATCTACTTCAGGTACAAAAAACGATAGGAAACGGGTAGTAACCACCGACTCATCAACCATACCATTTAGTCTGACCTTATTCAGAAAATCGCTCATGTCATCCCAATCGGAGTAGCTCATCTTTAAATAGGGTAAATAGATATCGGAACCTAATGCAGATACCCTTAGCTTTTTAAAGTCCATGTGTTTACTACCTAGGCTTAAGGAACTTCTAAAGCGATTAACAGCAAAGCCGCTCTTTTCTGAAAAGGACATATCACTTATTAGCATCGAAATGGTATCGCCGGCTATGTTAAGGTTTGTTGCATCAATATTTAATGCTGAAAGATGCATGTCGTCATAATTGATACCTTCTGTTGAATCGGGCTGGTGAGAATGCAATCTGAACTCAGAATCCTCAACACGAATATTTCTCAGGTTTATTGTGAAGGTCTCACTATCAGAGTCATCGGATTTTATATTGAACTGCTGAATGAATTCAGTTATATTCATCACCCCAAGCGAGTCGGTTGCTAAATTAATGTAACCACTACTGAGGGTAACCCTATGGAGCGACATCAATCTCTTTTTGCCACTAAAACGTAGCAAACTGGCGGTTAATTTCTCTGCAAAAACCAGCGTATCTCCTTTCAAATCCTCAACTAACACATTGCGAAGTAACACCCTGTTAAATGGACGGTAATCGAATTTCTCGATGCGCACCGTTGTGCCCAACTTATCTTCCAGAATTTTTGTAGTTTTATCTACCAGCATGGTTTGCACCCTGCTATTCTGAACTAAAAGCCAAATAGATGTGGGAACCGATAGTAAAACCAAGATTACTATCAGAAAGATTTTAACCGATTTTTTAATAACTTTGCCCACAATTTAATTGATGCTATTACTTGATACTTTAATTATAATTTGCATAAACCGTGCCACTTAATAAGAACGCCCGAATTTACTGAAAAGCATTTATAGTTAGTTGTATTTTAATAGTGTTTATGAAAAAATTTGTTAAGCGTAATATATAAGAATATGAGCGTAATAATTCTTGGGATAGAATCATCATGCGACGACACCTCTGCTGCGGTAATTAGGGATGGTAACCTTCTGTCAAACCTAATTAGTAATCAGAAGGTTCACGAGGAATACGGAGGAGTTGTTCCCGAACTTGCCTCAAGAGCGCACCAGGCAAATATAATTCCTGTGGTTGACACAGCTATAAAGCAGGCTGGCCTTTCCCCAAACGATATTGACGCCATTGCTTTTACTCAAGGACCTGGACTTTTAGGTTCACTGCTAGTTGGAACATCCTTTGCAAAAGGGTTTGCTCTGGCGCAAAACATTCCTCTTATTGAGGTAAACCATCTACATGGGCATATCTTATCACACTTTATTAAAACTCAAGAAAATCAACCTCAACCTAAACTACCCTTCCTTTGTTTGTTGGTTTCAGGTGGTCATACGCAGATGGTGCTGGTAAGAGATTATGATAAAATGGAAATTATTGGAAAAACCATTGACGATGCTGCAGGAGAGGCTTTTGACAAGTGTGCAAAGGTTATGGGATTAGGCTATCCGGGTGGCCCAGTGGTTGATAAGCTTGCGAAGGAGGGCAATCCCAACGCATTTAAATTTGCTAAACCGCTACCCAAAGGGTTGGATTTTAGTTTTAGCGGATTAAAAACATCGTTTCTATACACAATTCGCGATGAGATAAAGAAAAACCCTGATTTTATTAATGAACGTAAGGCCGACCTTTGTGCTTCACTTCAGCAAACCATTGTACAAATACTTATTGATAAGCTGACAGCCGCAGCAAAAAAACTTGGCGTTAAGGACATTGCTTTGGCTGGTGGTGTTGCCGCAAACTCCGGATTACGTGATGCTACAACTGAGCAAGGACTGAAATTAGGCTGGAGCACCTACATTCCTGATTTTAAGTTCACAACGGACAATGCCGCTATGATTGCCATAGCAGGTTATTACAAGTACTTACAAAAGGATTTTACAGACCATACTTCAATGCCACAAGCACGATTGCCTTTTTAGTGAAATTTAAGTTAAACTGTTAAATTTTGTTCTTATGAGTTATTCTGAATCCTGCTATGTTAAACTTTTAATAAAACATAAACAGCCTCTTCATCTATTGCATGCAGCTTAAGCCAGATCAAAACTATTTAATCAAAGTTCTATCCTTTGCCTTTGGCTAAAGCCAACGGCAAAGAAGGCTTCCAGCTGAAGGGCTTTAGCCCCATCTCAAATCCTCTTAATAATTCTTAGGACTTGTGAAAAGAATGGGACTAAAGTCCCAATTAATTAAATTAATTGATGACCATCAGTTATACTTCGATAGGTGATGCAGTGAGCCTGTAGAGCTGCTCAGCAACGAGCTAACGACAATGGATATATGGATATGGGGAATCATATTGCATTAAGCAAACGTTTTTGTTTTAGTATTTTTTAATCAACTTTAAATTGCTTTATTTTTCATTAATACAAGCTAACATCCAAATATTAACAAAATCAAATCAAGCAATTAATAAAATTTCTTTTATACCTTAGTGGCTTTAACTCAGAGATATTAATCTAAACTACGTTTATGCTTAAAGATTTAGTTCTAGCGAACCGCTCTTACAGAAGGTTTTACCAAGACAAACAAATAAGCAAAGAAACCCTTATAGGCTTTGTTGACCTGGCCCGTTTAACACCATCGAGCAGGAATATTCAAGCCCTGAAATTTTTTGTAACTAACGATATTAATATTAACGCTAAGATTTTCCAACATGTTGCCTGGGCTAGCTATCTGAAAGATTGGCCGGGGCCAAAAGAGGGTGAAAGACCATCGGCTTATATTATTATTATGGAGGATTCTAAGATTGGCGAAGGGTATCAGCGCGACCAGGGTATTGCAGCCCAAACTATAATGCTGGGTGCAGCAGAGCAAGAGATTGGAGGCTGCATGATTGCCTCGGTAAAACGCAAAGAACTAGCCAAATTATTAGACCTTCCAGATCACCTAAATATTGAATTAGTTCTTGCTTTAGGATACCCTAAAGAGGAGGTTGTAATAGAGGATATTCATGAAGAAGGTGATATTAAGTACTGGCGTGATGAGAATGGAATACATCATGTACCAAAACGCGGGCTGAATGAGTTAATTGTATAGGGAATACCGGCACTAGCAAGGATTGCAAAGCGCGTTAGCGTTATTTAAAACAAAAATTCTGCAACCAACCGATTTGCAAAATCAACTCCTAAATATGAAAATCAAATGTTCTTCTACCAATTTTTGGAAAAAATGCAGCAATTAAGGTAAACCTACAATTAACGTTCAGGTAAAAAGTTTTAAGCCAGAAATCAGAAGTGGCGTTGCTTTCTACTTCTTACTTCAACAAGGAAGCAGGTTCAGTAGATAAGGATAATTTTAATATGAAAACCCAACTTCGTCCTTGCTACTACATAATCATAACGAAGAGCTGGAATAAAACAATCCTATAAAATTGAATAAGACTGCTTCGTTCCCGTTTGCTCCCGATGG
>JAWLEY010000056.1:0-13473 GCA_041685855.1 Perlabentimonas sp. | reverse complement strand
AAACTGCGGAAAGCTACCTCGCCAGGGGTTGTGAGTTTAGTTCTTGATTTATCAGTAAGCTTTTGTTCGCTAAGTACAATATCAACCCCTTCTTCCGCTGCAAAAAGCAGGGTTGAGTTGTCTTTCCACGCAACATCAATTATTGACATCTCCAGCCCATGGGCATAGTTTCTAAGTTTGGAGAAAGCCTTATCATTGGGGATATCGATTACAAAAAGACTCCCAACCACTGAATCCTCAAGTTTTGATGCAGAGCGGAAAGCGAGCTTTTTACCGTCGGGACTCCAAACCATGTTGCCAAGTTTTCCTGGATTATCAACAGCAAGTGAAATATCTCCTGTTTCAAGATTAATAATGTGGATTTTCTTGAACATGTAGGAGTCATCCACAAGGTTTTGAGGTGCAATTGCTGCTGCTACCAACTTTCCGTTTGGCGATTTAGCAAAATCAAAAACGGTAACATCCTGAGTAAGCTGACGAGTTTCCCCAGAGGATAAATTGTGATGGTATAGATTAATGTGACGATTCTCCTCCTCAAAAACATCAATGCCAAAGCCTTTTTCCTTTAGCTCTTTTAATTTTGGATTTTCTGGCTCAATCGACCTGAAAATAATAGTGTTATCATTAATATACTCGTATTGGTATATGGACCTTTCAAAGGCAAAAAGTAGTTCAACTTGCTCTTCTGCTATATCGGCTTTATAAAGTTGCATGCCGGGAGCGTTAGAAAGATTTGACCTGAAAGTAACCGCATCACCCTCTGGTGTCCAGCCAATTGAGTATGCTGATTGTTCTCCTGTTATTAACTTGGTTGTTTTGCCATTCTTTAAATTCATAACATGAAGCTCACGAAAACTTGCGCCAGGCTCACTGTTTAGCGGGCGGGGCACATTAAGCGTATATGCCACATGCTCTTTATCTGGTGATATTGACACTTCAATTACGCTTTCAAGTTTCAAAAGTTTTTCAGGAGTAAGTACGTCCTGTTTCTCTTGCCCAATCGCAACCTTAATTAGGGTAAGCGGAAGTAGCGTTAGTAATAATACTAGTCGGAAGATTTTTATCATAGTTAAATCTATTTGGTTCCTATTAAATAGTATAAATGATTATCAAAATTTGCGTTTAATCTATTAGCTACATTAGGGTCTGAAAAATACAGCTTCCACCTGTGGGTCGTAGCTGTTTCCTGAGTATGCAAACTCCCAAAATATGGCGCTAAAGTCTCTTTTTACATGCCCGGTTCCCGATATGTTGGCATCAAAAGAATCGGTGCCAATTATGGTAATAAGGGTATCTTGAACAGTTGCGTAAGTTTCAACATTAAACCCAAGGTTATAAAAATTGTATATAACAATAGTTGTTGAATCTTCACTCTGATAATCAATACCAACATTGTATTGCCTGCTGCCATGCATGCTGACTTCCTCAAGGCATCTCCATGTGCCAAGAATTGAGTTTTCCGGGTAATTCTCTTGTTTGTCGCACGATGCAGATGCAAAAAGCAAGAATGTGACAAGGATGATTCCGAAGCTACATGTGTTTTTCATAACCCTAGTATTTAATGTTAAATTGTAGGTTACTTTATAAACTTGTCAATTAATTCGTCGCTGGCAATATTAGGAATTGTTACCTTAAGGCTAGGAGTTCTCTCCATTTCACGCTTAATGGCAAATATTGCCTCCTCGTTTCGGGCCCAACTACGCCTGGCAATTCCGTTATTTACATCCCAAAGGAGCATGGAGCGCAGCCTGCGGTCTGCATCTTCGGAACCATCAAGTGTCATACCAAAGCCACCGTTTATTACTTCGCCCCAGCCAACGCCACCTCCATTGTGGATTGAAACCCAGGTTGCTCCCCGGAACGAGTCGCCAATAACATTTTGAATGGCCATATCTGCCGTAAAGCTGGAACCATCATAAATATTTGATGTTTCACGGTAAGGCGAATCGGTACCAGACACATCATGATGATCACGTCCCAGTACAATTGGTGCAGATATTTCTCCGTCGCGTATTGCCTTGTTGAATGCTTCAGCAATTTTTATTCTGCCCTCACTATCGGCATAGAGAATTCGAGCCTGCGAGCCAACAACCATCTTGTTTTTACCGGCTTCTTTTATCCAGTGGATATTGTCTTCAAGTTGGCCCGTAATTTCGTTCGGGGCGTTCTTAGCAATTTCTTCAAGCACTTGCTGGGCAATGCGGTCAGTTTTTTCCAAATCTTTTGGGTCTGACGATGTACAAACCCAGCGGAATGGCCCAAAGCCGTAATCGAAAAACATTGGTCCCATAATATCCTGAACGTACGATGGGTACCGGAAATTACCGTCGCTATTCATAATTTCGGCATCGGCACGGCTGGCCTCTAGTAAGAATGCATTGCCGTAGTCGAAAAAGTACATGCCGTTTTCAGTTAGCGTATTAATAGCTCTCACGTGACGGCGAAGACTTTCGTGTACCTTCTCTTTAAACTCTTCAGGGTTATTAGCCATAAGTTCATTAGCCTCTGTGAAGCTAAGGCCGGCAGGGTAGTATCCACCAGCAAATGGATTATGCAGCGATGTTTGGTCGCTACCAAGGTCAACAGCAACTTTATCTTTAGCTAGCCTTTCCCACAAATCAACAATATTTCCCTTATAGGCAATGGATACGGCCTCTTTTTTCTCCATCGCTTCTTTTATTCGGGGAATTAGCTTGTCAAGGTCTTCGTAAACCTCATCAACCCATCCCTGGCTGTGGCGTACTTGTGTTGCCTTGGGGTTAATTTCTGCAATTACGCTCACAACTCCGGCTATAACACCAGCTTTAGGCTGAGCACCAGACATGCCTCCAAGCCCTGACGAAACAAAAAGTTTTCCCCCTAAACCTTTTTCGCCGGGTTTAAGTCTTTTCCGTCCAGCATTCATAACAGTGATGGTTGTGCCATGCACAATACCTTGAGGTCCTATATACATGAACGAGCCTGCTGTCATCTGTCCGTACTGGGTTACGCCCAAAGCATTAAATTTCTCCCAGTCATCCTTGTTGCTGTAGTTTGGAATCATCATCCCGTTGGTTACTATTACACGGGGAGCATCCTTGTGCGAAGGGAAAAGTCCCATTGGGTGACCTGAATACAGCACTAGGGTCTGTTCGTCAGTCATCTCGGCAAGGTATTTCATAGTGAGCAAGTATTGAGCCCAGTTTTGAAATACGGCACCATTACCGCCATAAGTTATTAGTTCGTGTGGATGCTGCGCCACGGCATAATCAAGATTATTACTTAACATGAGCATTATGGACGCAGCCTGAACTGACTTATGAGGAAAATCGTTGATACTTCTGGCGGATATTTTATAGTCAGGACGGAAGCGGTACATGTAAATTCTTCCGAATGTATTGAGCTCTTTGGCAAACTCCTCTGCCAAAACGGCATGATGTTTTTCAGGGAAATACCTTAAAGCATTTTTAATTGCTAACTTTTTCTCAAATTGTGTTAAAATTTGCTTACGTTTTGGGGCGTGGTTTACTGAATCATCCCAACTTTTTTGAGCAGGCAACTCATCTGGAATGCCCTGTAAAATAAGGTTCTGAAATTCTTGTGTGGTCATATGTTTTGAGTTTTATTTTTATCGAGCTGTAAAGTTACAATTTTTTAAGGTGATTTGTGTCTTTACCGAGCATTTCACTAGCATGCTTTTTGTTGTATATTCCCTGATAATTTTTGTACTTTTACCTAAATATTAATCATTACAATTATGAGAAGAAAAACGATTCTATACCTTTTGGCTTTAGTGATGATAGTGCCACTATTTAGCAGTTGCGGTTATAATCGCATGGTTTCGCTAGAAGAGAGTGTGGCAGCCCAATGGTCAAATGTAGAGAATGTATACCAGCGCCGTATGGACCTAATCCCTAATCTGGTGAACACTGTTAAAGGATATGCCGATTTTGAGCAGCAGACCCTTACGCAGGTAATTGAAGCGAGAGCAAAAGCTACCCAGGTAACTGTTGACCCTACAAACCTTAACGAGGCTAATATTCAGCAATTTCAAAAGGCTCAGGGTGAACTTAGTGGAGCACTGTCTCGTTTGCTTGTTACTGTTGAGCGTTATCCGGAGTTGAAGGCGAATCAGAATTTTCTTGAATTGCAAGCACAGTTGGAGGGCACCGAGAACAGGATTGCCGTTGAGCGAAGGAAGTTTAACGAAATGGTGCAATCGTATAATTCATATATACGTTCGTTCCCAAGGGTAATATATGCAAGTTGGTTTGATTTTGAGAAAAAAGCATATTTCGAAGCTGACCAGGGGGCCAGCGAAGTGCCTGAGGTTGAGTTTTAGATGGCATGCTGAATTTTATAATCAAAGTAAGATTATTGACATTTTTCGACATACTAATAAATAGTTGATATTATGGCGCAAGATCAGTTTACACAAGCACAGAAAAAATTTATTGTTAAGGCCATAAAGGAGGCTGAACTCAATACATCAGGTGAGATAAGGGTGCATATTGAGAATAAATGCAAGGGCAATGTGCTCGATAGAGCAGCCGATGTTTTTGCCACGTTAAAAATGCATGAAACAGAGCTGCGGAATGGCGTTTTGTTTTACCTCGCTTTAAAAGATAAGCAGTTTGCAGTTTTAGGCGATGCAGGCATTAATGCTGTAGTGCCCGATAATTTTTGGGATTCGGTAAAAGAGGTTATGGTTGAGCAATTTGCCAAGGATAATTTAACCCTGGGACTTGTTAAGGGTATTGAGCAGGCTGGGGAAAAGTTAAAAGAGCATTTCCCTTATCAGTCTGATGATGTAAATGAACTCTCAGATGATATTTCATTTGGAAAATAGGAGGATATTATGAAAAATAGAATTAACGGACTTATAGTAGCCTTTTTTATGGCTATAGGCAGTTTAGCTGCACAGGATTTGCCCTCGCCAATGCAACCACCCCGTTTGGTTAATGATTTTGCCAATCTGCTCTCGCAGCAGGAAGAGGGTTTACTTGAGCAGAAGCTTAGGAACTATCACGATACCACATCAACGCAGATATACGTTATAACGGTTAATGATTTACAGGGATATGCCATTTCCGATTTTACAGTTCGAGTAGGAGAGAAGTGGGGCGTTGGCCAGGAAGGGAAGGATAATGGCGCGATAATACTTGTAAGGCCAGGAGTTCGGAATCAGCGTGGCGAAGCATTTATTGCTACGGGTTATGGTTTAGAGGATGTTATTCCTGATGCAATAGCCAAACGCGTATTGGAAAGAGAGTTGCTTCCAAGGTTTAGGAACAATGATTTTTATGCTGGATTCGATAAGGCTACATCCACAATGATGGAGCTGGCATCGGGCAAGTATTCTGCTGATGAGTATAGTAGTCAGGGAAGTTTTTTTATAGTGTTTCCTATAATAATCTTTCTAACTTTAATTTTTGTTGTGCTCTTTAATGTTAACAGAACAAAGGGGCGCTCAATTGGTCATAATATACCGTTCCTTATTGCCTTGGGTATGATGTCTGGTGGACGAAGTAGCGGCGGATTTGGTAGTTTCAGTTCTGGAGGAGGTTCGTTTGGCGGATTCTCTGGTGGAGGTGGAGGCTCCTTTGGTGGAGGAGGAGCCGGAGGCAGCTGGTAGTTATTGTAATATGATAAATACAAAAAAGGGGTAAATTTCACCCCTTTTTTTGTACCTATGTTTCTTAATACTGCTCAATAAGCTATTCGTCTTCTTCGGAAAAAGCGCTGTCAACCAATATTCTACCACAGTACTCGCAAACAATAATTTTTCGGCGTACCTTAATGTCAAGCTGGCGTTGAGGTGGGATTTTATTAAAACATCCACCGCAAGCATCACGATTTACGGTTACAACGGCTAGCCCGTTGCGAGCATTGTCCCTAATTCTTTTATAAGCAGTAAGGAGCCTAGGCTCAATTATTTCCTGATAAGCTTCAGACTTTTTGTTAAGTTCCTCTTCCTCTTTTTGGGTCTCCTTAACAATGTTATCAAGCTCATTTTTTTTGTTTTGAAGGTCGCTGGTTCTATCTTTATGCAGCTTCTCTGCTTCGTCAATAAGCTCCTTCTTGTCCTTCGCTTGCTGGGTGTACTCCTTAATCCTTTTCTCGCAAAGTTCAATTTCAAGAGTTTGGTATTCTATCTCCTTCGAAAGTGAGTCGTACTCCCTGTTGTTTCTAACATTCTTCTGTTGTTCGTCATATTTAACAATAAGACCCTCGGCTTTTTTAATCTCCTCCTTCTTATTGCTTATCTGCTGGTTCAGATTCTCCACCTCGGTTTTAAAGTTTGAGATACGGGTGTCTAACCCAGCTATTTCATCCTCTAAATCCTGAACTTCAAGGGGGAGTTCACCTCTTAGGGTTTTTATCTGGTCTACCTTTGAATCAATTTGCTGAAGTTCGAAAAGGATTCGAAGTTTCTCTTCAACGGGCATCTCGCTCACCTCTGCTGTTTTGCTTTTTTCTGCTACCATACCTTATAATAAATAGTTTACTGGATTGGTTTCCACATTTGTTTTTAGGACTGCAAAATTAGGAAATTTTTTTGTAAGTAATTCATAAAAAATGTCAATGGTGTAATGTTCGCTTTCGTAATGCCCAATATCTGCTATTAAAATCTTGTTGTCGGCATCAAAAAACTGGTGATATTTAATGTCTGCAGTAATGAAAGCGTTGGCACCCAGCGAAATGGCTTTTGATATTAGGCTGGCGCCGCTTCCACCGCAAAGGGCTACTCTTTTCACACTATTTTCTGTGAGGGGGGAGTGGCGAATGCATTTTAAATTAAAAGAGTTCTTCACCCTTTTAAGGAAGTCTGGCTCTTTAATAGTTTTTGGCATATCGCCTATTAGTCCAAGTCCTGCTCTTGGGTTCGAGTTTAGTAAGGGGATAATGTCATACGCAACTTCCTCGTATGGGTGTGCATTATTCATTGCAACAATTACTTTAGCTAGAATTGGTTTGGGAACAATCACTTCAACGCGCGTTTCCTGCTCTTGATGTTGTTTCCCAATATCGCCAACGTGCGGATTGGTTCCTGCTCCAGCACGGAATGTTCCTGTACCTTGAATATTGTATGAGCATTGATCGTACTCTCCAATATTTCCTGCCCCAGCACTAAACATTGACTGGCGAACCTCGTTAGCATTCTCGTGTGGAACAAAAGTTACAAGTTTTACAAGTTGCTCATTTGCAGGCTGTAAAACACGGATATTTTTTAGCCCCATCTTTCTTGCCATGCTCATGCTTACCCCGTTCCAAACGCTGTCAATATTTGTGTGGGCACAGTAAATGGAGATACCGTGTTTTATGGCTTTAATTATTGTCCTTTCTGTATAGTTACTTCCAGTGATTTTTTTTAAGCCCTTAAATATTACTGGGTGATGAGCAACAATCATATTAGCATCATTTGCTAGGGCATTATCAATTACTTCGGGGGTTACATCAAGTGCTAAGAGTATTCCGTTAACGGGGGTTGAAGGTGAGCCAACCTGTAACCCAACGTTGTCATAATCTTCTTTATAACCAATTGGTGCAAACTCTTCAATAACTTCGGCAACGTCTCTTACGGTCATATGAAAATTGTTTATAGCATTTCTTTCACCTCTATTAGCATCTCCTTAATGCGTTTAAGAGATTCAATGGCTTCGAAATTGTTAATGGTGTCCTCCTTGTTTTCAGATAGTTTTTTTCTTGCCCCTTCGAGAGTAAGTCTTTGCTCCTTAACTAAATGGTAGATTAGCTTAAAATTCTCGATGTCTTTCTTTGTGAAAAGCCTATTCCCTTTTTTGTTCTTTTTGGGTTTAATTATATCAAAGTTCTTTTCCCAGAAACGAATAAGTGACGTGTTAACCCCAAACATATTGGCTACTTCGCCAATAGTGTAGTAAAGCTTCTCTACCTTTTTCTCTTTATAGGGCATATTCCCACAGTTTATATTATAAAAATGTAATATCTTTTTATCTTAATACTTCCTCAAGAATTGTTCTTTTTATGATCTTTACCTTCGGGCAATTTCACTTTTAATCAGAATATAAACCAATCAGTCCTAAATTTGATGATGTATAAAACGAATTATTTTTTTGAGCAAGTATGTTATGTTTGGTTAATAGTATTTAATCGAGAGATTGACCGCTTTGCGATGCTAATTCAATAATTTTGTCGTATTCATCGGGTGTAAGATCATTGAAATAGTAATTAATTGGATTGATTGGCTCGTCATTTTTTCTAACCTCGTAATGTAGGTGGGGGGCCATGCTCATACCTGTATTCCCAACAAGACCAATTACATCGCCCCTACGAACTTTTTGCCCAGGCCTGGCCAGAGTTTTACTCATGTGAGCATACAGCGTTTTATAGTTAAAGCCATGATCAATAATTACGGTATTACCATATCCTCTGGACGAGCTGATAACATCAGAAACAACCCCATCGCCAGTGGCATATATCTCGGTTCCGGTTGGAGCGGTAAAGTCCATTCCCGTATGCATTTTTAGTACTTTGTAAAAGGGGTGCATTCTTACGCCAAAAGGTGAGGCTACTCTGCGTAAATTTTTATTTGAAACGGGCTGTATCGCTGGAATGCTAGCAATCATCTCTTCCTTGCGTTTAGCCATCTCTATTACTTCATCGAATGATTTTGATTGGATGTAAATCTGCTTTGAAAGATCGTCTATACGTTTTGCTGTTTTTAAAACGATCTCTGCATTTGTGAGTTCCTCCAATTCCGAGTACTTGTCAACTCCACCTATACCAGCTTGCCTGACAGTACTAGGGATAGGTTCTGCTTCAAAAATGGTTCTGTAGATATTATCGTCTCTTTCTTGAATATCTTCCAGTACGGCTGAAATTTTATCAAATTTCTTGTTGAAAAGTTCATACTTAACCATCAACTCCTCATTTTCTCGTCTTAGGCCTCGCTCCTGAGGCGTGTCGAAAAAAGTTGAGAAGATTATGTAATAAATAACCGATACCACAATGCTACCAAGAACATAGTTGAAACCTTTCCAGAATTTTTTTGATAAAGAGCTTTGCTCTTTAATAAAGGATAAGGTTTGGGGGTTAAATTTGTACTTGTGCTTTGGCATGACTCTTACTTGCTGTGTAGTTAGGATTATGCAGTAAAGATATTAAAAAAGAAATTTAAATTTCACAAAAATGATAAGAAATAGTAATGCTGAGTAGATTATAAACCTAGTTAATTATCAGTGTCTTTAGTTCCTACCTTACTAACCATTAATTCGTATTCATCAGGAGACATCTCATTAAAATAGTTAATAGGGTTTACCGTTTTATTTCGAAGAATTACCTCGTAATGTAAGTGAGGTCCTGTACTTCTGCCAGAATTACCTAACGTTCCAACTGTTTGTCCACGGCTAACGTAATCTCCTTTTGATACTGTTACCTTATTTAGGTGTGCATAGCGGGTTTTGTATCCAAAACCATGATCAACTTCCACAAAGTTTCCATAGCCAAAGAATGAATACTCGGCCCTGGTTACTTTGCCTTTACCTGTTGCATAAACTGGAGCACCCTTAGGACCTACAAAATCGATACCATGATGAAACCTGCGCTCATTGGTGAAAGGATCGTTTCTGGGGCCAAAGTAATTTGATACACGACCTAGGTCTTTAACAGATATTGGTTGAATAGCAGGAACACTTTGAATCATCTGCTCTTTGTTCTTAGCTAAACCTATTACTTCGTCAAAAGATTTGGATTGTGCGTAAGTTTTCCAGGCTAATTTATCTAACTTTGTTGCCGTTTCAATTAATAAATCGGAGTTTAAGAAACCTTCTAACTCTTGGTACTGGTTTTCTCCGCCCATACCGCCAGTTTTAAGGGAGATAGGAATTGTGTCGGCTTCAAAAATTGATCGGTAGATATGGTTGTCACGTTGATGAATTTCTGTAAGAAGGTGATCCGATTCATCAAGCATTTTAGTAAATAATTCAAACTTTAATGCTAATTCGGAGTTCTCTCTTCTAAGAATTTTTTCTTTAGGGGTTTGAAAAAAATAGGTAAAAGTGAAGAAAACAATTACTGCAATAGCTAGGCTTAATACAAATTGAATAATTACATTTGCTATCTTTTTACTGAAAGGCGTTTGAATTGGTTCAAACGATAGCGTATTTGGATTAAATTTGAATTTGGTTTTTGCCATAATGATTAGCAGCAGTCTTAATTTAAAAACTTTCTAAATTGACTAACAGCGACAAATCTAATGTAAATATTTATTTTTGCAAAGTTTTTTTAATAAAAAAATATTACTAACAGATTAATTGATTTGGTTTAACTATATTAATATCAGCATAATATGACGTCAAGTGAAATTCGTAAGGCTTTTTTAGATTTTTTTATTAGTAAAAATCATAATATAGTACCCTCTGCACCCATGGTTGTTAAGGATGATCCTACCCTTATGTTTACCAATGCAGGAATGAACCAGTTTAAAGATATTTTTCTAGGAAATATCAAGCCCAAGTATCCTCGGGTTGCAAATTCTCAGAAGTGCTTAAGGGTTTCTGGAAAACATAACGATCTTGATGAGGTTGGGCATGATACTTATCACCATACAATGTTTGAGATGCTCGGGAATTGGTCCTTTGGCGATTATTTTAAGAAAGAAGCTATTGACTGGGCCTGGGAGTTTCTGATTGATGT
The DNA here is from genome assembly GCA_041685855.1 of Perlabentimonas sp. Classification (GTDB taxonomy): domain Bacteria; phylum Bacteroidota; class Bacteroidia; order Bacteroidales; family Tenuifilaceae; genus Perlabentimonas. The sequence goes on along the minus strand of JAWLEY010000056.1, from coordinate 2,817 downwards.
TTTAAGGTTAGAACCAGAAAACATTTACGCAACCGTTTTTGAAGGCAGTCCCAGCGAAGGATTAGATATGGATGCTGAAGCCTTTGGGTTTTGGAAAAATCATCTTCCGGAGGACAGGGTGCTAATGGGCTCAAAAAAGGATAACTTTTGGGAAATGGGAGATGTTGGCCCTTGTGGCCCCTGCTCTGAGGTTCATATCGACCTTAGGTCGCCAGAAGAAAAAGCAATAAAATCAGGAGCAGAACTGGTGAATGCCGACCATCCGCAGGTGATTGAAATTTGGAATCTGGTTTTTATTCAATTTAACCGTAAATCATCCGGCGAATTAGTTTCTCTTCCGGCTAAGCATGTTGATACGGGGATGGGTTTTGAACGACTTTGTATGGCTCTACAGGGAAAGCAGAGTAACTATGATACGGATGTTTTTCAGCCACTTATTCAGGAATTGGGGAAGCTATGTGGTGTTGAGTATGGAAAGGATGAGCAGCAGGACATTGCAATGCGTGTTGTAGCTGACCATTTAAGGGCTGTGGCATTCTCAATAGCTGATGGTCAGCTACCATCTAACGCTAAGGCGGGTTACGTTATACGCCGTATTCTTAGGCGTGCTGTTAGGTATGGCTATACTTTCTTAAATTTTCAGGAGCCCTTTATTAATAAGTTGGTGCCTGTTCTTGCAGAGCAGATGGGACCATCGTTCCCAGAATTGCCAGCACAGCAAAAACTAATTAAAAAGGTGATTTTTGAGGAGGAGCAAACTTTCCTACGTACATTGGATACCGGCATTCGTTTGCTCGACAACATTATGAGTCAGACCAAGGAGAAAGGGAAGAGTGAGATTACAGGGAAGGATGCTTTTACCCTTTACGATACCTACGGTTTTCCCCTCGATTTAACCCAGTTGATACTTAGAGAGAATGGCTTAACTGTGAGTAAAGAGGATTTTGACAGGGAGATGAAGCAGCAGAAAGATAGGTCGAGAAATGCCGCAACCGTTGAAACGCATGATTGGGTTGAATTAGCTCCCGTAAATGAAACTGAGTTTGTTGGGTATGATAAATTGACTGCTGATATTTCTGTAGTAAGATACAGAACGGTAAAACAGAAAGGGAAGGATAAATTTCACCTTGTTTTCAATAAAACCCCCTTTTACGCTGAGGCCGGTGGACAGGTTGGAGATATGGGGAGAATATTTAATGAGAACGAAACGATTAGAGTACTCAATACCTTTAAGGAGAACAACCTTGTAATTCATTTGGTTAACAAGTTGCCAGCTAACCCGGAACAAACATTTACAGCTGAGGTTGATTATGAGAAACGAGTAAATACTGCCAATAACCATACCGCAACACACTTGTTGCATCATGCTTTAAGAAAAGTTCTTGGTAACCATGTAGAGCAGAAAGGGTCATTGGTTCACCCTGATTATTTAAGGTTTGATTTTGCTCATTTTCAGAAAATGACAGATGAGGAGATAAGAGAAGTGGAGAAAATAGTAAATGCCGCCATCAGGGACAATACCCTGGTAGATGAGCATCGTCATGTGCCAATGGATGAAGCTAAACAAATGGGTGCAATTGCCCTGTTTGGAGAAAAGTATGCTGATACTGTCAGGGTTATACGTTTTGGCGATTCCATTGAACTTTGTGGTGGAACACACGCCATGCGAACGGGTGATATTGGTCTGTTTAAGATTGTTAGCGAATCCGCTATCTCCGCTGGTATTAGAAGAATTGAGGCTATTACAGCAGGTAAGGCTGAGGATTTTCTTTACCAACAGGTTGATGCAATTAAAGAGCTTAAAAGTGTGTTGGGAAATCCAGCCAACATTCATCAGGCAGTAGATAAACTTTTAAATGAAAATAGTAACCTTCATAAGCAGATTGAAGGTTTTACTAAAGAAAAGGTTAAACAGGTAAAATCAGAGTTGAAATCTAGCTCGGTTAAAGTTAGTAATGCAACCGTTATCTCACAAAAAGTTAACCTTGATAGCCCCGATGCAATAAAGGATTTAGCTTATCAGCTAAGAAGCGAAATCGACAATCTTTTCCTGGTTGTTGGTGCTGAGATTTCAGGAAAACCTTTGCTTACAATAATGATTTCCGACTCGTTGGTTGAGAGTAAAAAGGCCAATGCATCAACTATTATTCGTGAGGCTGCAAAAGCCATGAAAGGTGGAGGTGGTGGACAGCCATACTATGCTACAGCAGGAGGTAAAGATGTTAATGGGATTGAGGCAGCAATTAAGAAGGCCGTTGAACTATTTGCCGAATTGTAGTTTATGATTATAGGCATTTGTTTTTCAGGCTTTAATCCACAATATCATAAAGAAAAAGAGGGCGTCTCAACTGTTGAGACGCCCTCTTTGGGTGTGCTAGTAATGAAACCTGATTACTTTAAGAGTTCATTAAGTTTCTCACGTATTTCGACAGATCTTAGGTTCTTTGCTACAATTTTCCCTTCAGGAGATATTAGCAGATTTGCCGGTATTGATTGTACTCCGTACATCTTAGCAACTTCATTCTCCCAGCCGCTGATATCTGATACCTGAGTCCAGGTTAAACCATCGGCCTCAATTGCTTCAAGCCATTCTTTTTCTGTACGATCGAGAGATACACCAAAGATATCGAAGCCCTTGTCGTTAAAATCATTATAAAGTTCAACAAGATGTGGGTTCTCGCGACGGCAAGGTGTGCACCATCCTGCCCAAAAATCAATAAGAACATAGTTCTCTCCGGTGTAATCTGAAAAAGTAACCATGTTACCATCAGGATCTGGCTGGGTGAAGTCCATAAATTGTTCACCAACTGCAGTTTT
>JAWLEY010000055.1:8460-13692 GCA_041685855.1 Perlabentimonas sp. | reverse complement strand
CCCATTTCACAAACTATTTGCCTTTGTACATTAACCCAAGGTAAACGCTAAACACAATAGTTGTTGCAACCTGAATATATATTGAAGTTGCAATAAGGCTTTCTCCTGTCTTAAAAATTAAGGCAATTACAATAAACTTAGCCAAGTAGTAAACTGCCTTACTAAGAACAATAGAACTTAATATTGAAGCAAAAGCACTCTTAGTTTTACTAAGAATAAAGTAGAATAGCCAAACGTTTAACACCAACTCACCTGAGATTAACATCATCTTATAAAACACCGGATGCGCAGAAACTAAATAGCTGAAAATTGGTAAAGTAAGTGCAATGATATACGCATTCCTTTTGGTAGTATGAACTAGCGCCAAAATAAGCGCAATACGCATTGGCTCAATTAAGTACAGCGGAAAACTGAGCATGTGCGATATTGTAGGCACAAAGTATATAAATGCTAAGGCCAAAATATCAAAAATAGCGAAACCTATTGTTCTTTTTGAAGTTAGCTGAATTGTATTCATTGCTCCTAATTTTTAGTTACATAACTATGATACAGTAAAGTTTAATAAGTTTAAAACTATTAACCTTCAAAAGCAAAGATATGTTATTCTACCAAATTTTTGTATATTTATTGGATGATTCTACACATAATTGTTTAAACGAACATATAGGTTTAACATCGAAAGTATAAACCCCATCAAATAATAACAATATGAAGCGGAGAGATTTTTTAAAGAAAGGATTTGGTGCAGGGATACTTGCAGGCAGCGCATTAAAACTTGCCGGCATGGGGAATCTTGCAAATGCATCAAGCTCCAACCCAGCTAAACCATTTGATCTGGTTGCAGTTATGGGGGGCAGTCCAAAAGAGATGTTCGACAAAGCAATTGCTGCCTTTGGCGGAATGGGCAAATACGTTAAGAAAGGACAAACGGTGGTTGTAAAACCAAATATTGGGTGGGATACCTCCCCTGAGTTAGGCGCAAACACAAACCCTGACCTCATTGAAAGAATTGTTGAAAGTTGCTTTGAGGCAGGAGCAAAAGATGTTTACGTTTTTGACAATACCTGCGATACATGGAACAGGTGCTACGAAAATAGTGGCATTGAGCAGGCGGTTAAAAAAGCAGGCGGCAAAGTAAGGCCTGGCAATACAGAGAACTACTATAAACCCGTAAGCGTTCCTAATGGAAAAAGGCTGAAAGACGCTAAAGTCCATGAGCTTATACTAGACTCCGACGTGTTTATTAATGTGCCCGTTTTAAAGCATCACAGCTCGGCAAAAGTCACCATTGCCATGAAAAACCTAATGGGCATTGTGTGGGACAGACGCTGGTGGCATCGTAACGACCTGCACCAATGCATTGCCGATTTTGCCACATGGCGCAAACCCGATTTAAATATAATTGACGCATACCGGGTTATGACTAAGAATGGCCCGCGTGGGGTTAGCCAAGCTGATATTGTTATGAGAAATTCACTTATAATTTCTGAAGATATGGTGGCTGCTGATGCTGCTGCAACAAAAATTTTCGGTTCAGAACCTGCAGATATTCCCCATATAAAAATTGCACATGAGATGGGCGTGGGTAACATGAATCTTGAAGAGCTTAACATTGAACGAATCAGGGTATAAAAAGCATAACTATGTCAAAACTTTTATCGTTACGTTGGCTTAGAATAGTAATAGCCACTATTTTTGGGTTGCTTTTTCTTTTTCTATTTATTGATTTCTCAGAAACGCTCCCACCACGCTTCATAAATGGATTGCTCTACTTTCAGTTCACTCCGTCTCTTTTAAAATTCATAAAGGTTGGTGGGTTGCTTGCTACCGGTTTTATTCTTGTAATTATTCTCACCCTGCTATTCGGTAGAGTTTACTGCTCAATGCTTTGTCCGCTTGGCATTTTTCAAGATATTATTGCTCGAATCCGAAGGAAAAAGGCCAGATACAAGTTTTTAAACCCATGGAATATTTTTCGATACGCCACTCTTGCAGTTGTAGTAATAACAGCTCTAGCGGGCTCACTCTTCCTACTCAACTTGCTGGACCCATACAGCTTTGCTGGACGAATTTTTTCTAATTTAGTACGCCCAGCCTACTATGCTGGTAATAATGCTTTAGTAGCAATTTTTGGTTACTTCAACAACTACTCACTACATCATGTGGAGTTTAAAGAGATGCCCTGGCAAATAATAGCCTTAACCAGTACACTAACCGCTGGATTAATCATAGTTGCTTGGCGTTGGGGCAGACTGTTTTGCAATACTCTATGCCCCGTAGGTGCTGTACTTAGCCTTGCAGCCAGGTACTCCATTTTTAAAATTAAAATTGACGATAACTCCTGCACAGCATGCAACAGATGCGTTAGAAATTGCAAAGCATCCTGTATAAATATCAAAACAAAAGAGGTAGACTTCTCTCGGTGTGTTGCCTGCTATAATTGTATTGATAGCTGTAAAGACAATAGTATAGGGCATCAGTTCTCATTAGGGAAAAGGCACAAAGACAGTAATAAAACTATTGAGAACACTTCACGTAGAGGTTTTATTACAGCATTTACTGGATTAGTTGCCGGAACAACACTGCTAGGGAAAACAATAAAATCATATGCTTTAGGAAACAATCCCCAAGATAGTATAGATAAAACGGATGAGCTTGTTAGTGAAGATTCTGCATCGGGGAAAAGACCAAACAGCCGAACCAGCTCTGCAAGCCCACCAGGGTCTTATAGTTTAAAAGAATTTCTAAATACCTGTACGGCCTGTCATCTATGCATATCTGCCTGTCCCACTCAGGTTATACAACCCTCCGTTAGTGAATGGGGATTCTTTGGCATTATGCAACCACACATGGATTTTCATACAGGTTTCTGCAATTTTGAATGTACACTTTGCGGAGAGATTTGCCCCACAGGGGCAATTAGGCCATTACAACTCGAAACAAAGAAACGAGCCCAAATTGGCAAAGCCAAGTTTCATCCGGCAAACTGCATTGTACGTACCGACAGAACAGAGTGTGGTGCCTGCTCAGAGCATTGCCCCACCAAAGCAGTGTACATGGTACCTTGGAAGGGACTACTACTGCCCGAGGTAAACGACGAGATTTGCATTGGATGTGGTGCCTGTGAATACGCTTGTCCAACTGAGCCATATAAGGCAATTTACGTAAACGGCAATCATAATCATCAGGTTGCTGAGCTTCCCGAAGAAACAGATAATTCTTCGCAGGAATCAGACATGGATGATTTCCCATTTTAATACAATACAATTAAAAATAACCATATTATGAGATTTACCCTCGGATTAGCCGCATTTATTTCAACAATGCTGATTTTTTCATCTTGTACTGATAATAAATCAGAAGTAACCAATACATGGTCAATTGCCCTACATGGCGGAGCAGGAAATATGAAAGCAGAAGATTTTAAGGATATTGATATTGAAAACTATGAAAAGGGGCTTTCCGATGCACTAGAAATTGGAATAAATATTTTAAAGAATGGAGGTTCTAGCCTCGATGCAGTTGAGCAGGTTGTAAGACATCTGGAAGATTGCCCACAATTTAACGCAGGCAAAGGAGCAGTTTTTACAAACAATGGACGAAATGAGCTGGATGCCGCCATAATGGATGGCAGCAATCTGAATGCCGGTGCCATTGCTGGAGTTGGCGATATAAAGAATCCAATATCTACCGCCCGATTGGTAATGGAAAAGTCGCCTCACGTACTAATGGTTGGCAAAGGGGCCTCACTTTTTGCCTCACAGAACGGAGCAGAAATTATTGATAGCTCATATTTTTATACCGATGAAAGATGGGAATCGCTTCAGAAAGCCCTTGACCGTGATAAAAAAATGGGAACGGTTGGTTGCGTTGCTCTGGATAAGAATGGTAACCTGGCAGCTGCAACATCTACAGGTGGAATGACAAACAAACGCTACGGCAGGGTTGGCGATGTACCTATAATTGGTGCAGGAACCTACGCAAACAACAATACTTGTGCTGTTTCGGCAACTGGTCATGGCGAATTCTTTATCCGTTACTCCGTTGCCTACGACATATCGGCATTAATGGAATACAAAAAGTTTTCACTTACCCAAGCTGCCGATGAGGTTATCCTAAAAAAACTTGTAGATGCTGGCGGAAATGGTGGTGTTATAGCAGTTGATAATCAAGGCAATGTTCACCTCACATTCAATACTGCTGGTATGTTTAGAGCCTATGCAAAGGAGAATGGAGAGAAGGAGGTTGCAATTTTTAGTTCAAATTAGGGTTGTTGCCTATCACATAGGGAGTAACATGTTTTACTGACAAACTCTCTTTTTATAAAGTATCATTTTACAAGCATTTTTTTCAAAAAAGTTAGTAAAATGTTGCAAACACAAAAAATAATTAAATTTTTTTTTCATACATTTGAATATTACAACTCAAACCTAAAACTTTATTATTATGGAAAAGAAACTTGAATTTGGGCAATTGCTTTCTAACACATTTACAATTGGTCTAAAAAATCTGCCATCGCTAGTTGGCTGCATTGTTCTTTGGGGTCTTACAATTTGGATTCCTTACGTTAACGTAGGTACCACTATTGCGATAGTAACAATCCCTGCAGCACTTAGTAAGGGAAAAGTAATTAGTCCGCTAGAGATTTTTGACAAGAAGTATTTTAGGTACATGGGAGAATTTTTCCTTGTAACGGGGCTAAGGTCAATAATCCTTTTCCCAGCAGCAATGTTTTTAATAGTCCCTGCCATTGTACTTGGTATTGCTTATAGTCTTTCAACCTTACTAGTTGTTGATAAAGGCAAAGGCGCAGCAGATGCTCTTAAATTAAGCAATAAACTAACTTATGGTAATAAGTTAACAATCTTCTTAGCGCAACTTGTACTGGGTATTGGTATTATGGTTGTACTGTTTATCTTGTCAAAAATATGGTCGGTACTTGTTTTAATTGGTTTAATACTAATTGCTCCAATCATGCTGGGCTTTAAAGCAAATATTTACGGACAGCTTGCTGTAGATGTTCAAGAAGAAGAATAAAAAATCATTTTCATATTAAAAAAAGGGGCTTAAGTGCCCCTTTTTTATTATACAATTCTCCAATATTGTAATAATATTTAGTAGTTGTAACATTTGTTACATTCTTTCCTTTGTCCTTGCTGTATGTTTGTAGTGTGAAATCAGAAAAATGATTTCAAATAAAAACGGGAACAAATAAAACACTATAAATATGAA
>JAWLEY010000055.1:0-8360 GCA_041685855.1 Perlabentimonas sp. | reverse complement strand
CTAACACAATGGCCCGTTCAACTCCATTTAATAAATCCAAACTCTGGACAGTTTCAGGGTTCAAACCTACTGCTTGCTGCCGACTGTGTAGCCTTCTCGCTGGGAAACTTCCATAGCGATTACCTTAAAGGGAAAACCCTTGCCATTGCTTGTCCAAAACTCGACTCAAACAAGGAGGTTTACATAGAGAAACTAACGGCCCTTATTGACAATGCACAGGTTGATACCATAACTGTTATGAAAATGGAGGTTCCCTGCTGCGGCGGCTTGCTCCAAATGGCTAAAATGGCAATGGAGAACGCATCACGAAAAGTTCCAATAAAACTTATAACCGTTGGAATACAAGGAGAGATAATGGAGAATAGCTGGGTATAGAACGGTAATCGGTAGTCGGTAGTCGGTTCTAACGACAACCGATAACTGATAACTGACAATTAATAACACAATCAATCACTTTCACTTACTAACTTAAAAAAACTACAACTATGAGCATGTTTTGTTTTCAATGTCAAGAAGCAGCAAAAGGTACAGGATGTACCATTAAAGGTGTATGCGGAAAGCCAGACGATCTGGCAAAAACTATGGATTTGCTAATGTTCGTTCTTAAAGGTATGAGCGTTTACTCCTCTGCCCTGCGTGAGCAGAAGAAGTACGAGAACCCTATCGTTAATAAATTTATTTTTGATGGGTTGTTCACCACCATTACAAACGCTAACTTTGATAAGAAGGTTATAGCAGACCGTGTAACTCAAGGGCTTGAACTTCGCAACAGGCTTCGCGATGAGGCTAAGAACCAAGGCGTAACAGTTGACGATAGCTTTGAGGGTTGCACCTGGCAAGGAACACCCGATGAGTATGAAGCTAAAGCAGAATCGGTTGGCGTACTTTCCGAGAAAAATGAAGATATCCGTTCACTTAAAGAGCTAATAACCTATGGTGTAAAAGGAATGGCAGCTTACACCGAGCATGCCTTCAACCTTGGTCATGAAGATGTAACCATATACGAATTCATGCAACGTGCTTTGGCCGCTACAACTAAAAACGTAAGCGTTGACGAGCTGGTTGCACTTACTCTTGAAACAGGGAAATTTGGCGTAAGCGCCATGGCTCTTCTCGATAAAGCAAATACATCCAGCTATGGTAACCCAGAGTTAACTAAAGTAAACATTGGTGTTAGCAATAAGCCCGGTATCCTTATAAGCGGCCACGACCTAAAGGATATGGAGGAGCTACTTGCCCAAACCGAAGGAACTGGTGTTGATGTTTACACCCACAGCGAGATGTTACCCGCTAACTACTACCCTGCTTTTAAGAAATATAAGCATTTTGTTGGTAATTACGGTAGTAGCTGGTGGAAGCAGAAAGAGGAGTTCGAAACATTTAACGGCCCCATACTTTTTACCACAAACTGCATTGTTCCTCCTAAGAAGGATGCAGGCTACAAAGAAAGGGTATTCACCACAGGTGCTGCAGGCTACCCAGGTAGCAAGCACATACCAGAACGGAAACCTGGCAAACAGAAAGATTTCTCAGAGATTATTGAGCTGGCCAAAACTTGTGAACCACCAGTTGAGATTGAGAAAGGTGAGATAGTTGGAGGATTTGCGCACGCACAAGTATTCGCTTTGGCCGATAAGGTTGTTGATGCTGTTAAGTCGGGTGCTATTCGCAAATTTGTGGTTATGGCTGGTTGCGATGGACGAATGAAAGACCGTAACTACTATACCGAGTTTGCCGAAAAGTTACCAAAAGACACTGTAATACTTACTGCTGGATGCGCCAAGTATCGTTACAACAAACTACCTTTAGGCGATATTGGTGGAATTCCACGCGTTCTTGATGCGGGACAGTGTAACGACTCCTACTCATTAGCAGTTATTGCCATGAAGCTTAAAGAGGTGTTTGAACTGAACGATATTAACGAGCTACCCATTGCCTACAATATTGCTTGGTACGAGCAAAAGGCCGTGATTGTTCTTCTTGCCCTGCTTCACCTAGGCGTTAAGAATATCCATTTAGGTCCAACGCTTCCAGCATTCCTTTCGCCAAATGTGACTAACGTGCTTATTGAAAACTTTGGAATTAGCGGTATAAATACCGTTGATGAAGATATTAAAATGATGATAGGATAATAATCTAAACGCGAAGACACGAAGGCGCAAACAAATTAACTTAGCGTCTTCGTGCCTTTGCTTTAAAAATTGAAAAACCATGACCAACGAATTTGTAAAAGGGAAAAAGTTCAGCTACGTTAAGGATGTTGATTACTCTTCTGGCGGAATTGTAAGTAAAAATGTGCTAAAACGCCCAACAGGAAACATCTCCCTTTTTGCCTTTGATAAAGGTGAGAGCCTTAGCACTCATACCGCTCCTTTTGATGCTACCGTTCAGGTACTTGAAGGGAAAGCCCGCATTGTTATTGGTGGTGAGGGTCACGATTTGGTGGCCGGCGAAACCATCATAATGCCCGCAAACATTCCACATAGCGTAGAGGCAACTGAGCGGTTCAAGATGTTGCTAACGATGATTAAGGAGTAATAATAGAACACGGATAACACTGATTATAAGGATTTACGCAGAAAACATAACTCGTCCAACCGCTAAAAGTGGTCAAAAGGGTTAACCATCGAGGAAATAAATCTGCGCTTATCTTTTTAATCTGTGTGATCTGCGTTCCATCAAAACCTAATAAATATGGACAACGAAATTATCTGCAACTGCATGGAGGTTACACACGGCCAGATTATTAAAGCAATAAGAGAGAAAGGCTGCAAAACCTTTGAGGATATCCAGAACGAAACAGAAGCGGGAACTGTATGCGGTGCTTGTGAGGATGATATTCAGGATATTCTAAATAAAGAACTAGGTTAATAAATTGCACGCTGAGCACGCTGATTTAGTGGATTTACGCTGACAGGTTAATTTTCTTGACCGTCCACTCTTCACGTTCAGACGAGTAAAATATCGATGAATAAAATCTGTGTTAATCTGCTAAACCCGTGTCATCTGTGTTCCAAAAATGATTTATGACACGCCTTTACAAAAGTTTAAAGAAGACCCATAAATGGCTGGGAGTAATTCTAGCCATTTTTTTCATTTTTTTTGCCCTATCGGGCATAATTATGAATCATCGGGGGGCATTCTCCCGTTTTGATGTTAGTCGTAACTGGCTACCCAAAGATTACAGGTACAGTAATTGGAACAACGCCTCTGTAAGAGGTACAGAGCATATTGGTAACGATTCGTTGCTGATTTATGGAAATATCGGCATTTGGCTTACCAACAAGAATTTTACCTACTTCAAAAATCTGAATAAGGGTTTCCCAAAAGGAATTGATAATCGTAAAATTTCTGACGTACATAAAACAAATACTGGTGACATATTTGCCTCAACCATGTTTGGTCTCTACAGGTTCAAATTAAATTCTGATGAATGGGAAAAGGTCAGTTTGCCCATAACCGAGCAAAGAATTGTTGCACTTGAAGAGCTAGGCGATAGCCTATTGGTTGTTAGCCGCTCACACATTCTATTAGGGTATGGTTCAGACAATTACCAAAGTTTTTCTACAATACACCTTTCTGCACCAAAGGGTGCTGTAAAAAAGGTGAGCCTATTCAAAACAATATGGTTTATACATAGCGGGAAAATTTTAGGAACCTTTGGTAAAATCATTGTTGATATTATTGGTATAGCAACCATTCTATTGTCGCTAACAGGACTATTCTATTTCTTGGCCCCAAAATTTTTAAGAAGAATAAAATCAGGATTACGAATTAAGAGTCGTATAAAGCAGGCAAACCGTTGGTCGTACAAGTGGCACTTAAAAGTTGGGGTTATTGCTGCCCTGCTCCTGCTTGTGGTAACATCAACCGGAATGTTTCTTCGCCCGCCATTACTAATTCCAATAGCAAATAAAACCGTAAACCCCATAAAAGGCTCCCAACTGGATAGTCAAAATTTTTGGTATGATAAGCTCCGCGAATTGGTTTACGATACAACGCAAAAGGTATTTCTTTTGGCAACATCAGACGGTATACACTTTGTACCTACAGACTTCTCCCAACCACCATTCAAAGCACCATTCCAGCCCCCTGTTAGCGTTATGGGAATAAACGTATTTTGGCAGGAAGGTGCCCAGCACTTTGCCGTTGGTTCGTTTAGCGGGCTATACAAATGGAATCCTTATAAAAATGAGATAGTAAACTACCTGAGCGGGAAAGAAGCAGAACTTGAAGCAGGCTTGCGCTCACCCTTTGGAAATACACCAATATCAGGTGGAATTCAGTTGAATAATGGTGAGAAAATATTCTTCGATTATAACAAAGGAGCATTCTCTACCACAAAAAGTTCAACTTTCCCTGATATGCCAAAAGAGATAATTAAGGAAAGTGGCATGTCGCTTTGGAATTTAGCTTTAGAGGTGCATACCTGGCGAATAATTAAGTTCCTTATTGGAGATTTTTACATACTAATTGTTCCATTATCTGGATTATTTGGAATAGTAATTACTGTAACTGGAATTATTATGTGGTTTATAAAAAACAAACGTAGGCGAAACAATAACCAAATCAATACATAGAGTGTACATTTGCGAACACTTATATATCGTAACCGAACAATTTAAATTAAGGTACAGTTCCATATAACCCTGACATTCTTTCTATTATAAATATTGGCATAAAGTCTGCTTATTAGTTTTTTAAACAAAACTTTTATGCAACCCAGTGTCAGGTATAAATTTTTCGTAGTTTTTTTCCTAAACGTCATCTTTAATTCGACTCAACTTTTTGCACAGGGGTTTGATGAATTAACCCCTAAAGGGTTCGCTATTTCATCAGAAGTATGGAGTTATAACTCATACAGCCAGCAGAAAATGGGTTACCCACTAAAGGCGGGATATCCGGTTATCCAAGCGCAAGGGATTGCAGTAAGTATAAGTTACAATTTTAAGCAGGAAACAAAAGTTCACTCATTATCACTTACAGCCACTGCTCCATCAGGAGTAACCTCCAATAACGGAACCGGTCAGAATTTGCTGCTAACCAGCAATCATCTTTCGTATCACAAATCAACATTGGGTTACAAACTCTGGCTTAATCTGTTTGAATTTGGAAAACTTAAAGCAAATCACAGCATATCCACAGGGATACTTTACGAATATCGTAATCTAACTTACATATCCGAAAAATCAGAGGTAACCAGTGATATCAACTTATACGTAGGACCAAACTTTGAAATAAAGTACAACATTAACCAACAATGGCAGCTTATAGGAGGATTTGATGCCCACTTCTACCTTCCTTACATTAACTACGGCAGTCTTAAAACGTACTCAGAAACTGGAGAGCAAATATTTTCATCTGCATACCGGGCATTCTACTACCAAACCAACTTTTTGCTGGGAGCAAAATATCAATTCAATAACCAAATGCGAATTACAATAGCATTAAGCAAAGACGATTTGGTTGGTTTTGCAAACAGAACCCCATCCTTTAAAGTTAACGATATTATTCATTACAAGTTTGATAGGGTCTACGCATTAAGCGTTGGGGTTGAATTTTAAAATTTTATGGTGTGAAAAAAATAATTTTAATATCAGCCACTGCTCTATTCTTCTCCTGCACCGATTTTGTTGCAGAAGTTGACCATCAAAATGAATGGGAAGTACTGGAAAGTGAGAAAGTGGTTCTGCATTACCGTCCCTGGAACTTTTCCCAATCGCCCTCTCCCACAGCGAATGAAGCGATGGCAATCCTTAACAATCAGGACTTATATTACCAAGCAATACAGGATAGCATCAAACGCCATTATAACAATAGGGTTCTTATTTACCTATACAATAAGGATGAGGCTAATAATCTTATAGGCACAAATGCTGGAGGTCATGCCATTCCAAAATTCAACACCTTTTACTACACCTTTTTGGTTGGTATGAATGATTTTACAGATATGTATGGAGTGGGAAACCCATATGTTGGCGCACACGAACTAGTACACGTAATAACGCACCAAACCCTTGGCTACCCAGAAATCAAGTTGATGAGCGAGGGGTATGCCGTTTGGCTTGATGGAAGTTATGGTCGGTATCCCATTGTGGATATAATGAAGCATTATAGAGAGAACGAACCGAACAAGGTTTTAACACCCAACCAGTTGCTATACGAGAGCACCACGGATGAAAGCATTTACTATCCCAACAGCGGATTATTTACCAAGTTTTTGGTTCACACCTATGGATTGGAGAATATCAACAAACTTTTTATAGCACCCCGCGATTATTTTAAAGAAGAATTTAAAACGCTAACTGGTGTGAGCTGGGAAGAAATGGTATGTGAATATTCTGAATATGTGAAAAATTTATAACTAAAAAAATGATTCGATGAAATCACAAAAAGTACTATCAAGTTTGCGTTGCAGTGCAATAGTTGTTGCGCTATCTCTCCTACAATCATGCAATATTTCTAAAACAGATAACATCAAGTGCATACTACCAAAAGAATTAAGTAAAAATGAGGCCACAATTTTTGCCCCAAATCTGGTTTCAACCCATATGGCCGAGCGCGATGCTGCATTATCGCCTAGTGGTGATGAGTTTTACTATACCATTTCCAGCTACATTCATCAAGTAATTGTGTTTACCAAAAAATCAGCAAACGGATGGACCGAGCCTCAAGTAGCACCATTTTCTGGAATTTACTCCGACCTTGAACCTCATTTTTCAACCGACGGTAACAGGCTGTACTTTGCATCGAACAGGCCTTTAGTTGAGGGAGGAGAAACAAAAGATTTTGACATTTGGTATGTTGATAGGAAAGACAATGGTTGGTCGGAGCCAATAAATATAGGCAAACCAATAAACACAGAAGCCAACGAGTTTTACCCATCATTAACTAATAACGGCACGTTATACTGGTGTAGCATTCGCAAAGATGGAATAGGAATAGGTGGAGAAGATATTTACTACTCAACCCTTGAAAACGGGAAATACAAAACCGTAAAAGCTCTATCCGACTCAATTAACACACCAAAGGATGAGTTTAATGCCTATGTGGCAAGAGATGAAAGCTATATTATTTTCACCTCAAGTGGTTGGGGACAAGGAATAGGAAGTGGTGATTTGTGGATTAGTTTCAAGTACCCAAATGGCCAGTGGACTAAAGCAAGGAATATGGGTGAAGGTATTAATTCTCCTTCATTCGAATTCTGTCCGTTTGTTTCTGATTGTGGTAAGTACTTGTTCTTTACAAGCAATAGGTTTAATAAATCCAGCATCAATCAACCCACAACATACAATCAAATTCTTGATTTTTCGCAAAACCCCGGTAATAAGCAGAATAATATTTACATAATGGATGCTAGCATAATATCCGAATTAAAGCAGAAGTTTATGTAAAGCCTATACTCACTGGCGTATTTTGGCAAATTAATTGGTGCATTATGCATATTTATAAAAAAAGGCACCGGGTTGGTCAGAAGTCATAGTTCCAAGTATATTTTAAAGCAGAATGGAATGAAGAAACCCTGGGAATAAACAACTTTAAAAAGGGAGTTTTTTCCAGGGTTAATTCTAATAAAGCGAATTAAACTTAACCCAAATTTGTCGTTAGCGATTTTTTCTAATAACCACCACTAGAAAACGATACTATTAATACACAGATTACATGGATGTTACAACGACAAATCGATGAAGAAAAACTAAAAATTTGCAATCATAAATGCTTACAAATATAGTTTTTCTTAATCGGGGTAAGCCATTAGTTCGCAGAACTCCTATTGACTAATCTGGGTTTAAGTATTAATGAGCATTGTAAGCCTTGCTAACAATCTTCCATTCATTCCCAATTTTATATAGAAAAAGGTAATCGGTAAAAAGAAGTTTACCACCTCTGTGTAGTTCAAGTTTAACGGAGGCTACATTCTCAGTTACATCAACAGACAAGAATTTAGCTTTCGCTTTTTGGGCAGGAGGATTTGGATTTCGCTTACGGCTATTCTCAATTCGCTGTATCCAATCATTAATTGACACTTTTGAAACAGCACCATTACGTAATGCAAACATTCTAAATTCAGGATGAAACCCGTTGCGAGTATCTTTTAAATCACCCTTGTTATGAATACCCTCAACATAGGCCTTGTTAATCACATCCTTAATGCTTTCAGCATCTTGCCCATTAACATTTTGAAGATTTAACGCCAGTAGCGTTACAAAAATTGCTGTAATTAGTTTCATTTTCAGTAATTTTAGTTAAACATATCTCATTACAAATAAACATCGTGCCACGCACCTTATGTTTCTTATTATTAGGAAATAAGAATCTTCTCCTATCTATAAATCTTGGTCTAAACGCAATTAAAGTGT
>JAWLEY010000054.1:0-13711 GCA_041685855.1 Perlabentimonas sp. | reverse complement strand
AGAACCAATAGTGGAAAATTACTTGAATTAACCTACCTGGCTCTCCACGATTACTACTCAGCCAGAGGGCATTTTAAAGAAGCACTCCAAAACTACAATCAACATATAAAAATTAGAGATAGCCTGATAGCAACCACACAAAGAGAGGCAATTTGGCAAGCCAGCCTTGATGTTGAGATGAATGAGAAGGTAGAAGAAATTAGAAAAATTGAAGGCGAAGTAGAAACGCTCCGAACCGAGGCCCAACTTAAGTCAATACAATTGGAGCAACAGCGGTTGCAAAGGAATTTCTTTGCTGCAATATCTATCTTCATTCTTGTACTTGCAATAGGCAGCATTTACGGATATATTATTATTCGTAAAAAGAACTCAAACCTGAACGAAACCAATGAGAAGTTGGCCAAATCGGAAGATGAGCTGAGAAAAACGGTACAAACAAAAGATAAACTATTCTCAATTATAGCACACGATTTACGAAGCCCCTTTACAGCCCTTATTGGCTTAACAGAAGTACTTGCAAAACAAGCCGAGGAGCTAAAACCTTCAGAAGTATCAGAGTATGGAAATCTGATTCACGAATCGTCCGAGAAGCTGCTTAACCTAATTGAAAACTTACTGCAATGGTCACGTAGCCAGACTGGCAGGCTGAAAATAACTCCAAAAAAACTACACCTTAAAGATGTTGTAACTGACGTACTTAGCACCTTACAAATTCAAGCTGAGAGTAAAAGTATTAAAATACAAAGCTCCGTTGCAAATGAAATTAGTATAATGGCAGACTACGATAGCATTACGGCAGTTTTACGAAATCTAGTGTCAAATGCCATTAAATTTACTGAGCCAAAAGGAAATATTAGGATAGAAGCAGAACGTAGCGATGATAAGGTAATTATTAACATATCCGATTCTGGAGTTGGAATTAGCCAGAAGAATCTTGCCAAGCTTTTTAAACTTGAGGACAGCTTCTCAACAAAAGGGACCAGCAACGAAGCTGGAACGGGGCTTGGCCTAATTGTTTGTAAAGAGTTTGTTGAGAAAAACAAGGGAAGTATAGAGGCAACCAGCAAAGAAGGCGAAGGGACAACTTTCACCATTACGCTACCAAGCTAAATAATTAATTTATAACAACTATTAAAATATTATTATGGGTAAGAAAAAACAGCCAACCTACGCAGAGGCAATAACCGAAATTGAAGATATTATTGAGAGAATTGAAAGCAATGAGCTCGATGTTGACAACCTAAGTAAGGATGTAAAACGAGTGAGCGAACTAATAAAATTTTGCAAAGCAAAACTTAAAGCAACTGAAGAAGAGGTAGAAAAGATTTTGGAAGATTTTGATGAGGAGTGATTATCTTCTAATCATCTCAATTTTATGTTAACCTGATATAGTTGCAAACTAGCCATTTAGCTTCATTTCCAATCTAAAAGTATCAATGAACTACAGAAATTAATTCTGGCTGAGTATAAGCGGATATACTTCTCCTCAATTCAATTTTAATACTCATTATTATTCAAATTTTCGAAAAATAAAGAAAAAAGTCAGCTACTATCACAAAAACTGCCAGTTATCTACAGAAAAATGCTGTTTGTCAAAAAAAAGTTTTGGTACTTAAGCTGCTCTTAACTACCTTTAAGGCATTAAAACAAAACCTGAATATCAATTAAAACTTCAACTCAATGAAAAAATTCCTAAGAATTAATCTCTTTTTACTCTTACTACCTTTACTTGCAGGTGTAATTGTATCCTGCGGTGATAAGTATGACTATGAGAGCGTTCCAGGCGACCCCCTTAACGCCAGAATCTACACGTTAGATAACGGTTTAAAAGTATATACTAGCGTTTACAAGGACGAACCAAGAGTACAAGCCTTGGTTTCAGTAAAAGTGGGAAGTAAGAACGACCCCTCTGAAACAACAGGCCTAGCTCACTACTTTGAGCACCTAATGTTTAAAGGCACATCGAATATTGGTACCCTCGATTGGGAAAAGGAGAAGCCAATGCTAGATGAAATTGAAAGGCTCTTTGAAGAGTACAGAAATGAAACTGACCCAGAAGTTAGAGCATCTATCTATGAGGTGATTGACAGCATATCATTCGAAGCCTCAAAAGTTGCCATTCCAAATGAGTATGATAAGCTAATGAGTTTTATCGGGTCAAAAGGAACAAATGCGGGCACATCAACCGACTTTACCGTTTACATGGAGAATGTTCCTAGCAATCAGCTTGAGAATTGGGCCATAATTCAGTCCGAAAGGTTTACTGACCCTATCCTCAGATTATTCCATACCGAGCTTGAAACTGTTTACGAAGAGAAAAACATGTCTCTAACACAGGACTCAAGAAAAGTTTGGGAAGCAATGAACAGTCTGCTGTACCCAAATCACCCTTATGGACAGCAAACTACGCTTGGGGAAGCTGAACACCTAAAAAATCCTTCAATAATAAATATTAAAAACTTTTTTGAACAGTACTACGTGCCTAACAATATGGCAATTGTACTTTCTGGCGATTTCGATCCTGATGAGGCCGTAGCAATAATTGACAAGCACTTTGGGGAGATGGAACCCAAGGAACTGCCAGAGTTCTCTTTTGAACCTGAGGAGCCAATTGAAGAGCCTGTTTCCAAAGAAGTTATTGGACTTGAAGCAGAGAGAGTTAGCATAGGTTACAGATTTAAAGGTGCAAGCAGCCACGAGGCATTAATGGCCGATCTTGCTGGTATGATGCTTTCAAACGGAAAAGCTGGTCTTATTGATCTTAACGTTAACCTTAAACAAAAAACGTTACGTTCTGGCGCATACGCATCCAAAAGTGCAGACTACTCTTCACTTAACCTTTATGGCATGAATAAGGGTAACCAAACCCTTGAGGAGGTTAGAGACATTCTTTTGGAGCAAGTGGAAATTCTTAAGCAGGGTGATTTCCCTGAATGGATGCTCGAAGCCACCATTAACAATCTGAAATTAAACGAGATGAAAAGGCTCGAAAGCAACATGGGCCGTGCATGGATGATGTCAAGTAGCTATAT
The DNA here is from genome assembly GCA_041685855.1 of Perlabentimonas sp. GTDB lineage: Bacteria > Bacteroidota > Bacteroidia > Bacteroidales > Tenuifilaceae > Perlabentimonas. The sequence continues at coordinate 10,679 of JAWLEY010000054.1, read as the reverse complement.
TAACGATATCCCTTGGGAGGATGCAATTAACTACATTGATGAGCTTGAAAAAGTTACCAAGGAAGACGTTGTTGAATTTGCAAATGAGCATTTAGGCAATAACTACGCCATTGTATATAAAAGGCAAGCCGCTCCCGATGTTGATCTAGTTGAGAAACCATCCATTACCCCCATACACATTAATCGGGACGTGGAATCGGAATTTATTCAAGAATTTAAAAAGAGGGACATTCCCAAAATAGAACCCGTTTTTGTTGATTTTGAAAATGACATAAACAAGCAAAAAACTTCAAATAATCTGGAAGTTCTTCATAAAGAAAATTTAGAGAACGAAACTTTCAGTTTATATTACTACTATCCATTTGGAAGCGACAACGACAAGATGCTTAACCTTGCTGCCGGTTACCTTGAGTTCCTTGGTACATCGGAGTTCACTCCAGAAGAAATTGCTCAGGAGTTTTACAAGCTGGCGTGCTCTTTTAACGTTTTTTCATCACGCGACCAAACATACGTTTATGTGTCAGGATTAAGCGAAAACCAACAAGCAGCCGTTGAACTACTTGAGTCAATTATGACAGATTGCCAGCCAAACGATCAGGCATTTGCACAGTACGTCCAGAATGTAATAAAAGATAGAGAGAACGACAAGGAAAGCCAGCGTTCTGTATTTAGTGGGTTAGCTGATTATGCTATATATGGTGAGAAGTCGCCATTTACCAATGAACTTTCTGAGGCTGAGCTAATGGAACTTAAGCCAGAAGCACTTACTCAAAAAGTTAAAGAGATTTCAAACTACCCACACAAAATATTGTACTACGGAACTTCCTCCCCAGAACAGGTTAAGGAGATGGTTGAAAATGTTCATCAAGTACCCGAAACATTCAAAGATTCTCCCGAAACTTACAATTTTAAAGAGAAGGAGACGACAGAGAACAGGGTTGTTTTCTCTCATTACGATGCGAACCAATCATACTTGCAGCTTGTAAGCCGTGGAGTAGATTACGAGTTTGACCTACTTCCTAAGGCCAAAATGTTTAACGAGTACTTTGGCATGGGTATGAGCGCAATAGTTTTCCAGGAGCTACGCGAGAAAAGAGGTTTAGCGTATACAGCATACTCTGTGTATAGAACCCCGAACAAGCCCAGCAAACCATTTATGAATACTGGTTTTATTGCCACCCAAAACGACAAGGTTGTAGACGCATTTACTGCTTTCAACGATTTATATAATGATATGCCTGTATCGGAAAATTCGTTTAGCCGTACTAAAGAGTCTATTCTAAGTGGTATCCGTAACGAGCGTATAACAAAAATGAGCGTTATTTGGAACTACCTTAATGCACAACGCATGGGTTACGAGCAGGATATTCGTAAAACATATTACGAAACTATTCCTACCCTAACCTTAGACGATGTTATTAAGTTTAACGAGGAGTATATTAAGAATAAGCCAAAAACTTACGTTATTCTAGGTAACGATAACTCTGTTGATTTTGATGAGCTAGAGGAGAAATTTGGTCCCGTTGAGAAAGTTTCTCGCGACAAAATTTTTGAATTTTAGTACTAAACAATAAGCAAAGATAAAGGGCGATGCTGGTTAATCAAGCATCGCCCTTTGTTTATTAAAACAGTAAATCAATCTATTCCTCTATAATCTTTACTCCTTCCTTTAAAATGACGGCTGTTTTTTTCTGACCATTTATTATAACCTCCAATGGCTCTTTAAACTTTACGTGTCTTAGCATTTCGGACTCATACTCAGCAGGCAAAGAGTCAAGATAATCGTTATCAATAAAACCTTCATCCATATAAGGATTAACGGTAACGTAACCTACCCTAAAGGATGTTAAGTTCTGAAAGAAGTGCGTTCCCTGGCTCGGGTCAATCTTGTAGTTATCCTGCCCAGCCTCTACAATTACTTTTGCAGCAGAAATTTGTGGCCACTTAACCGGAATACCTAACCAGCTATCGGTAGAACCCCAACGCCCAGGACCAATTAAAATATAGTTCTTATCATTCTTCCTGAGCTTTTCATTAATTTGATCCAGCTCCCTGGCAATATCATGAGTTTTAGCAGGGTCAAAGGAGCTGGATTTTACATAAATAATATCCGAGATAGTCCTAATTAACCCATTACCAAGCGCCGATGGGGAATGTAGCAGCATATCTTCCTTTGGTATTGAGTCAATATTGGTATTTACTAGGTCCCTATTCTGAACAATAGGCCTAATTTGAAGCATGCTAAATGATTTTGGTTTACCCTTGGGTGAATTTAGGTTTGCTGCAAACTCTATCTCAACGGGGTTGTTCATTTCGCGCTGACCTACCTCCAGAATACTCTCTAAAATTTCGGCGAGGGGAAACTGCTTGTGTTTCAAAATGCTTGCAAAACTAATAATAGGCATTCCCTTTCCATGGTAACCATCCTGTATTCGTTCGTTCTCCATATCAAAGGTAGAACCAGCAATTTTAAGCGACCCATCCTCCACAGCATCCTTTATATCTATTTCTAAAAGGTTAATTCCATCATCCGTTGATGGAGCAAAACTGCTTGGTCTGAGGTCAAGAGCATAGAATGATTTTTGGGTCTCCTTAATTGCCATTTCCGGAGTAGAAAATTGCAGTAATTTTTTGGGATAACGTGGTGAGAAACGAAGCGATGGCTTACCCTCAACTACATGTTTACCAAGGCCCAATGCAATGTTGGCAATTCCTTCGGATGGTTTTTCTGGTTCTATAGGATAAAAATTCAGAGAACGAGCCACACCGGAAAGGTTTGGATAAAACCTATCGTTATATGCTGTGCCTGTTACCTCCTGCAATACAACGGCCATACGCTCTTCAGTAATTACGTTCTGCGTTGCCTCCATGTAACTTTTACTCTCCTTGTAGTAAACAGAAGCATACACACACTTTATTGCCTGACTCAGGAGTTCTAGCATTTGCCTTGCGCTCTCTTTAATATTAGGCACCATGTATGTTGAGTATATGCCAGCAAAGGGTTGAAAATGTGAATCCTCTAGCAAACTCGACGACCTGATGGCCAAAGGGTTTCTTGCAACAGCAATAAATGCATACAAATCTTCATGAATTCTTGCGGGTAGAGATGCATTTAGAAAATGTCTGAGAATATCGTCGTTACTAGCATCAGATAATGCAACAGGGTAAAGATTGTTGGTTTCCATATACTCTTCAAACACATCGGTACAAATAACCACAGTGCGAGGTATTGAAATTATAACATCATCAAACCTATGCATTAGGTAGCTACGCTTGATAACCTGATCAATAAAGGCAAGCCCTCTTCCCTTCCCTCCCAAAGAGCCATCGCCAATGCGGGAGAATATTTGATACTCATCGTAGGAGTCTTTATAAAATTTTGCAATAATCCCTCTCCCCTTACTCTGCCTATACCTATCTATTGTATCAAAAATAAATCTCCTAACATCATCTAAATTCTCAAAGTCATCGTGGGTTATATACTTAAATATATCGGCAATGGGGAAAAGAGCACGCGCTGTAAGCCATTTAGAAAAATGGTTACGCTCAATATGATACTCCAAAGATTTATCGGGGACCTGAAAAATTAACTCTTGCAACGATTTCAGATCGCTGGCTCTAAAAATCTCTTTCCCCGTTTCCGGCTCAATAAACACAAAATCGCCAAAGGCAAAGTATTTCATTACAAAATCGTGCAGCTCAACGGGTAAAGTTTTTGCATACTTATGAATAAAACCAACCTTAAGCTGCTTGGCAATAAGCTGGTTATTAACATCGGATGATTGGAGCAAAATAGGCATAAACGGGTTGTCCGACTTAATGGCTTCAATAAGTTTCACCCCAGCTCGCTCAACCTTTTCGCCTTTATGAGGGTATGTCATATCGGTGATTACACCAAGCATGTTATGCTTATACTTCTCGTAAAGCATCTGAGCATTTTCGTAGTTCTGAGCAAGCAAAATTTTTGGGCGTCCCCTCATTCGCAACATCTTTTGGTGCTCATTCAGCCCCTCAGTCATAAACTGCTTACTTTGCGTAAAAATAATTCTGTACAGATTTGGCAGGTATGCTGAGTAGTACCTTACCGAATCCTCAACCAGCATGATCACCTGAACTCCCACCTCATTCACATCATGCTCTACGTTCATGTTATCCTCAATAAGTTTTATTATGGCGAGCATAATTTGTGCATTCCCCAGCCAGGAGAAAACATAGTCAATTGCCGTGAGATCCTCATGGCTAAGCTTTAGCGAAACCTCTCGCGAAAAGGGGGTTAGCACTACAATGGGTTTTTCAGGGTATATGGATTTTATTTTTTTAGCCAGACTAAAAGGATCCATGCCCTTTACATTAAGCATTGTAATTATCAGGTCGATAGGTTTTTTCTCCAACATGCAGAATGCTTCGTCGGCGGAGGTTACCTGATAAAATTTGGGAGGGTATCTTAGGTTAAGGGTTACATACTCATTAAAAATTTGCTCCTCAATTCGTCCATCCTCCTCAAGCAAAAAAGCATCATACTTACTACATATTAACAGCACATTAAGTATTCGTTTCCTCATTAATAGGTCAAATGCTGTTTCTGCAAAATAATATTTCCCTGTACTTACATCAGAAGAATTAGTGCTCATTGCTCTATATTCTATTTAATTAAAAAAATCAACCAAAGCAACCAATTACTTCTCGGTTGTAACAAGTACAATTCTTTTCTTACCGTCCATTTGTATGGTTAGCTCATCCTTAAAATGTATATGCCTAAAAAACTCTGTTTGGTATTCGGCCGGAAACTCATCTAATTTGTCCCAGGCAATTTTTGAATCCACATCGCCATCTTGAATGGAGCAATAACCAACATTCATGCTAATTACATTGTGAAAGAAATGTGAGCCAGAGGAAGCATCCAAAGGAAAATCATCAAAGCTGGTTTCAACAATTATCTTAGCATTAGATATTTGGGGCCAGGTAACCGGAATACCAATCCAACGATCGCGTGTTCCCCACCTTCCTGGTCCAATAAGAACGTACTTGCGCCCCTTTTCAACAAGCCTTTGATTAATCTCATCAATCTCCTTGGCCATTTCGGGGGTCATGGTCTTATCAAAATTCTCTCTACGAATATAAACAATATCTGTGATATTACTAAGCTGCCCATTACCCATTCCATTGTAGGAAATTAGAAGTAACTTTGAATGATCTATACTTTCAGGAAAAATCTTAAATTCCTCCGTATTTCCCACCATGGGTTTAATTTGAAGCAGAAAGAATGAAGCTCTATAGTTGGTGTCGCGATTTAGATCAACAGCAAATTCAATCTCACATGGCGAACCCAAAGCCTCTTGCACTACTTCCAGCACTATTTGTATGGTTTGTGCCAGAGGGATGTAGTTGTACTTAAGTATATTGGCAAAATTAAGAACTCTGGAACCACGTTGCGATAAGCCTGGTGTTAGGGTGTTGTTCTCAGGATTATACACGGATGTGCAATGTTTTATGGTACCATGCTCCTCAGCTTCAAAAAGTTCTAAGCGAGCCAGACCAGCCTCATCGCCATCGTTGAGCAGATCAATCTCCTTTTTTCTTAGGTCAACAGCAAAGAATTCGGTTTGGGAGTTCTTCACTAAATCCTGTGGCGTATAGTTCATTAACGTTGGGTACTTAGGGCAAAACCGAAAAGCTTTCTCCCCCTCAACAACATATTTACCAAGGCCTAAGGCCATAGTAGCAAACCCGTCTTCAGGCTTAATATGTCCAAAAGGATAGTAGTTAAACGACTGGGCAACGCCGCTAATGTGTGGATAATAGTAATGGCCATACTTGTTACCAACCACCTCCTGAATTATAACGGCCATTTTCTCATCCTCTATCTTAAAATTTACAGCTTTAATATAGTTACGAGCAGTATCGGAAAAAACGGATGCATATACTAATTTAATTGCATCCATGGTTTGCTTAAGCCGAACCTTTGAGTCGGAGTTATTATTTGGCACAATGTAGGTTTCAAAAATACCTGCAAAAGGTTGCATTAAAGAGTCTTCAAGCAAACCTGATGAGCGAATGGCCAGGGGTCTGTGATAAATTTGCAGCAATCTTTCGAGCCTGGCAACTAATTGATCTGATAATTGTCCTTGAAGAAACAATTCCTTAACCTTACTATAATCCGTTTCTGCAAACACCTTATCATACATTCCATTTCGGTGCATGAAGCACTCGTACTCATTTACACCAATAATTGAGGTTCGCGGACATAACAGGTTTATATTTGGAACGTACTGAGAAATTTCAAAAGTATAGAGTAACGTATTGATAAATGATAAACCACGCCCTTTGCCACCAACCGAACCTTCAGCAAGAGAAACAATGTTGCTCGAGTCAACCTCCCAGGCAGTATCGAACCCTACAATTTTCCCTCTACGCTTCTCCTGTCGATATTTTTTTAGCGTGCTAAGCAAATAGTTACGGATTTCCTCAGGGCCAGAAAAATCGTTAATACTTGATGGGTGAATAATGCGCGCAACATTTATTTCACCCCTAGCCGATAACCATAACGAGAAGTGATTTTTTTCAGCATGGTAAAGGATACTTTCGCCTGGCACCTCATGAAGACAGCGCTCAAACTCCTCCATGGAAGTTGCTGTAACAATTGGCTGACCAATAGCATCTTTAAATATAAAATCGCCAAATCCAAGGTAATTGCTAATAAAACTTTTCAGATCCTGCATTAGGCTATCGGAGTTCTTGTTTATGAATGCAATGTTCATTAAATCCTGCATAAAAGGATTCTGTTTTCCTCCACTAACCGTCCTATTAAGCTTCTTTACCTTCTCTTCGTTGCTCTGTTCGTACGATTGTAAAATGATTGGTAGATTGGGAAGCGTTTTTCGAATTTCAGAAATAAGATCAATACCTGCATCCTCGTTGAGTTTACCCTTACGGAAGAATTTTACATCGGAAATAACACAAAGCATAAAATCTTTATAGCGTGTAAAAATCTCAATGGCCTCCTCGTAAGTTCCTGTTAGCAAAATTTTTGGTCTTATTCTGATTCTTAGAACCTTGTATAAGTCATCTGTACTAACATCATCAATTATCCTTTTTGTTTGTTCAAGAATACTGCTATACAAAAGAGGTAAGTATCGCGAATAGTACCTTGGAGAATCCTCTACCAATAGAATTACCCTGGTAAGTGCAATTCTTGTATCGTTCTCAAGATTCACTTTATCTTCCAGCAATTTTATCATGGAGAAGAATACCTTGGGGTCGCCATTCCATTCAAATATTTTATCAATATTCTGTATGGCAAACGGATTCTTCTCCATTTCATTTAAAACTGCCGAATTATTAACAAGCAGATAAAGGGGGATGTAGTTGTACTCACTTTTAATTAAGCGGCTCATTTCAAGGGGTGTTGACTTATCTGCCCCCATCATTATAATAATCAGGTTGAAATGCTTCTCCTCCAACTTCTCCATTGCCTCTTCTAACGATGAAACACCTGTTATTCGAGGCACGCTTGTTAAACTCAACTTTGAATACTCACCAAGAATATTATCAGTAACACGATCCTCTTTTTCAAGATTATACGCATCGTAAAGGTTCGCTATTAGCAATATCTCCTTCACTTTAAAAGGCATTAAATCGTGGTAAATATCCCTGTCGAAGTTATGCTGGTTGATAAATTTTTGGAGCAGTTTTTTTCTTGAATGCGGTGTTTCATCCTCAGAAAGTTTTTTTGGAATCTTAACCTCTTTAACCAGATCTTTCGCTTTGGTTGCGTTTATATAACCAACAATAAGGTTACTAATATTCTGAATCAGATCCTGCTCCTCTTTTAGGAAGGGTCCCTCAAATTCTTCAGGAAACTCCTTGGTATAAAATACCTCAATGACTCCTTCTTCACCATCAATTGTTTTAAATTCTTGCTTTTGAACCCAGGGGGTCTCTTTAAAGCCTGCAGAGGTGAACTCGTTCTTCTGATATTTTATACGCGCAACGGTATATTTAGGAAACTGCCATGCATCAGGGAGTATAAGGCTTATCTGCCTTAGCGTACCTTCAACAGTCCTACCCTCCTTTATTATTGATGTTGTTCTATTGATGGCTGAAAGTTCCTTAAGCCTCTCTTTGCTTTCTGCCAGAAGTTTATAAAAATCTTCTTGTGAGGTTGTACTACTACCCATATATTTTGGTTTTTGGGATTTATACATCAAAAATGATTGCCATAATAAAGTGGAGACATACAATTTAGCAACTCTTAATCAACCAATATACACCCATTTTCTCACACCATCAATCCTAAAAAAAACATTTACGTGTTTTACTTAGCTTCATTAGGCGTAACCCTCATAGGCCACGTAAGTAATTGCCTGTTTTTTAAAGAGAAAGATTGACTCAAAAGCAATTTTAAATAACTTGAGCTCAAGTAATCAATTTAAACAGTTTTATTATAAAATTAACCTTAACAAATTTCAACTATGAAAAATCCAGCCCTTGAAGAGAAAGTCAACAAATTTATGGCCTACATCGTAGCCAAGAATCCATCTGAACTTGAATTTCACCAAGCCGTAAGAGAGGTGGTTGAGAGCATTATACCATATATTGAGGAAAATCCGATGTATTCCGAAGAACGAATACTCGAAAGAATTTGCGAACCCGAAAGAGTTTTAATATTTCGAATTCCCTGGATAGATGATAAAGGGTCTATTCAGGTTAACAGGGGGTTCCGAATTGAAATGAATAGTGCAATAGGACCATATAAAGGGGGATTAAGATTTCACCCAACTGTAAATTTGGGGATACTTAAATTTTTAGCCTTTGAGCAGGTATTTAAGAATAGCTTAACCAGTTTGCCACTGGGTGGCGGAAAAGGTGGTTCGGATTTTGACCCCAAAGGTAAAAGCGATAAGGAGGTGATGCGTTTCTGCCAGAGTTTTATGACAGAGCTAAGCAGACATATTGGGCCAAATACAGATGTACCAGCTGGAGATATAGGTGTTGGTGGTAGAGAAATTGGCTTCATGTTTGGACAGTACAAACGCATTAGAAACGAGTTTACTGGTGTACTTACAGGGAAAAATATTCTGTGGGGAGGTTCATTAATCCGTCCAGAAGCTACTGGTTACGGAAATGTTTACTTCGCCGAGGAAATGATGAAAACTCGTGGCGAAAGCTTTAAAGGTAAGGTTGTAACCGTTTCTGGTTCTGGTAATGTGGCACAATTCACAATTGAGAAAGTTAACGAGCTGGGTGGCAAGTGTGTTACCCTGTCCGATTCGGGTGGGTTTATATATGACCCCAAAGGAATTGATGACGAGAAACTTAAGTACGTAATGTGGCTTAAAAACGAAAAGCGGGGTCGAATAAGTGAATATGCTGAAAAATTTGGATGCGATTACTTTCCAGGAGAACGCCCATGGGGTATAAAGTGCGATGTTGCTCTTCCTAGCGCAACAGAAAACGAAATAAACGGAGAAGAGGCAAAAACGCTTGTAAAAAATGGCTGTATCTGCGTTTCTGAGGGTGCTAATATGCCATCAACGCCTGAAGCAGTGGAGGTTTATCTAAATGCAAAAATACTTTTTGGCCCTGGCAAAGCCGCCAATGCCGGTGGAGTGGCAACTTCTGGACTAGAGATGACACAGAATTCAATGCGTTTATCATGGACTCGCGAAGAGGTTGACAGTAAGCTTCAAACTATAATGAAAAACATTCATAAAACCTGCCAAAAGTTTGGTACTAAAGATGATGGTTTTATCAACTATGTTGATGGTGCCAATATTGGTGGATTTGTTAAGGTTGCCGACTCAATGATTGCTCAAGGAGCGGTATAAAAGCTTAACGGCCATTAAGCTTTTTACATTCAGTGGCCAGGCTTTGCAAGCAAGGTCTGGCCATTTTTTTAATCTTATTAATCATGCACATCTATTAAATGGTTTCAATTACCCGAAGGTATCTTTAGAATATTTATTACTTTTGAAAGAAATCATTTTTCATACACCTAACTCTTCAAATTCTTGAGTCCATGCGCGTACAAAGAATTCAACAAGAACCTGAAACAACAATCCTTGAAAACAATATAGACCTAAAGCTTCTAGAGCCACTAATTCAAAAGTATAAAGGTCAAAAAGGGAACTTAATTCCCTTACTACAGGGCACACAAAAAATTCTTGGATACATTCCTGACGAGGCTTTTAAAAAAATTGCTGACGAAACGGGGCTTAACCTTAGCGACATGTATGGTGTAGCTACATTCTACTCGCAATTTAGGCTTAAGCCAGCCGGTAAGCATATAATTAAGGTATGTCATGGTACTGCATGTCATGTTCAAAATGCAGAAACTATTACCGAAGCACTGCAAGAAGCATTGGATATTAAGGATGGAGAAACAACTCCTGATAAACTTTTTACACTCGAATCAGTAGCCTGCTTGGGATGCTGCTCTCTTGCTCCCGTTATGATGATTGGTGAAGAAACCTACGGCAAACTTACTGGAGCCAGCGCAGTTAAAGTGATTAAGAATATTAAGATAAATGAATTAGAATAGGATAAAACGTAGATTTTTACAGATTTTGGCTAATATTTTATTTTAAAATTCCACCCTAATCTACCTAACCCCAAAAAATCAACGTTTCAATCAAAACCTAAAGTCAATGTCAAAAACAAAAGTAATAGTCGGACTAGGT
>JAWLEY010000297.1:0-3135 GCA_041685855.1 Perlabentimonas sp. | reverse complement strand
GCACAAAACAGGAAGCATATTGATTTTCTGAACATCCACCAATTGGCTGACTGGGGTAAATGAAGAAAATCAAATTGCTCAAGTGGTAAACAAGCGGATAATCAAATAGAAGTTTTCTCCTAGTGAGCTAAACCAGGAGAAAACATTCTCTCTTAAAATTTCAATAGATAATGTCAATTAAAATTCGAGTTAACTATCACTCCCTATTCATACTTCAATGTTTCAACGGGGTTAATTCTTGCCGCTTTATAGGTTTGGAACAGAACAGTTAGTATGGCGGTTAGCCATCCAATAAGAGCTGCAGCAACAAATACCCAAACTTCAATATCCTGCCTATAGGGAAAATTGTTTAACCACTCCCTAAGAATAAAATACGCTATTGGCATGGCAATTAAGCAGGAGATAATAACTAACTGGCTAAATTCTGAAACAATTAGCACTAATATTTGATACATTTCAGCACCTAATGTTTTTCTTACACCAATCTCCTTTGTACGCTGCTCAACAGAGAAAGCAGACAAGCCAAATAAACCTAAGCATGCTACAAAAATTGAGAGAAAAGTAAAAATCAACAGTATAACCTGCAATCGCCTTTCGGTTAAGTGCATATTATTAAAACGCTGCGATACAAAATCGCTAACAAATAGTTGATTAGGAAAATGCTTGCTCCACACCTCACCAATTGAACTATTTGCCTTTGCCATGTTTTGCTCATCAACTTTTATGGTAATATTATTGTGTGACACATGCCACGAACTAATCACCATTGGCTTAATCTTCTCAGTAAGTGGCTGAAAATGGAAATCATTACAAACCCCAATAATCTCACCTAAGTACTTTAGTTCTCCTTGTTCACCTGCTAAAAGCCCAACAAACTGACCTAAAGCATCGAAAGAACTGTCAAACCCAAACATTCTGCGTGCAGCATCATTAATAATATAGTATGTAGAGGAATCGGCAATCATTTCTGGGGTAAAATCATTCCCAGCTAGAAGTTCTATCTCAAATGTTGACAGGAAGTTCTCGTCGGTACGATTCACAATTGGGAAAAAATTCTCTGGATTTCCCAGTATAGCATGAGGATTATCTGTATATCCGGAGCTTGTTGGAATCACCATTGAGCGGGTTACATTCTTAACCTCAGGTATTTTAAGTAAATCCTCCCTAAAAGCATTGTATGAATTGAAGTTCTCCCTGTTCTCAATTGGAATATTAATTAGCCCAAAACGATTATACCCTACATCTTTACTATTAATATAATGCAGCTGCCTAAAAACGGAAACGGCACAAATAATTAAACCTATTGATATTGCAAACTGACCCACAACCAAAGCTTTTCTAAAGAACTGACTACCATTGGCGCTTTTCTTACCTTTTAGAACATCAACCGGCTTATACGATGAGAGAAAGAAAGCGGGATACATTCCTGCAAACATGGCAGTAATAAACCAAGCTGCCAAAATCAAGGGCAAATTCCAACCCTTAAGAATATATGCTATTGTAATACTTTTGCCTGTAAAAGCAGAAAAGTATGGAAGGGTTAACTCAACAATTAGTATTGCACATACAAGGGCAATTAAGCTAAACAGCATTGACTCTCCCAGAAACTGCCTAACTAGCTGGAATTTTGAAGCACCAGACGCCTTCCGTACACCAACCTCCATAGCCCGCCTGGATGCTCGTGCAGTTGATAAATTTGTAAAATTAATGCCTGCAATAACAATAAGTAGAATTGAAACCAAGCTAAAAACCAAAACAGATGTTTTGCTTCCCGGCGATTCTAGTTCCCATACCCTCTCTGAGTTCAGGTGAATATCAAGTAAAGGTTTTAATTCAATTTTAAGCGCCTCTCTGGGGTTATCAATATCAAAGAACTGTCTAAATCCGGGTCCAAAATACTTATCAACCATCTCTTGAAGCCTATCCTCAAGTTCCTTGTTATTAACATTCTCATCAATTAAAATGTAAGTATAAAGATGGCTTGCCATCCAACTATTCATCATCATCTCGTGCCTTACGTTGTAAAGAGACTCAAACGAACCAATTAAATCCATTTGGAGATGAGAGTTATGAGGAAAATCTTTAAAAATTGCAGTAATTGTGTAAGGTCTAATACCTCCATTATAATTAACATCAAGCACGCTACCCAACTCAGGGATTTCTCCAAAGTATTTAAGCGCATAACTTTCTGAAAGGGCTAGCTTATAGGGTGACTTCAAACAATCGTTCGGGTTACCCTTAATAACCTCAAAAGAGAATACATTAAAAAAGGAACTGTCAGCATAAAAAAGTTTTTCGCTTGTTTGCACATTGCTTTTATTCTCAACCAGAACATTATCGTTAGCAATTCTAACAAATGATTCTATTGCAGGGTAATCATCTAACATTTGAGGTCCCATAGGGGGCGATGTGATAGGCACTCGCATCCTGGTTTCATCAAAGTTCATATTACGCTCAACACGGTAAATATGCTGGGCATTCGAGTGGAACTTGTCATAGCTCAGCTCATCGAAAACCCAGAAGTAGATAATGATTGATGCTGCCAAGCCTATGGCTAATCCTAATATGTTGATAATTGAGAAGAGTGGGTTCTTTTTAAGCACCCTTAAAGCGATTAGAATGTAATTTTTAAGCATTGCAATATTGTTTTACTAGAAATTATCAACACATGTGCCAAAAACAATAACTAACTTGCATACTGCAAGATAGCACTCATGAGAAGTATTGAATAGTGTACACTTCCGAAACATCATGTTCGGAAACGAACAGTCAAAAGATATTTTAAGATTACGGGTAACGGGTAACGGGAAAATTATTAAATTGCTAAAAAAATACTCCTAACATGCTAATCCGCCTACTAACAATTTTCACACTCATGCTTCTCCCCTATTCTGCTAGTGATGATGAGGTTGTTTATCCTGAATGCGAATACAATGGAATTGCGCTATACGGTAAGGTTAAGTTCGTAACCTCATTCCCTGATATAAAGGTGCAATTCGTAAGTTCATTCCCCGATATTAAAGTGAAATTTGTTGAGAATTTTCCTGATGAGTGCGGAGAATGGCAAGTTGTTGAGAGTTTTCCGGACTTTACCGTCCAAATAGTTGAATCGTTTCCTGATATAAAAGTGGAGGT
>JAWLEY010000296.1:0-3135 GCA_041685855.1 Perlabentimonas sp. | reverse complement strand
AAACAGAAAAACAAGGCTGAAAATGCTTGCCCGTCAGTTTGGTGTTAGCGAAATGCAGCTACATCGCATAAAAACTGGCGAGAACTGGGGACACGTGAAAATTGATTAGAATAATATTAGCCTTAGTCATTTTCAAATAAATACTTTTATTAATGGAGATACTATTTCTGCTTGCAGCTTATCTTTTTGGTCTGGTTGCCCAGATGCTAAGGTTGCCACCTCTTGTTGGTTACCTTGCAGCAGGTTTTATATTGGCAGCTTTTGGTCTCCAAACTACAGACAACCTCGATACCATTGCAAATCTGGGCGTAGTTATAATGCTCTTTACCGTTGGCCTTAAAATTCGTTTTCGGAATATTGTTAATAGGGAAATTTTAGGTACTGGGTTCATTTACACTTTTGCAACCACCCTCCTTTTTGCTGGGATAGGATACCTTGTAGGCTATGGTTTGTTTGGTTCAATGTATTTTGGGTTGATGCTAAGCTTTTCGAGCACGGTGTTTACAGCAAAAATTCTTGACGATTACGACGATTTGGGAGCATACTACGGACGTATTGCAATTGGCATTCTAATTGTTCAAGATATTGTTGCCGTTACTGCTCTTGGTGTAACCGGACTGGAGCAACCATCCATTTGGGCATTTGCGCTCTTGGGTTTGCCAATTCTTATTCCATTATTTCAAAATCTGTTAAATAGAACAGGGCACGGCGAGTTGTTGTTGGTTTTTGGAATTGCAATAGCCCTATCGGGTGCCTGGCTTTTTCAATACGTGGGCTTGAGCGATAAGTTGGGAGCACTTATTCTTGGCATCCTAGTATCAAAAAATGAAAAGGTTGAAGAGTTGGGTAAAACATTGTGGGGACTGAAGGAAGCATTTCTTGTGGCTTTCTTTCTTAAAATTGGACTTATGGGTGTTCCTGATGCAAAGGCTTTCCTCCTGGTTGGGCTGTTTCTTCTTATACTTCCGTTAAAGGGACTTGCATATTTCTTTACACTAAAACTCTTTGGATTAAGAAACAGAACAGCATTCTGGAGCACCTCAGTATTGTTCTGTTACAGTGAGTTTGGCTTAATTGCAGGTGCAGGTGCTGTCACAGCTGGTTACATTAACGAGGAAGTATTAGCAATGATGGGGTTGTTAGTGGCAATTTCGTTCGTGCTGTTGGCAGTACTCCAAAAGTGGATGTCTGATATTTACGATAAGTTCTTCTCTTTTCTCGATTTGGACAAACAGACAAAAAAAGCAACCGACCACCTGCCCACGTGTATTGGAAATTCAAAATTTCTAGTAGTAGGGATGGGAACTTGCGGTACGTCCACCTATGATTACCTACAGGAGCAAAAGTTGAGGGTACTAGGTGTTGATTCTGACCCTAACGTTATACTTGAACATAGAGAAAAGGGACGTAGGGTTATCTACGGCAATGCTATTGATAAGGCCTTCTGGCAAAAGTGTAATTTAAACCAAGTGCTGGGCATTAGTGTTTGCCTGCCAGTAATGGATGAAAAAGTTACAGTTATTAAAAAACTCAGAAAGTTGGGGTATAAAAACAATATTGATACCTATTGTTACTATGATGATGAGGCAAAAATACTTAAGGAGGCAGGTGCCTCTGAATTGGTTTCTCCTCGTAAGCTAACCGGAATAAGTTTGGGGAAAATTGTAAATAAGGATTAACAACCATTACAAAATAGAAATGCACCGCTACCCATAATTCGTTTAGCGATGCATTTCTAATTGTGAAATTCGATTAAGAAATTACCTTAAACTCTTTTCCAACTTTCTTGAATGCCTCAATGCACTTGTCAAGGTCATCCTTGGAGTGGGCTGCAGAAATTTGAACCCTAATTCTTGCCTGATCTTTAGGAACAACCGGGAAGTAAAAACCAATTACATAAATACCCTCATCAAGTAGTTTGGCTGCCATATCCTGCGAGAGTTTCGCATCGTAAAGCATTACAGCAACAATGGCGCTTTGGGTTGGCTTAATGTCGAATCCTGCCTCCTTCATGGCCTTCATAAAATACTGGGTGTTGTCCGCAAGTTTATCGTGCAACTCGTTGCTTTGCTCCAGCATACTAAATGCTTCAATTCCAGCGCCAACTATGGCTGGTGGCATTGAGTTCGAGAACAAGTAGGGTCTTGAGCGCTGACGAAGCATGTCGATTATCTCTTTACGACCAGTGGTGAAACCACCACAACCACCACCAAAGGCTTTGCCTAATGTGCCTGTAATAATATCGGCTTTACCTTTAATGTTAAATAGTTCGGTTACGCCTCTGCCTGATTCTCCAACAACGCCAGCCGAGTGGCTCTCGTCAATCATAACCAGGGCATCATACTTATTTGCCAGCTCAACAATCTTATCCATTGGAGCAACATTCCCATCCATAGAGAAAACGCCATCGGTAACAATAACCCTAAAACGTTGTGCCTGTGCTAATTTTAATTGCTCCTCAAGGTCGCCCATATCGGCATTCTTGTAGCGATATCGCTGTGCTTTACAAAGCCTAACGCCATCAATAATTGAGGCGTGGTTTAGTGCATCGGATATTATGGCATCATCCTCGGTTAGAATTGGCTCAAAAACACCGCCATTGGCATCGAATGCGGCTATGTACAGAATTGTATCCTCGGTGCCAAAATAGTTAGAGATTTTCTCCTCCAGCTCCTTGTGAATATCCTGTGTTCCGCATATAAAACGAACTGACGACATTCCAAAACCATGCGAGTCCATTGTGTCTTTTGCTGCTTGCACCAGTTTTGGATGGTTTGAAAGACCCAGGTAGTTATTGGCACAAAAGTTTAGTACCTCCTGCCCAGTGTTAACGGTTATTCTTGCTTGTTGGGGTGAGGTTATTATTCGCTCCTTTTTGTAAAGGCCCGCTTCTTCAATCGATTTTAGCTCATTGGCTAAATGTTCCTTAATTTTTCCGTACATATTATTTATTTTTTTTGATTTTATATTCCTTGATGCAAAGGTAAATTATTTTTTTTCTTTTTGTTATATGGTCTTTGTGCTTTTAAAAATGAGAACAGGTGCGTTGTTTGTGTGGTTGTGTCCTATTCGCATTCTAATATTATGATAATCAACCGTGAAAAATAAGAAAAATTAATTGCGAATAGCATTGTA
>JAWLEY010000295.1:0-3145 GCA_041685855.1 Perlabentimonas sp. | reverse complement strand
CGGAAATCATTCTTCCCTCATGCTTCATATAATCGTTCTCACGATTATTCTGCTTAAGCGTATCAAAAAGCAAGGCTGAATCGGCTCCCGATATTAGGCTTTGACCAAAACCCAGCACGACCTCTGCTATAAGAAATCCCCAAAAACCATACGTAACAGAATAAACGGAGAAACCTATAAAGCCAAGCAAACTTCCAACAATCAATGTATTCTTCCTACCAAGAACATCGGCAAAATACCCTGAGGGAATCTCAAGAACGACGATAGATATGGAGTAAATAGATTTTAAAATAAAAACCTCCCTCATCCCTAACCCATTCTCCTGATAGAAAAGCACCACGATTGGCATTATAAGCATAAACCACTTTGATGCTTTTATTATGTACAGTCTAAAAATGTTATGAGCAGGACTTTTCACCATTGCGGCGCAAAGATAGGTGTTTTGGAGAAAACTATTTACCCCGAAAAATCATGAATTATTCCTGTCTCCAATAGCAACTGTGATGCTTTAGGTTTTTTATTTAACGAACTATATCATTATAACTCATACGCACCTTTTATTAACACCTTATAATCAGACATTAAACATTTTCCCATTGCAATGGTAGTATGAATTTTAAGAGACTCATCAAGCAATAGCAGGTCAGCATCCATGCCAACCTCTATACTCCCCTTTTGCTTTAACTTTAAGACTTTGGCTGGATTTGTAGTTAATACTCTGAGCGCGCTCTCCAAAGGTATACCCTCTTCAGTTACTGCATCAACCAGCTCTCTGTGATTGGCACTTGGCATTCCCATTTCGAGCTGCTTTAGTTCACCCGTTTTAGGGTCGAAATCGGGCAGTGACCCGCATGCGTCGGAGGTGAAGGTGATATGTTCAATGGGTACCCCCGCATCGGTTAACAACTTAATTGCTTTTGAGGGTTTTATTTCATACTGAGGGAAATACGGATATGAACTGGTGGTAATGTCAACCCAACCCTTTTTGCCGTAGTCTTTTGAATCCTCAAAAATATAATCGTTCCTGTTACAATGTGTGGGGAAAAATTGTTTGTAATTCAACTCGCTATTGGTAACAGCATCATGTATTGGCTGAAAGGGGTTTTTAGCATCGCCCATATGGATATTTACAATGCCAGCTTTTCCACCAAGCATTCCACCAACACGTGCATGCTCAGTAATTCTTATAAGTTCATCAGTAGTTGGACACGATGAGCGGTGATCGGATAAAGCAATCTCACCTACACCTATAACCTCATCAAAAAGGGCAATATCCTTTCCAACATCTCCCGTGATTGTTGGCGTTGGCACCTGATATGCACCTGTGTATATCCATGCCGATACGCCCTCTTCTCTTAGCGCCTTCGCTTTCATTAGTACGCTCTCTACATTGCGGGTCATACCATCTGTTCCAAGGCATCCAATTACTGTTGTTACTCCTGCCTCCACCAGCATGCTTAGCTGAATTTCGGGAGTGCGTGTTGCTGGACCACCCTCGCCACCTGCACCAGCAATATGCACATGCGCATCGATGTAACCCGGCGTAAGTTTAAGTCCTTTAGCCTCAATAATCTTACAATTGGCACCTTTTGGAGGTTCAATGGTACACTCTATTGCAACAATTTTATTTCCTGCAATTAGGATATCCTTCTCCCCAATTTTTTCTGGTGCATATATCTCAGCATTTTTTATCAGTATCATTCTTATAAGTTTAAAATGTTCGTATTAACTATAGAATATACAATTAAGTAATGACTAAGCCTTAATCAGACTATCATTTTTATACTATTAACAGATTAAAGTTCAACAATAATTTAAAAATATTGCATTAAATTAAATACATTTGTAGGAACAAATAATATTTTTTTGCTCTTGCTAACCTCCCCTTTCTTAGCTGGATATTAGCATGAAGTTAATACAATCTAACCTAAAACAATTAAAACTATGAAAAAAACAATCTTGGTTCTCCCAATCGTTCTATCACTTATTTTTTCTTCCTGCGGATCGAGTGATGAGTCGAAAAAGTCTTCAGATAAACAAAACACCAAATCTGAGAAGGTAAAGGAAGAAAAGAAGGAACTAACCATTGAAACCTATAGCGCTCTGGTTAACGAGCTAAGAGCCCTTTTAATGGAAGAATACTGGGAAGATTTTAAAGGCAAGGATTATGAAGAAGTGAAAGACCTGTATAATGAGTATAAGAAGGATGAAAAAGCAATTGAAGAAAAGTATGGGATAGAGGATGTACTTGAGATCTCAAACTACTTCAGAAGGCACATGAAAGAAATAATGGAGTACCAAAAAAACAACCCCGATTTTAAGGACTACCCTGAATATAATGATGCAAAAAAGAAACTGATTGCTTTTACTGAGAAGGAAATTGCCGAAGACATGTAGTTCTTTTCTGGTTAAGAGAACATAAAAAAATCCCCGAGCAGTTTGCCGGGGATTTTTTTATGACATTTCAATAAAATAATTTATGGAATATATAATGGACCATCAGGGCCAAGAGGTATACCAAATATCATCCATATCACAAGAAGAAGAATCCATCCCAAAGTAAGAACAAAGGTGTATGGTAACATTGCTGATATTATAGTTCCAATACCATACTTCTCATCATACTTTTGTGCAAAAGTTACAATAAGCGCAAAGTAACTCATCATTGGTGTTATAAGGTTAGTTACAGAATCGCCAATACGGAATGCAGCCTGAGTTAAACCAGGATGATATGGAGGGTCAATAAGCATAAGCATTGGAATAAATACAGGTGCCATAATGGCCCACTTAGCCGAGGCACTTCCCATAAACATATTTATGAATGCTGAAAGCAATACGAATGCTACTATTAGTGTAGGACCAGTTAAGCCAATTGTTTGCAGTGTATGAGCCCCCTTTATGGCAAAAATAATTCCCAGATTACTATAATTGAAAAAGTAAACAAACTGAGCAGCAAAGAAAACTAGCACAATGTAGCCTCCCATTCCACTCATTGATTTTCCGAGAAATTTTGCCACATCCTTGTCGCTCTTAATGGTTCCAACAACCAAACCGTATACAAGTCCGGGAATAAAAAACATTAGCAGGATGGCGATAATAATACCATTAAAGAAGGGTGAATGCAATATTGATCCTGTTTCAGGAT
>JAWLEY010000053.1:0-13785 GCA_041685855.1 Perlabentimonas sp. | reverse complement strand
TTTTTTTGCAAAAAAGTATGCTGAACATTAGGTTAAAATATTCATTTGATGAATCAAAAACCAGTACATTTGTGAGTTGAAAATTATTTGGAACAAAAAAACCATAAGAACTGTTTAATAGTTGTTAATTAAACTAAATATTTATGCAAGTTGATAATAAAGTTTTACTGATGATTCTCGATGGATGGGGAATTGGAAAAGGTGATAGCACTGATGTGATAGCAAGTACAAAGCCTCAAAATATAAATGAGTTAACAAAAGAGTACCCTCATGCTCAGCTACGCACAAGCGGAGAGGATGTTGGGCTTCCTGAGGGTCAAATGGGCAATTCAGAGGTTGGGCACTTAAATATTGGTGCAGGTAGAGTTGTGTATCAAGATTTGGTGAAAATTAATAAGGAGATTAAGGAGGGTGATATTGATAACAACCCAGTGTTGGCAGATGCCTTTGATTATGCAAAGAAGAACGATGTATCTGTTCATTTTCTCGGGCTGGTATCGGATGGTGGTGTGCACTCAATGGATTCGCATCTTTACAAACTATGCGACATGACCAAAGATAATGGTTTAAGTAAAGTCTTTATTCATGCCCTTACCGATGGGCGCGATACCGACCCACAGAGCGGATTAGGCTACGTTAAAAAACTTGAAGAACATTTGAAGTCTAGCAACGGTACAATAGCCTCTATGGTTGGGCGCTACTACACCATGGATAGGGATAAGCGCTGGGAGCGGATTAAGGTTGGTTACGACCTTATGGTTAACGGCAAAGGCGAAAAGGTAACCAGCATAACCAAGGCCATGGAAAATTCGTACGCTAACGGTGTAACCGATGAGTTTATTAAGCCAATTGTAAAGGTTGATGAGAGCGGGAACCCCATTGGTACAATAGAAGAAGGCGATGTGGTTATTTGCTTTAATTTCCGCACCGACCGTTTACGGGAAATTACCATAGCCCTAACCCAAAAAGACATGCCGGAGCATGGTATGAAAACAATGCCGCTTCATTATGTAACACTCACTCGTTACGACGATACTTTTAAAAATGTTAAGGTTGCTTACGAAAAGGAGAATCTTGTAAACACCCTTGGTGAGGTTGTTTCCTCGGCTGGTCTTAAACAGTTGCGTATTGCAGAAACTGAAAAGTATGCTCATGTAACATTCTTTTTCTCTGGTGGGCGTGAGGAGAAATTCCCCGGGGAGAGTCGTATCCTTATTCAGTCGCCCAAGGTAGCAACCTACGATTTGAAACCCGAAATGAGCGCGTACGAGGTGAAGGATGAGATTGTGAGAGATATAAACGAGAAAAAAAATGATTTTGTATGCCTTAACTTCGCTAACGGCGATATGGTTGGCCATACCGGGGTTTACTCTGCAATAGAAAAAGCAATAAAAGCGGTTGACCAGTGTGTTGGCGAGGTGGTTAATGCTGCAAAGGCAAACGGATATACCGTAATGATAATTGCCGACCACGGCAATGCAGATAACGCTGTTAATAAAGACGGTTCGCCAAATACGGCACATTCGCTTAACCCCGTGCCTATCATCATGGTTACCGACAAATATAAGAAGGTTGAGAATGGCATTTTGGCCGATGTGGCCCCCACAATCTTAAGCATCATGGGCCTACCCATTCCAGATGAAATGACAGGCAGGGTTCTTTGCTCATAGTTTTTATAAATATGTAATTAATAGTTCATTTTCATATAGTTGAGTGCCATTTAATGATTCAAATTGACGATAAAATTCTAAGCTTCGATATTTTTGAGAAGCATTTCTGCTGCGATTTACCAAAATGCCTTGGTGCTTGCTGTGTTCATGGACAGTCTGGTGCACCCCTTGAAGCAGAAGAGATTGAAATGCTGAAACTGGAGATACCAGTTATAGAGAAGTATCTGAAACCAGCAGGACTTAAAGCCATAAATGAGCAAGGAATAGCCCTTATGGACATTGAGGGTGATATGGTTACACCACTAATTGATGGGGAGGAGTGTGCATACTCCATTGAAGAAGATGGTATAACGTTTTGTGCCATTGAAAAAGCCTTTTTCGATGGTAAAGTCAAATTTCGCAAGCCCATATCTTGCCATCTTTACCCCATTAGAGCAAAAAAATACACCGATTTTACAGCATTAAATTACGATGTCTGGAGCATTTGCGAACCCGCGCGCGAGCTTGGGGAGAGAGAGGGCTTGCCTGTTTTTAAATTTTTGAAGGAGGCAATTATTCGTGCTTATGGTAAGAACTTTTATAATGAGATGGAGGAGGCTGCTATGTTGTTAAATGATAAAAAATAGAGATATTGTAAAGTTGTTTTATTTTTAATTGGTATATTATTCCTCAGTTTTTCATTGGAACTGCACTCATGTCAATTATAAGAATTATCAGAAAATGTTTTAAAATATGTTTTTTTGGATAATTTAGTGCAAATATTTACAAATTAGTTATGAGAGTTCAATAAATAAGATGTATTTTTTGACTTATTAAACTCACACCTTAAAGCAGAATTTAAATCCTCATTAATTACTTGGTTTTTAAAAACACTCATAAATATAAAAGCATTCCTTGTTATAAGATATTACTGTCTTGTTATCAAGAATTTATAAGTAATTAACCCAACTTAATAAAACCTTATACTTTAAGCCCATGAAAACTAATATTTGCAAACTTCTCAAACTTTTCACTGTTTTATTATTAATGTCTTCGTCAGCAATTGCGCAACGTAGTCCAATGCGCTATAAGAGAATAGATTCTGACCATTTAAATCTTACTCGTTATGAGGCTGATACAAGTGCTAAAGCATTGGTCTTAGGTGACTATGGTGTCGTTGAAATAAAGCATGATAATCATTTCGGTTGGCATTATCAATTTGAAAGACATCTAAGAGTAAAAATATTTGATCGAGACGCATACGATATTGCGAACTTTAAGATCCCTCTTTATAATCAAAATGGAGAGCGTGAAAGATTAACGACTTTAAAAGCCGTGGTTTATACAAAGGAGAATGGTAAAACAAAGAAAACTAGATTTAAGAGAAAAAACAGTTATGAAGAGGCTGTAAGTAGCAATAGGTCTACCATTAATTTTACCCTACCAAATATTCGTGAAGGTAGTGTGTTTGATTTAAAATATACCGTAACCTCACCCTTTCTATTTAACCTACCCATTTGGTATTTTCAAAGTGACTACCCCTCATTGTTTAGTGAATTGCGTTTATTCTTACCAGAGTATTTTACTTATAAGCCTATGATGCAGGGTTATCTGGTTCTTGATAGTCAAGAAAGTAGTTCTTCACAAAAAAAACTAACTATTGAATGGGAGGAGTCACTCCCGTTAGGAGAAACTAAAAAGCATTCAACCTCTTTTGATTATATTGAAAATAAATCATTAATCAGGATTGATAGTATTCCCGCCCTTACAAGGGAGCCCCATATGAACAATCCCATTAATTTTATTTCAAAAATTGAATACGAGTTAATGTCAATACGACTCCCATATGGTAAATATCAGGATTTTAGTAGTTCGTGGGATAAGCTAAATATGCAGTTATTAAATCATAATTCTTTTGGAAAAGAGTTGACTAGAGCAAAATTTCTTGAAAATGAGGTTGAGCTTATTAGCGAGAACAATTCATTGCCAGAAGATAAGTTGATGGCTGCATTTCAGTTGATTCAAAGAGAAATGACTTGGGATGGGGTTAATAGTATATACGCTAGCAAAAAACTTCGTAAAATTTGGGACGAGAAACAGGGCAATGTGGCTGATATTAATTTGCTTTTAGTATTATTGCTAAGAGAACTAGGGGTTAAGTCTCATCCAGTTATTATTAGCACAAGAAAACATGGTATAGTAAACCCATCCCAAATTATGCTAAATAGTTTTAATTATGTTGTTGCTTTAGCTACTGTAAATGGGGAAGAATTCATCGTGGACGCAACTGATAAAGATAATCCTTACTACTTATTACCCCAGAGATGTTTAAATGGAGATGGAAGGTTAGTTTCAAGAACAAACGGGAGGTGGGTTAATCTTAATGCTCATAAAAATTATTTGGAAAAGACAGAAACGGCATTAAATGTCAAACCTTGTGGCTCAAAATTAGTCAATATTAGTAGGAAGCAGCAAAACTATGCAAAAATTAAGACTATAAAAAACTACAAGAAATTTAATACACAGGATGATTTTATAGATGATTTTGAATCAAAACACAGCGGGATTGAGATTAGGGATTTTGCTATATTGAATAAAGAAGACTGGTCTGAGCCATTAATAACAAATTACGAATTTGAGGTTTTAGCTCCTGATACGATTTCCAAAAAAGTAATCTATCTTAATCCCATGTCAATTGATAGAATTTCAAGTAATCCTTTTAAACTAGAAAAAAGATTGTTCCCGGTTGACTTTATATACCCATTTAATAAGAAGTATGATATATCAGTTGTTATTCCAGATGGATATGAAGTGCAGGAATTACCTCAAGACTTTACTTTTTCAATGCCCAATGAAACTGGTAGTTACTCTTGTAGTTATTCAATAAAAAACACAAATACTATTGATGTTAATGTTGAGATGCGAATTAACAAAACAATTTTTGCAGTAGATGAATACCCGAACCTTAGAGCATTTTATGCTAAGGTGGTTGAAGAACAGGCTAAGAACATTGTAATAAAACAGATGCAAAATGATGAGAACTTCTAAAATTTTTAGCATAAATGTATGCTGCTGTTTTTATGTTTTGCTTATAATAATCCTATATACTACTCCATTAAAAGCAAACTACCCATCAAGCCTAATCCCTGAAAAATTGCTTGTTGATGCAAACTGTGTTTACCGCGTAAACAATTCCGAAGTTGTTTTCGATAGTAAAGCTAACTATACCCATACAAGAGAGGTGGTTGTGACAATATTAAACAGCAAGGGCAAGAGTGCAGGAGTGCTTGCTATCCCATATGATGGGGCTACAAAAGTTAAATTTCAGAAAGGAAGTGTTATTGATGCTCGAGGAAACACTATAAAAAAAATTAGGAAACGAGACTTGTTGGATAGAAGCAATGTTTCAGATTTTTCTCTTTATGAGGATAGCCGCATTGTTGGGTACATTCCTCATGTTTCAACATACCCTTACACAGTTATATACAAGTATGAAGTATCATATAATAGGGGGATGTATTATGCCTTTAATTATTATCCTACACAAACTTTCGGTAGAAGTACCCAGTTAGGTACTCTTAAAATATCATACCCTAATAGTTTGGATATTGAATTCCGTGAATTTAACGTTGAGAACAGTCTAGTAAAAAAAGAATCTGAAAAAGAGTCAGAACATCTTCAATGGAAATTCAATAATATTCTTGCGTCGAGCCGTGAAGCATTGTCGCCCCCCTTTAGAAAAATTGCCCCTTCAATATTATTTATTCCTAAAGAGTTTCAATATGATGGTTATTATGGAGATAACTCGTCGTGGAAAACATTTGGGAAATGGATATGGTCTCTTAATGAAGGGCGCGATGTTCTACCCGATAAAAGAATAAATTATCTTAAGAGTTTAATAGAAGACGATTATAGTAAAATTGAGATTGTTAAAAGAATATACGAATATCTTCAATCTCATACTAGATATGTAAATGTGAGCCTTGGCATTGGGGGGTTACAACCAATCGAAGCATCAACCGTTGATAAGGTGGGTTATGGAGATTGCAAAGCACTTACTAATTACATGAAAGCTATGCTTAAAGCAGTTGATGTTGAATCAAAATATGCATTGGTAAAAGCAGGAGTGGGAAAGTACGATTTTGAAAATGATTTCCCTTCTAGTCAATTTAATCATGTAATACTTTGTGTCCCCATAGAGAATGATACTATTTGGCTTGAATGTACCAGTCAGCACCTTCCCTTTAACCACCTTGGAGATTTTACAGACAATAGACCAGTTCTTTTAATTGACCAAGATGGGGGGCATCTTTCAAAAACACCCCAATACTCAATGAAACAGAACTTGGTAAATACAAAATCAGAAATCTTCTTAGATCACAAAGGAGATGGATTAGGGTGTATAAAAATGAAGCATGGCGGAATATATTATGTTGACTACCTTGGAGCAATGCGATTAGCACCTGAAGATCAAAAAAAGTGGCTTTATAATAAATTTTCTCTACCAAATTACACAATTAATAATTACTCTTTTAAAACAGAGTTTGAAACTACTCCAATTGCACGTGTTGAGTTGGATGTTGATTTAAGATCTTATGCTAGCGTGAGTAATCAAAGATTTTTTGTGCCTGTCAATTTACTCTCTGCTATCCAACACACTCCTCCTCGATGTAGAAATAGAAAAAATCCATTTTTGCTCAATTTCGACAGAACATCAAATGATACTCTAACTATTAACCTGCCTGAAGGATATAAAGTTGAGTCTTCAGTTCCCCAAACAAGTTGTGAAACTGAATTCGGAACATATGAACTAAATTGCAGTGTTAAGGGAAACAAAATATTCTGTGTCAGAACAATGAAAGCGTACAGAGGATTATTCCCTCCAGAAAAGTATGAGGACTATTTCGATTTTTATCAAAAAATTGTCAGAGCAGATAACCAAAAAGTTATATTTATTGCAAATGATGATAAAGAATGATGTGGTGTTTTATTTGAGAAAATAAACTAATTAAAAAACAAATGAGTTTGATCGTTTGTTTTCCCTCCATAACAATTAAAAATATTATCCTAATGTTACAAGTAATTCCCAGTAGGTTATATTTAGGCAAAACCAAATTTTTTTCCTATAATTACAGCACAAAATGTAAAACTAGTAATAAATAATAAAATCAAAACTATGGACTACATTAAGAAGTATGTTGAAGAGAATAAGGATAGGTTTTTGGATGAGCTTTTTGGTCTGCTTCGCATTCCATCAATCAGTTCAATTGCCGACCATAAGCCTGATATGCAAAAGTGTGCCGAGCATTGGAGAGACCTTATCCTAAAAGCAGGCGCCGATAAAGCACAGGTGATGCCTACCGATGGTCACCCCGTTGTATATGCCGAAAAAAATATCGACCCTGCAGCACCAACCGTTCTCGTTTACGCGCACTACGATGTTATGCCGGTTGACCCACCAGAACTTTGGAACACGGAGCCTTTCGAGCCTGTAATTAAGGATGGTAAGATTTGGGGACGCGGCTCCGACGATGATAAGGGCCAAGGCTTTATGCACACCAAAGCATTTGAGCTTATGCTTAAAACCGAAACCCTTCCCTGCAATGTGAAATTTATGATTGAAGGAGAAGAGGAAGTCGGTTCGCCAAACCTTGGAAAATGGCTTGCCCAAAATAAAGAGATGCTAAAAGCCGATGCTATCCTTGTTTCAGACACATCGCTTCTTGGTAAGGATGACCCATCAATAACAACCGGCCTGCGCGGATTGGCTTACGTTGAGGTTGAGGTTACTGGTCCAAATAAAGACTTGCACTCCGGACTTTTTGGAGGCGCTGTGGCAAATCCAATTAATATCCTTAGCGACATGATTGCTTCGCTTATGGATGAGAACAACCACATCACTATCCCAGGATTTTACGATGATGTGATGGAGGTTGACGCTGCTGAAAGAGCAGAAATGGCTAAAGCTCCATTTAGCGAGGAGGAGTACAAAAAGGCTCTTGGTTTAAAAGAGGTTTGGGGCGAGAAAGGTTATACTACTCTTGAGCGCGTGGGTATAAGACCAACCCTTGATGTTAATGGTATTTGGGGTGGATACATTGGAGAGGGAGCCAAAACGGTTCTTCCATCCAAAGCGCATGCAAAAATATCCATGAGGCTTGTTCCTCACCAAGATCATAATAAGATTGCCGAACTATTCATCAAGCATTTTGAGTCAATTGCACCACCATACGTTACCGTAAATGCTAAAGTGCTCCATGGCGGACAGGGTTATGTTTCTCCAACCGACAACCCAGCTTACAAGGCAGCAAGCAGAGCAATGGAGAATACTTATGGTAAAAAACCAATTCCATACCGTAGCGGAGGAAGTATTCCAATCATTAGTACTTTTGAGGAGATTTTAGGAATAAAATCTATCCTTATGGGATTTGGACTTGAGTCTGATGCAATTCACTCACCAAACGAGAACTATCCATTGGAGCAGTTCTTTAAGGGAATAGAAACAATACCGTTGTTCTACAAGTATTTTGTTGAAGAGATGAAGAAATAGTTTGTAGCTAAATAGAAACAATTGCCCCGATTTTTTTAATGCTAATCGGGGCTTTTTTTGTTTCTGATTATAATTATTAATGTGGTTTTGTTAACTTGCATGTTTAAATAGTATGCGCATGAAAGCAAAAGTCGGTATTGTTGGTTTGTCTATCTTGTTAATCGTAATGCTTTTAGCAGGGTGTAATACTCAAAAATCGGAAGATACCCAACCCTTAACAAAGCAGCAGAGGGCAGAGGATGCTATAAAGGAGTGGATGTTTAAAAGCAACGAGTACCCTCACTACAAACCCATTGTTTTTGGAGATTTAACTCCAAGGTACGAGAGGTCCAATCGTACGCTTCAATTATTAATACAAATTGGTGAAGAAGAGGCTCGAAGTAAAGAGACTGGCAACACTGAAAGGCTTGATAGTCTTAGAGCGATAATGGAAAGAAACAAAGGGAACCTCTTGGGTTACATTCTGCCACATAAATTTCAGGAAAAGAATTTAGGAGGTGAGACATTAAATCAGGAGTTGCTGTTTTTCCTCGATACCTCATTAAGGGTTGCTTCGGTTATGGAACCGGAGTCTTTTGACCATATTCTTGACGAGACCGTGTTCTACGAACTTGACCCAGACTCCGATACAACTAAAATGGAGGACTAGAGCAAGCTGTCAACAATGCTTCTCTTGTCTTTGCTATTTAAACTAGTTTCTTCAACTATTCGTTTTATTGTTAGAGGATTATGGCTATTCCCTGATAGTGCATTGGTGAGCTGCTCCTTCTCAATGTGCGAAAGTCCATCCCCCTCAATATTAACAATTGCAATCACTCCTTTATCTACATGTGCTGTAATTTGAACTTCCCCTTTTTTTGTGGTTGTTTTTCTGGTAAATGAGTAGCTTGGCGAGTAGCCAAAATTCCAATCCCACGTGGAGTATTTCTCTTCAGCTAGCTTTGTTATAATTAGTAAATCTTCTTTTGATAATGTGTAGGTTGAGCCAGCAAAATGCTTAAGCATAAAATCGAATGTATATAATTTAAACTCTTCAATAGGCATACCTTCATTCAAATGCTTGCTAATATTTGTAACTGATGCTCTAACAGACTGTACGCCCTTGTGTGTGTATCTGTTAGTGTTGACATATAGAACCTTTGCCAGGGTTTCAATGTTGCTCGAAAAGAGCATTGTGCCATGGTGCATCACCCTGTTTTTAAATACATGCTCTGCATTGCCCGAAAATTTTTTGCCGTTAATTGTTAGACTGTTGTAACCCTCAAATTTTGCCTCAATGCCAAGTGTGCGGAGCAATTCAATAATGGGTTTGGTAAAGCCCTTGAAATCCACCAGTTTACCCTCCTTGCCATTTCGTATAAATGTGAAGTTAACATTGCCCAAATCGTGATAAACAGCACCACCACCCGACAACCGTCTAACTATCTTTATGCCATTATTTTGAGCGTAATGGTAGTCAATCTCAGCAACTGTATTCTGATGCTTCCCCACTATTACTGATGGTTGATTTGAGTATAGCAAAAAAATGTCATCATCAAACTTCCTTAACAAGTGCTCTTCTGATGCAATGTTAAAGTAGGGGTCGGTACTATTTGAAAAAATGCAAAGCATTTATATAATGTGTTTATATTATTGTCGTATATAATTACAAATTGAGCTACTATTTTGTTTCAGCAATTCTAATTTTATTGATAGTTCTGTGCAAAAACCAGAATGCCAGTATTCCAACAACCACGTTAGCTGTAAAACCGGCCCAAAAAACGCCGGTAATTCCAATAAATTTGGCTCCAATCCATGCTAAGGGTACATATAAAATTAACATCCTAACTGCAGAGAAAATAGCTGACGGGAACGGCCTGTTTGCACCATTAAAACTGGCGGTGCTAAGCATTACTAAGCCCTGAAAACCGTAACTAGCTCCAACTATGTAAAAATATTTTCTTGTAATTTCAACTACTTCAGCATTATTAGTAAATACAGATGCAATATTTGATGCAAATAGAATGAGTACAATAAAAACTACTATGCCCCATACTATAGAGAACTTTAACGCGTAATCAAGTGACTTAAAAATCCTCTTAAATTGGTTCTTGCTAATATTCTGCCCAATAAAAATTATGAGTACCGAGCCAAGCGATGCAATTACCATTAACACAAACATTTCAACCCGAGAAGCAACTCCAAAGGCAGCTACAGCTTCTTCTCCAAATAATGATATGATTTTCGTTATCAGTCCTAATGAGAGAGGCGTTATTAACATCCCCAGAGCAGCAGGCCCTGCAATGTAAATCACTTTGCCCCAAGTTTTAAGTATGTTTTTTATTCTACCTATCTTAACAGTGAGTAGATGCTCTCTTCTGATTAGCACAATTAGTATAAATACAAGGCTGATGCTTCTTGCAATAACAGTTGCTACTGCTGCACCTTTTATTCCCATTTCAGGGAATGGGCCATATCCAAATATTAGCAGCGGGTCGAGTATTATGTTAATTACTGCCGATGTCACCATTAGCATGCCTGGTAGAAAAGTATCGCCTGTAGCCCTAACAATATTGTTGCCAATCATGGGAATAACAACAAATGCAACACCGTAATACCAAATGCTCATATAGTCATTAATGTGTTGAAGTATATCAGCCTTGGCTCCCAAAGAGAGAAAAAGGGGGCGAATGGTTAGTAGCCCGGTAACAACAAAAATCAGCACAACAATTACTCCTAGGAGAATGGCTCTGCTGGCCATCATTCGAACTTCCTCACGGCTTTTGGTTATAATGTTTCTTGATATTAACGAGCTGGTTCCAATGCCAATGCCTTGCGACAGGCTGTTTATAAACATTATAACTGGGAAACAGAAGCCAATTGCTGCTAGCTGTTGTACGCCTAATTTACCAATAAAATAGGTATCAACCAGATTAAAAATAACCATGCCTAGCATACCGAAAAGCATGGGCCATACTAATGTAAATAGCTGGCTTTTTATATTTCCTTCGGTTAAATTTTTGTTGATTTTTGGCATGTACTAACAATTGATATTGTTTTTATTACCCTTTCAACCAAAATAATTAATCTGTTCTTTTTGAATAAAAGTTTTTCCAAAAGTATTAAAACTTCCAATATATAGCTGAATTATAAAAAAAGCCACCCCAATTGGGATGGCCTTTTTAAAAAGATAAACGTAATTATTATAGATTGTGCTTTTTAACAAAATCTTCAAGAACGCCTTTAAGGTCTGGTTTTCCAATTTCTGCCAAATCGTAGTAAACACGTGTTGTTGGCTTCTTAATATTAATAATACGAGACAAGTCAATTGGAGTACCAATAATAACTGTGTCGCAATCGGTATTATTAATGGTTGCCTCAAGGTCTTTGAGCTGTTGCTCTCCGTATCCCATGGCTGGAAGAATTGCACCAATCTCTGGGTAAATCTCGTAGGTTTCTTTTAGTTTACCAACAAGGTATGGACGTGCATCAACTTCCTCGCTGCAACCAAACTTCCTTGCAGCAACAGTACCGGCACCAATCTTCATATTACCGTGGGTTAGGGTAGGTCCATCCTCAACAATTAAGCAGCGCTTACCTTTGATAAGCTCAGGCTTGTCAACGGAAATTGGAGAGGCACCATCAACAACAATTGCGTTGGGGTTACGGCTTGCAATACTCTCGCGAACGGTTTGAATTCCCTCAGGAGCAGCTGAGTCCATCTTGTTAATAACAACCACGTCAGCTAAGCGTAAATTCACCTCACCTGGGTAGTAGTTTATTTCATTACCTGGACGATGTGGGTCTGCTACAGTTATTGTTAGGTCAGGCTTGTAGAATGAGAAATCGTTATTTCCACCGTCCCAAAGAATAACATCACATCCGCTTGGGTCTTTCTCCGCTTCACGTAGGATGGCTTCATAATCAACGCCGGCATAAATTACATTACCGCGAACCACGTGTGGCTCGTATTCTTCCATCTCTTCAATTGTACATTTGTGTTTCTTAAGGTCTTCAACCTCAGCATAACGCTGTACCCTTTGGGCAACTAAATCGCCATAAGGCATTGGGTGGCGAACGGCAACAACCTTAAGACCTTTATCCATTAGGTGCTCAATAACCTTACGCGAAGTTTGTGATTTACCACAACCTGTACGGGTAGCAACAACAGAAATAACGGGCTTCGTGCTCTTAACCATTGTTTCATTTGGTCCAATTAGCATGAAGTTTGCACCTGCTGCGTTTACTATAGAACTAATTCTCATTACGTGCTGGTAGTTAACATCGCTGTAAGAGAATACACATTCGTGTACATCCTTCTCCTTAATCAGCTTTGTAAGTTCCTCTTCAGCTACAATAGGGATGCCTGCTGGGTAAAGTTTACCAGCTAGTTCTGCTGGGTATTTACGACCATCAATGTCAGGAATTTGTGCAGCTGTAAACGCTACCACATTGTACTGCTCATTGTCGCGGAAGAAAGTGTTGAAATTGTGGAAGTCTCTTCCGGCTGCGCCAATAATTACTACATTTCTTTTGCTCATAAAAGTTAATGTTATTAGTGTTAATAAATCAAGAAATCATCAATACGCTTAGATGTTCCATAAAAAAATCTTAGCAAAAATAAAAGAATATGTTTGAGAATATTCTTTATGCTGTAAAAAATAGAAATTGCTTTTTTTATATGATGTGGTCATGACAGGATAACAGCCTATAAATCTGTTGATACAGAGGGTATATGTTAAAAAACATTGCCGAGTTAAATAAGGGTGTTTCCTTAACTAAACGACATTGTTTTATGATTACTAAAATAAAATTGTTTTGTTAAATATGAATGTAGATGTTTTATGTATTTCTATAAAAGCACCAAAAATCTGATAATTCTGGTGCTTTTATTTTATTCGAATCCATAAAGCACAATATTACTTTCAGGATTTGTGTTTGCATTGTAGTTTAAATGATGTTATTGGCTGTTGGATATTCCTTATTTTTTTACTTTTGTAACAAATATACTGATATGGACAGGATGAAACTTCATACCAAGAAGTTGGTTAAGAAATATGGGAATAGAGTTGTTGTTAAAGGCGCTTCGGTGGAAGTTAGCCAGGGTGAGATTGTAGGCCTACTGGGTCCCAATGGTGCGGGTAAAACAACCACATTCTATATGATAGTTGGTTTGGTAACTCCAAACAGCGGAAAAATCTTTTTAAACGATTTAGATATAACAAAGGAGCCTGTTTATAGAAGAGCACAGCGCGGTATTGGCTATCTGGCTCAAGAGGCTTCCGTTTTTCGAAGCCTTAGCGTGGAGGATAACCTGAAAGCCGTACTCGAGATGACATCCTTTAGCAAGGAGTACCAGAAAGAGAAGGTTGAGAGCCTTATAGATGAGTTTGGCTTGCATAAAATTAGAAAGAGCAATGGTAACCAGCTGAGCGGAGGTGAGCGCAGGCGTACGGAGATAGCCAGAGCCTTAGCATTAGAGCCAAAATTTATTCTACTTGACGAGCCGTTTGCCGGAGTTGACCCCATAGCTGTTGAGGATATACAAACAATTGTTGCAAAGCTAAAGGAGAAGAATATCGGGATTCTTATAACTGACCATAATGT
>JAWLEY010000052.1:0-13785 GCA_041685855.1 Perlabentimonas sp. | reverse complement strand
CTGTGCATCGGGGGTTCCAGTTCTTGAAAAATTATATGCTCCGGATAAATTTACCCTTGGATACCTTGCGCTTTTTGCTTCATCGTGCTCTAAATCACCTACCTCTGCACGTAAACGAGCATCGAGCATAGCAGGGTTGTTCTCTGAAACTCGTTTGTAAATATCAGCCGCCTCAATGTGATTTGGCAATGGGATTGTTGGGCTAACCTGAAATTGCTCATCGGGGTTTCTTCTTAAAAGCCTATTCATATCTGCTTTTAAATTTATAAGCCTGCTGCGCTGGCTCACGTACTGGGCGCTATCTGCTCTAAAATCAACCTCAGCTTGAAGTTCCTGTAGCTCATATCCAACACCTATTAATGATTTTTCCCTTGCAACCACTAGCCTTTGTTGCGAAAGCGACAAGCGCTCCTGGTAAGAATCGTAGAGTTTACGATTAAGTGCAATATTATAGTATGTATAAACAATATCGGCAATGGTATTCTCCACCTCCATCCTTAAATATAAATCGCTTTGCTCTTGAAATAGTTGGAGTTTCTCCTTACGAATAAACATTGCCATGCCATCAAAGACCGTCCAGTTAAGCTGAATGGCAGATGTAAGATTATGTGTTGGGTACATTGAAATGCTTGACGATGTTTCATCGGCATCCCTTTGGTACCTATCCTGATAACTACTACCCTGATTTACTCCAAAATCGACATTAGGAAGATAACCTGCATTACCTATGGTATTATTATTTTTAGCAATACTTGAATTATTCTGGGCAATTTGTATTGAGTAGCTATTCTCCAGTCCCATTCTTATAGCATCCTCAAGCAGAAGCGTATCCTGCGAAAAAATGTTGGTTACAAAAAACAGAGATAAAACTATGTAAATCAAAGCGCTTTTTCTACTCCTCCTCATTGTGAACAATATTTGCAGTTCTTTTAGAAATATATGTGTACATGGCAGGAACAATGTATAGCGTTAGACCTAACGCAAAGAGTAACCCACCAATAATTGTAATACCCATTGGTATGCGGCTGGTTGATGCAGCCCCAAGAGCAATAGCAATAGGTAATGCTCCAAAAATGGTAGCAAGGCTGGTCATAAGAATTGGCCTGAGCCTTTGCCCCGCAGCCTCAATCACAGCATCAAACTTATCCTTCCCCTTCTGTTTTTTCTGATTGGCAAACTCAACAATTAATATTCCATTCTTAGTAACCAAACCTACCAGCACAATAATACCAATTTGGCTAAAGATATTCATGGTTTGCCCCATAATGTATAATGAGATTAGCGCACCAGCAAGAGCCAGCGGAACGGTAAACATAATGATAAGCGGGTCACGATAGCTCTCAAATTGTGCTGCCAAAACCAGATAAACCAGAATTAAGGCAAAAACAAATGCGAAATAAAGGCTGCCGGTACTCTCCTGAAACTGTTGTGATATTCCGGTAAGGGTTGTTGCAAAAGATTCGTCGAGCACCTCATCGGCAATTTCCTGCATGGCTTCTATACCCTGACCAAGGGTAACTCCAGGCACTGTTGATGCCCTGTAAGTTGCCGAAGCATAACGATTATAACGATAGCGCTGAGGTGAAGTGCTTTCCTCCTTTATATTAATTAAGTTGCCCAATTCAACCATCTCCCCCTTATCGTTCCTTACCATAATGGTAGTGATATCGGAAGGGTCATCCCTGTAATGCCTTTCGGCCTGACCAATAACTTGGTATTGCTTACCATTATAGATGAAAAAACCGTAACGCTGTCCAGAGAAATATAGCTGTAAAGCCTCGGCAATATCACGCACGGTTACTCCCGTTGCACGAGCTTTATCGCGGTCAATTTCAATCCTTAATTCGGGCTTGTTAAACTTTAAGTTTACATCAACAACCTGAAAGCGAGGGTCGTCCTGAGCTCTCTCCAAAAAAGCAGGGACAACATCCTTTAACCTCTCAAAATCTGGAGCCTGAACAACAAACTGCACAGGCAAACCTCCGCCCCTTCCTGTTCTAATGGTTTGGTCTTGTGTAACAAAAGACCGAGCAAGGGTACGGGTATTAAGATACCCTTGAATTTCATCGGCCAATTCTTGCTGTGTTTTGCTTCTTTCATCTGGTTCATGGAGCAGAAGCCTAACAAAACCGCTATTTCTGGAACCTGTCCAAAAAGGAGAAGTTAAAGCAAGAATTGCCCTGCGCTCCTGCATGGTATCAACATAATTTACAACATCTGTAATATATTTATCCATGAGTTCAAAGGAGGTTCCCTCGGGAGCTGTTGCCATTATTGTTAGCCTGCTTTTATCCTCAAGGGGAGCCAACTCCGATGGGATAATACTCCCCAGTCCAACTATTACAGCAACCGCTGCAACAGTAATGGCAAGAGCCATCCAGCGTTTTTTTATAAATGAGGTTAGTGACTTTTCGTAGGCACTGGATAGATTCTTGAAGAATTTCCCTACAGCTGCAGCCAACTTACCCTCTTTACGCTTAACGCCTAAAACACGCACGCTCATCATTGGGGTTAAAGTTAGCGCTATAAAGGAAGAAATAAGAACTGCACCGGATAGCACCACTCCAAATTCCCGGAATAGCCTACCTGTCATGCCCTGCAAGAAAACTATTGGCATAAAAACCGAAACCAAAGTAATTGTGGTAGAAACAATGGCAAAAAATATTTCTTTAGTTCCCTCATGCCCCGCTTTAATGGGGTCCATCCCCTTTTCTATTTTAGAGTAGATGTTTTCCACCACCACAATGGCATCATCAACAACCAAACCCGTTGCCAATACAATGCCAAGCAGAGAAAGGACGTTTATGGAGAAATCCATTATGTACATTACGAAGAAAGAGCCAACAAGCGCTATAGGAATAGCAATCATAGGTATAAGGGTAGTTCGCCAACTTCGTAAAAAAACAAAAATAACAAGTATAACAAGTACAAAAGCTATTAGAACGGTATCGCGCACCTCCTTAACTGCTTTACGTATGGAAGTTGTTACATCCATTGCAATATTTAACCGAATATCGCTGGGCAACTCCTTCTCAAGCTGCTTAACCCTATTATAAACCTCATCGGCAATGGTAATGTAGTTAACACCAGGCTGAGGCGTAATAGCAATACCAATCTGTGGGGTTGCGTTATTACCTCGAAGAAGGGTTCTTTCGTTCTCCGGGGCAAGCTCTGCCCTGCCTACATCCTTAAACTTAACCGCTACACCATCAACATGTCTAATAATTAAATCATTAAATTCCTCCTCGGTTTCAATTCGTCCTAATGTTCGTATGGATAAATCAGTATAGTAGCCCTCTATTGTACCAGTTGGCAACTCTATATTCTGGCGACTAAGAGCAAGTCTAATGTCAGAAGGTGTTAGTCCGTATGCAGCCAGCTTATTGGGGTCAAGATGCATTCGCATGGCGTACTTTTTCTCGCCCCAAATTCTCACTTGACTAACACCAGTAATGGTTTGAAGACGCTCTTTAATCACATTGTTTCCAATATCAGAAAGGCTAAGCAAATCGCGGGTATCGCTCTGTGCAGTGAGTACCACTATTGTTTCCGCATCTGCATCGGCTTTGGAAACAACAGGCGCATCAATATCAGGAGGTAAGCGCCTTACTACCTGCGACATCTTATCGCGTACATCGTTGGCAGCTGCCTCCATGTCAACCCCTAATTCAAATTCGACCGATATGGAGCTTCGCCCATCCATACTGGTTGATGTTAAGGATTTTATGCCAGATATACCGCTTAACGCAGCCTCGATTGGTTCGGTTATTTGTGCTTCAATCACATCGGCATTGGCTCCAACATAACTTGTACTAACAGAAACAACAGGTGGTGATACGCTGGGATACTCCCTAACGCCTAAGTAAGTGTACCCAACAATACCGAAAAGCACAATAATGATTGCCATTACCGATGCTAAAACGGGTCTATTTATACTAAGTGAAGATAAGTTCATTTATAATAATTTGGAATTATGTCAGAAATAGAAGGTTACCAGCTATCAACAATCTCAATATCAACCTTAGCTCCCTCTCTTACCTGAAGCAAACCTGAGGTTAGCAATGTATCGCCGGGTTGAATTCCAGAAACTATCTCAACGGCTGTTGCCGTTCTTACGCCAGTTTCAACGGGCACATATTTTGCTCTTGAGTTACTGGCTATAACAACATTCTGTCCGCCAAGAACAGGCACTAAGGAATGTGGTGGCACTAACATAGTTTTGGGGCTTCCGTTAATGTTGAATGAAACCCTTGCAAATGCTCCCGGGATAAGTTCTCCTTTTAGGTTTGGGCACTTAGCCCTTACCCGAAGGGCACGCGTTTGCTGGTCAATAACAGACTCGGTTGCATAAATGGTTGCCTTATACTCCTTGGGATTTTGCCCAAGGGTAAAGGTGACTTCCTTCCCACTTTTAACGCCATACACATAGCGCTCCGGAACAGAGAACTCTATTCGAAGCGGTTTAACTTGTATTAGGGTTGCAAGCACTGTGTTAGTTCCTATAAAGCTACCTGGACTAACGTTCCTTAACCCGATTCTCCCATCAAAGGGGGCTCTTATTTCAGCTTTTTGTATTTGGGCTTTTGCCAACTGTATATCGGCCTTTATACCATCCACTCTGTTTTTTGACGCATCCAAATCTTGCTGACTAAGAGCATTTATCTCTCTTAATCTTTTGCTACGTTCAAAATCGTCTTGGGCTAATTTTAGGTTTGACTTTAACTTTTCTAACCTGGCTCTAATCTCACTATCGTTCACACGCGCTAGCAGCTGACCCTTTTTAACTGTTCTTCCTTCAACTATATGAAACTCTGTTAACTTCCCAGTAGTTTCCGCTTTAAGTTCAACCTCTTCTCCAGCCAAAAGAGTACCAGACAAAGACAAAGCCTGAGTTAATGGCTTTAAATC
The DNA here is from genome assembly GCA_041685855.1 of Perlabentimonas sp. GTDB lineage: Bacteria > Bacteroidota > Bacteroidia > Bacteroidales > Tenuifilaceae > Perlabentimonas. The sequence continues at coordinate 8,877 of JAWLEY010000052.1, read as the reverse complement.
AACAACATAGGCCTCAACTGGCAACCCTTTGCTTTCTGTTTTATTATTACTTTTTTTAGTGCCACTATCGCTACAACTTATTAATATTGGAAGTAGAATAAATGCTATGGCAGCTAATGTAATCTTACCTTTTATCATTTAAACATGTTTATAGTTAAATTTGCCATTATAAGACAAAATTAGAGACAAAAGGTTTACTACAGGGTTAATTTTCCCTTTTTTCTCATAATGTGATGATTAACTCCAGATAATTGCGGGTGAAATTTTCAATTATTTTACTTTTTTAACTCCTTTCCTATCTGGTAGGCATCGCCAATCTTTTCGCCAATCTTTCTATACTCCCGCGCTCCTCCTATGTAAATAAGAGGGTTGATTGCCTCAATATTGAAAGAGCGAGGGTTATCGGTATCACTAAGTTTTTCTGTATCGATATGGGTTTGAAGTATCTCTCCAACAAAATGATTTGTTGTTCCAACAACGCTATGCTTTACCAATTTACATTCAAAATTCAATGGACACTCCTTAATTATTGGAGATTTGATAAATTTTGATGGCATTTTGGTTAACCCCGATTTTTGAAACTTGTCAACATCTTTTCCAGAAGTTATTCCACAAAAATCGGCTTCAACCATAATATCTGCGCTGGCAATATTAACTGTAAACTCCTTGTTTTTTAAGATTTCTTTTCCGGAGAAACCTTTTGTACCTACTGATACTCCTAAGGTTGGAGGCCCGCTTGTTAACAACGTTACCCAGGCAATGGTAACAATATTTGCGCTTTCCATTGTACCCGTAACAATTAGACTTACAGGCATGGGAAATAGAATTTTTTGGGGTTCAAATGATGTTTTCATCGTCTTATCAAAATTTAGATTTCTACATTTACCTGTGAAAATACAAATGTAAAGATAAGACACAAAATCAGAAGCCTTCATCTTTTGATTTTTATATACTCAAGCTGTAAATTTGCTTTATGATGCAATGCTTGTTCTATAAGACGCTTGATGACATAAAGGTTCGCTGCCAACTTTGTCCACACAATTGTACCATACCTAATGAGGAGCTTGGTACTTGCGGCGTTCGTTACAACGATTCGGGCAAACTGGTATGCCATACTTCAGTTAGTGGTTTACACACGGACCCCATTGAGAAAAAACCGCTATACCACTTCTATCCAGGCAAACAAATATTGTCCGTTGGCACATACGGCTGTAACCTACAATGTTCATTCTGCCAAAATCATAGCATCTCGCAATATTGCGCACCCAAAAACAAAAAACCACATTTATATAACCCTGTTGATATTATTAACCGAGCCTTTAACCAAAATAATTGTATAGGAATAGCATTTACCTACAACGAACCTACCGTTTGGGTAGAGTACATGCTGGAAATTGCCAAACTAGCCAAGCAAAATAGTCTGGCTAACGCCATGGTAACCAATGGCTATATTAACCCCAAACCTCTTGACATGATTTTGGAGTTTATTGATGCTTTTAACATCGACCTAAAAGGTTTTAGTGATAAATTTTATAAAAAATTCACTGGAGGCAAGCTAAGCCCTGTGCTAAACACTCTTAAAACCATTGCCAAAAGTGGTAAGCACATAGAAATTACATATCTGGTTATTCCAGGACTAAATGATAATGAGAGTGATTTTAAAAAGATGGCAGAATGGATTGCAAGTGAATTGGGACCAAGCATCCCGCTGCACATCAACAGGTACTACCCTGCTTACAAAATGACGAAAGAATCTACCCCAATAGAAACCCTTTTAGAACTTAGAGAAATTGCTAGCCAGCATCTTCATCATATATTTATTGGCAATGTAATTCTCGGTAAAGGCGAATCAAACACAAGGTGCGAGAATTGCGGAAATGAGATTGTTTTAAGAACGCAATATTCTGTTAAAGTTGTTGGCGTTAATAATGAGGGGCTTTGTAAAAACTGTGGTAAAGCAATTCCGTGGAAGCATTAACAAATACTTTTAGCAATAATAATACTTAAAGAGGCGTAATGATAATACAGTACGCCTCTTTAAAATATTGTTGTACTACTAATTTTGTAGAAAAAGCAATAGTACCTTAATTGTTAACACATTGATTAGGCCTCAACCTTTGCCAACTCAACCTTACTAGCTACCACTTCGGTAATGTATTTATCATTCCCTTGCTTATCTGTGTACTTTCGGGTATTAATTTTACCGTTCACGGTAATTAGCGCGCCCTTTTTTAAATCTTCTCGTAACGATTCGTCCATTTTTGTACGCCAGTGGGCTACGTTATGCCAGGTTGTATTGGTTATCCATTCGCCATTGGAGTTTTTGTAACTCTCGTTTGTAGCCAAACGTAAAGAAATAAGCGTGCGTCCGCTGTCGAATGTGCGCACCTCTGCATCCTGTCCAAGAAATCCTTGTAGTTGTACTTTGTTCATTGTAGTTTCCATGATTGAAATTTTTTAGTTGATTAAACGAATAATTTGTTGATGCAAAGTAAAGACCTGTTCAACAACCGATTCGGTTAATAATTAGTTACAGTCGGTTAATATTCGTTTACTGTCGTTTGTTGTCGTTTTATTAACTATAATAGTGATATTTACCCATATTTATAAAACTAGGGAATAATTAAAAAATTCGTATATTTGAGTTTTATATAAAAAATAAAATTGATGAAAAAGAACATCATAATTTTCATAAGCCTAATTTTAGGATTAACAATCCTAGGAGCAGCCTGCAACCTTTTCCATAAAAATCAAGAATTAGAGGTAAGCATTACAGCAGAACTTTCAGCCAGTCACATTATCAACTTATTAGCAAAAGACAACACGCACCCATTGCTTGTTAATGCTATTACCAAAGCTAATCAAAACAAAAAAGAGCCAACAGAACCATACATTGAAATATTTGGTAAGGCTTTTGAAAATACTAATCCAGACATACCTTTGGTCAAATTATTTAACATTGATAAAATTGACGAATCGTTAACAAACAATTCGAGCAATGAGGAAACTCTAAATGCCCTTCATAAAGAGATAGATAAAAGAGTAATTGAAACAATTACAATACTTAAGAAAAGAATCAATAGGTTTGGTATACGCAACAACAAATTTGAACAAATAGAGAATACCGAACGAGTATTAATAGAGATTCCCAAAGTTGAAAATATTGAAAGGGTAAAACATCTTATACAAACAAGGGCAGTTTTGGGATTCTGGGAGACTTACGATAATCAAGAAATTTTTCAATCTTTGGAAGAAGTTAATGAGAAAATTAAAACGTTGCTAGCCAATGGTAAAATTGAATTAAATGGGAAAGAATTTCAACCAACAGACTATGTTTTGGATACAACAACCATGGTAGAGACCGAATGGGCACAAAAGTACCCCCTCTTTGCCGTTTTAACACCCCGTGTAAATCAGCAAGGTCAAATAGTTCCTGGCCCCTGTATTGGGAATGCATTCGAAAGAGACACCTCAACAGTAACTGGTTTACTTAGATTACCCGAGGTAACAAACCTATTACCAAATAATTTAAAACTTGCATGGACCGTAAAACCTGCCCCCTGGGATGCAACCAATAGCATATACGAACTAATTGCACTAAAGGTAAATAACAAAGATAACACCCCTCCCCTAGATGGTACCTATATAACCAAGGCATCTCCTGAAGAAGGCTCTCAAGGGAATGCATACATAACGATTACAAAAAATAAGGAGGGCGCAAAAATATGGCAACGGCTAACAGCTGATAATATTGGCCGCTCAATTGCAATAACATTAGATAACAAGGTTTACTCCTACCCTTTGGTTAATGCAGAAATAAAAGGTGGACGGTCATCAATCTCAGGTGATTTTAACATGCAAGAAGCAAGCGATTTAGCCAATGTTCTACAAGCTCACCCGCTGCCTGCTCCAATTAGCATTGTTGATGTTAACACAAAAAATGATTCTTTGGATGAAAATTGATGATGCATGCCAACATCAGTCAGAAAACCAGCAGTTGCCGGAACATTTTACCCTGCCAATAAGGATGAACTACTCCAGCTAATAAAAAGGGTTGACAGTTCTGTTAAAACAAGTAATAGTATTAACCTATCAACTAATCAGGTTATTGGAGGAGTACTCCCTCATGCTGGTTACATATATTCAGCGCATCATGCCATACCGTTTTTTCAAGCGATTTACAACAGCGCGCAGGAGATTGATACTGTAATCATACTAAACCCAAACCATAGAGGCACAGGGCCAAGCGTTGCGTTGGATAAACATAGCCACTGGGAAACCCCATTAGGATATAAAGCCGTTGATACAGATTTTTACAAAATTCTTAACCTACCAATCTCATCAGAAGCTCATCAGGAAGAACATTCAGGTGAGGTAATGATTCCACTTATTCAATACTATCTTAATGAAAACACCAAAATACTTCCTATTAGCATTAAAAATCAGACGTACGAAATGGCTCTATCCCTATCAAAAAAAATTGCCTACGCAATAGGCAAATTGGGGAAGAAAGTAGTTGTAATTGCCTCCAGCGATTTTTCTCACTTTGAATCACCCAGCGAGGGTTATAGGCTCGACAATATGGTTCTTGACAAAATTTTAAAAATGGATGCAAAAGGTGTTTATCAGACCATCACAAAGAATGAAATTAGCGTTTGCGGTTACGGTCCAATTATTACCCTAATGGAGCTCGCCAATCTACTCTGCCCATCGTATAAAACAAAACAGATTAGTCGTGGTCACTCGGGAGAGGTTTCACCATCACTATCTGTTGTAAATTACCTTTCAATTATTTTTCAATATCCTAACATCTAAACTACTATATATAAAAACCACCGTAATTTTGTATGCAAAAAATTAAAAAATAATTATATTAGTGACTTTTATATCCTAAAACCTAGCATTCTATGGAAAACATTAACGGTATTCTTGAGTTTATTAAACTTGTAGTAATTACAACAGTAAGCCAGCTTGTTTGGCTATTGGGATTACTTTTTGTATTCGGGCTAATCCTTTACATCTTTTCGCGCTTCACGCGAATTACCTACGTAAAATCCGCTGGACAAAAGCTGGACATAGTTTTTACAGGATGGATTGGAACTCCTGTGCACGAACTAGGCCACGCAATATTCTGTATAATATTCAGACACAAAATAAATGAGATTAAACTCTACTCTCCCAATGCCGAGGACGGAGCAATAGGTTATGTAAACCATTCATATAACCCAAATAGCACCTACCAAAAAATTGGCAACTTCTTTATTGGTGTGGGTCCAATTATTTTTGGCGCACTGGTGCTTTATGCTGCATTCTACTATTTGGTACCAAATATGAGCGTAATTTTTGCCAGTATTGAATCACAAAGCCAAACACTTGTTGATGGGGTAAGAGGAAATTATACCGAAGCACTAACTGCAATTTGGGGAACTACTCAAACAACCTTGAAAGGATTACTAAGGGCTGAAAACTTTTCTGACTACAAATTCTGGATATTTCTATACCTAGCCATCTGCATATCTTCACACATGCAGCTTAGCCCACCAGATATAAAGGGAGCAAAAGGCGGATTAATATCCTTGGTTGTATTTTTCCTAATAATCAACCTTTTTATTCTTGGCATTGAAGCAACTGGCCTAAGCGGCTACTTGGGTGATTGGTGGAATTACGTTAAGCTTGAAAGCCATGCTGCAAGCATTAACAAATGGGTGGGCATGTTTGGTGCCCTGTTTGTTTTTGCCTCAATTATTTCAGGTTTAAATTTTGTTGTAAGCTACATTGTACTAACAGTATATAATTTAATTAAAGGAAGAGGATTTATTAATCCTGCTTGGTAAAACATTTTAAGTCCGATATTATCCTGATTTTTCGTTCTCAAACATTTAGATACTTTAAGTTTTGCTAAGTACTATTACACTCTAAATAAAACCACAAGACATGTACAAACAGTTTCTTATAAGATTTTAAACCCTTGTATAAAAGTATTACATTTGCACCCTAAACTTAAAAAACAAAACATGAAAGCATTTGTATTTCCAGGACAAGGAGCACAATTCGTTGGTATGGGTAAAGATTTATACGAGAACTCCCCATTAGCCAAAGAGCTATTTGAAAAAGCTAACGAAATTCTTAGTTTTAGAATAACAGATTTAATGTTTGAGGGTGAAGATGAGGACCTAAGGCAAACGAAGGTTACTCAGCCAGCAATCTTTTTACACTCGGTTATCCTTGCAAAAGTTATGGGTGATGAGTTTAAACCCGAAATGGTTGCAGGTCACTCACTAGGAGAATTTTCTGCGTTGGTTGCAAATGGAGCCCTTTCGTTTGAGGACGGATTGGTGCTGGTTTCGAAAAGAGCGATGGCCATGCAAAAAGCATGCGAAAGTGAACCTTCTACCATGGCTGCAATTATTGGGCTTGACGATGAAACCGTAGAAAAAATCTGCTCAGATATTGACGGAATTGTTGTACCTGCTAACTACAACAGCCCAGGGCAACTAGTTATATCAGGAAGTATTGAAGGCATTAACACTGCATGCGAGAAACTCAAAGAAGCTGGTGCAAAAAGAGCACTTCCCTTAAAGGTAGGCGGAGCATTCCACAGCCCCCTAATGGAACCAGCAAGAGTTGAGCTTGCTCAGGCCATAGAATCAACCAACTTTAACAAGCCACTTTGCCCTGTTTACCAAAACGTTGATGCTAAACCCTACACGAAGCCAGAGGAAATAAAGCATAACCTTATCTCACAGCTTACATCACCCGTTCGCTGGACACAGATAATGCATAATATGATTGCTGATGGCGCCAACGATTTTACTGAATTAGGCCCGGGGAACGTGCTCCAGGGACTTCTCAAAAAGGTTGACCGAAGCCTACAAGTTAAAAGTTTACAAAGTCTGTAAAGTTTAACATTAAATAAATAAAACCCTCACATTTTTTGTGGGGGTTTCTTTTTATCATACCATGCCATTCTTTAACACCAAATAAATACCATTACATAAAAATTGGGCAAGATATTTGTATTGATAATGGCATATTTTTTTACCTTTACATTGTTCACCTCATAAATATTTTTATAATGAATTATAGCTTCTACCTAAAGACTTTACTACTATGCATAGTATTTATGCCTTTTGCTCAAGGAAATGTATATAGTCAAAACAAGAACAACTTTGAAGAAATTTTTAAAAAGGAAACCGAGGGTGATTTAAAGAAAGGACGAGATAAATTTCAGAATATTGCCCAGCTAAGCTACTATCCTGACACCCTACCAACATGGTTCTTTAGAACTCCACAGGCAGATATTAATAGCATTTATGCCATTGGAATATCCGACCCCGATTTAACCGCAGAAGATGCTTCACGACAAGCACTCCACAGAGCAAAAACAATGGCTATCCTTTTCAGTAAGGCAAAAATACAATATTTCAGAGACGTATATACTTCAGAGTATCACGATGGAGTTCGTAAACGTTACGGACAAAGATTTGATACATACTTCAAATTATCAGCCACAGGATACGCCGATAGTACTTGCTTCACGGTAAAGGAGCACCATTTCACAAGATACAACGAAGCTGTTATACTAATTAAGTACACCCCTTTGGAAAAAGACTCTATCAGTGAGGCACCAAAACCCGGCTTAATCTCAACCGTTGGTACTGCCCTTTACATTGAAGCACAAATAGGCGAAGCCTTTGAACCGCAAGCAGAATACGAATTTATAACCAGACTCCAAACACCCGAACAAACAAACGAAAGAGCCCACTTTGTTTATACCCAACGGGGAAATAAATTCCTGTCAAACTCAGAATTTGATGGAAAAAAACACGAGTTCCCTCTTTACAGTTATAAATATGCCAATCCTTTATGGCAAAAAAATACAACTCCCCTAGTAAGCTACAACGGACTTTGGAGTATTTACTCAAAAAAATTATTGCGACAACTTACTTTAGAAACTGAACAAACCTCAGTATCCATAAGAACTTTAGGAGAGCAGTACAGCCCTCAAATGAGCAACTTAACAAGAGAGGTTGCAACAAAAACTACAAAAATGTTATTAAATGGCATTGAATTTGGAGTAGATAGTATTGGGTTTGATATCCAACTAAAAGAATTATAAATAATTTAAGTTAAATACTCTATTTGGTTAAACAGCTAAACTAAAGTTAGTATGAAAAAGATATGTAAAATAGTGCTATTTGCATTAGCGATTCAAATGCTTGGCACAACCATTACCTCAGCACAAGAATTCACTGGGGTTAATACCAAACAATTGGGCAAAAACATTAATATTGAATACTCAATTATTGGAGAGCAACTCGGTCAACAATTCAGTATCAAACCAAGCTATTCAATCGATGGAGGCCGAACGTTCCAACCCATGAAATCGGTTTCTGGTTATGTTGGCGAAGCTGTTTCCGGAGGGAAAAATCAGGTAATAATTTGGGATGCACTCAATGACCTCCCTGAACTAAAGGGCGATGTTCTTTTCAAACTATCGGGCAAGACCGAAAGTACAAAACCTCTGGAGGATGATTTTAGCAACGTTACCTTCAAACTAATTAGCCTGCATAGGAAAAGCAACAACCAGCTGGAACTGGTGCTAAGCATAACCAACAACGGACCAACCCGCGATTTAAAACTTATTAATGGGTTAATTACCGTAACCGACTTTAACAGGCGAAGTTTTGATGCTCAAAGAGGGAAACTTGGTGAAGTGGTAGGTTCACAAAGATACTCCACTCCACAAAGAACCATAAATACAGATGAAACAGTTGAAGCAACTTTTACATTCGATCGTATTCCTGAAGACTTTAAAAGGGTTATGCGACTAAAGGTTGGAGCCGAACTATTAACATTCTCAAGGTTTGGGCTTGA
>JAWLEY010000051.1:0-13844 GCA_041685855.1 Perlabentimonas sp. | reverse complement strand
ATACAGAGGATTTAAAAAAAGAAACCGGGCCTCCTCAGACCCGGTTTCACACCCTAAAAAATTAACCTAAAAGCAACTAACCTGAAACCAACTATAAACCCTAAAAATCAGGTTGTGTTACATTAATTAAAACGCAAAAAACGCTTTTTTGTTTCAATGTAAACACAATTTTAATGATGATTTACATCACCTAAATAGTTGTTAACCCAACTCTTATGAGAACTTTGCGCAAATATATATATAATTTTACTGCTGTTGATATTTAACTAGCCAAAAAATTTGATGATTTAAAACACCTTCCTTTAATGGCGGCAGATTAAGCAATATTTTTCGCGAAAAATTTAGCTGCTCTACTGATGGAGCACCCTTCATTTTATCAAAAAGAAAGCAATAAGTCACCACAGTTTTTAATACTGTTGCTTTTATCCTGATGGTGTTATGGGCGTATCTTGAGGGATGTATATGGATATACCTTTGCGGGTAGTTACCTTTTCTAATTGTCCATGAGGACCCATCGGATAAAGTGATTTTTTGGTACTGCCCCAAGCTGCTATCAATCCAACTAAAATAATTGTTTCTGGTTTCATTGCCCAACCTAATAATCGCATCAAATATCTCCTTTGAAATTTCTGATGGGCTTAAATTACCACTATATAAATCTATTACTGAGCTGCCAAACCTTTTGCAAAGATTTGATTTAATGTTGATAGAAAAATTTTGTTGATTTTTTAGTACAACGGTTTTAATATGTTGCAGATGGTGTTTCCATGCAAGAAACAGAATGGGCTCTTTTACCTCTGTATTATAAAGGTATGCATCAATAGGCAATGATGAGTTTGGTAGCATAAGCACAAAAATATGCCATACAGGATAACACTCCAATAGAAAATAAAAAAAGCTGGTAAAAACCAGCTCCTATGCTAAATCGCTCCTGAATAATCTAAAGCGATAATTAAAATCCGCTACAATGTATGCTAATTAGATAAGTACATCCTGAAAATTTCAGGCGAACCTAAAACGAGCAGATTAATAGTTTGACCTACGGCCCTGCCCTCTTGAGTCGTTGCTACGATTGTAGCCACCTCGCTGGTTGCCACCTCGGTAACCACCTTCACGAGACTCCTTTTTGTCTTGAGCCTGGTTAACAACGATGGTACGACCATCAACCTCAGCGCCATCAAGTTCCTCAATAGCTTTCTTAGCCATCTCGTCATCGGGCATCTCAACAAATCCAAAACCTTTACTTCTTCCGGAGAACTTGTCGGTAATAATGCGTGCCGCTGATACTTCGCCGTACTCTTCAAAAAATTCCTTTAACTCAGACTCCTGTAGCTTAAAAGGAAGACTTCCACAAAAAATGTTCATGCTTAATAATTGAATTGATAATAAATGTTATAAAAATAGTAGGCAAAAATACGCTTTATTTTATTAGGAATGAGTGTTTTTGTAATAATTATTTAATATTTGAGATTTTTTCGTCAAAAATAATTTTAATCATCTCCAATACGCAAATAAATCGAAAATCAACAGTTTAATATTTTTTTGTATTAACCATACAAAACTCCATTGGTAGCTCTCTAATTGATATCAAAAATACTTATCCACATTATTACTAAAAAGGGAGGCTTGTAAAAGAATGAGTTTGCCAATAAGCTAAACTATTTCACCTAACTAAAATCTAATATAAAGCAACATCTATTTAAATATATAAATATGAGACATGTTCTTATTTTATTCTTTCTCTTAACTAGCCAGCTAGCAGTAGCATCAGATAATTTTGAAAAAGATAGTTTAGATTCAGAAAGCAATAATAGTAATGGGTTAATTGCAGTTTTTTTGGATTGCGATGTTTGTGATGTACACTACATACAGGAATCAATTCCGTACATCAACTATGTGCGAGACAAAGAGCTTGCTCACGTTCATATTCTAGTATCGCACCATGGAGCAGGCGTTAGCGGAACAAACTACGTAATTTCGTTTATAGGCCGAAAAGACTACAAGGAGATTAATCACAAAATTACTCTATGGGCACCCAGAACAAATACCTGGGACGAAACCCGAAAAGAAAAGGTAAAACGCATGAAGCTAGGATTAGCACCATTTATTGCTAATACGAAGTTGGCCTCTAGCCTAACTGTAAGTGTTGATACCGAGGTTCTTTTTGAAAGACAAGAGATTGTTGACCCCTGGAAGAACTGGGTTTTTGAACTTTACGGTGGTATGAATTTTAGCAAAGAACAAACTCAAAATGCAATTAACGCTCGCTACGGTTTCTATGCCGATAAAGTATCGGAAAATTGGAAGATAAGGTTAAGGCCCTACTTTAACTATAATGAGCGTAACTTTATTACAGACGATGGAACCATTACCAGCAAATCGCGCCGCGATGGATTTCATGGATATGCAATAAGAAGCATTAACCAGCATTGGTCAACAGGTTTTTTCTCCGATATACTTTCCAGCACATTTCACAATATGGATTTTAATACTGATTTTGGGCCTGGTATTGAGTATAGCTTCTTTCCATACGATGAAGCCACAAGAAGAGCCATTAAGCTAACATACAAAACCGGATACTCATACAATAACTACATTGAACGTACCATTTTTGAGAAAGATGTGGAACATCTCTTTTTCCATAGCCTATCTGCCTCTGCTCACTTTCAGCAAACGTGGGGCTCAGTAAGGGCAGGGCTTACTGGCTCACATTATTTTCATGATTTTGATGCCAACAGGCTTGCTTTCTTCTCAGAGATTAACCTTCGGTTATTTAGCGGTTTTGCATTAAGTATTTCAGGTGATTTAGACCTTGTAAATGATTTGGTGTCAATACCTAAAGGAGAGATGTCCATAGAAGAGATTCTGCTTCAGCAAAGAAGACAAGCAACTAACTACCAAATGTTCTGGGCCATTGGATTTACATATACGTTTGGTTCAGACTTTGAGAATGTTATAAATACCAGGTTTTAATCTAAACTAACCCTGTAACTATTTTATTGGGAGTAATTAATAACAATCGGGGTTGAAATTACAAAGAAATAAAGAAAGGGTGTCCAGACAATGTCCGGACACCCTTCTCTAAACAAACCTAACTTAACCCTATTCGTACTCCTTTAAAATCTTCTCTACTTCATCAGGTGCAACTCTACCGTAAACCTTCTCTCCCACTAGCACCACAGGTGCTAAACCGCATGCGCCAACGCAACGTAAGCAGCTGATTGAGAACTTTCCATCAGGGCTGGTTTCACCAACATTAATATTAAGTTTACGTTTAAATTCATCTACCACTTTCTCTGCTCCACGAACGTAGCAAGCCGTACCTGTACAGATACTTATTGGATGCCTACCTTTTGGAATCATTGTAAAGAAAGAGTAGAAAGTAACTACACCATAAACCTTAGCAACAGGAACATTCATCTCTTGCGAAATAACTTCCTGTATCTCAGCAGGCAGATATCCAAAATGCTCTTGTGATTTGTGAAGAACATTAATTAGTTCCCCTGGCTTATTATCGAAGGATTTGCAAATCTCCTTGAGCTTGGCAACATCCTCCTTTTTTAGCTCAACTTTAATGTGTGACATCGACTAATCCTCCAATTTTAAATGTAAATATCCTTTTTTCCTTTAGCAAAATAATGAGTGTGAAGCAACTTATGAGCTTTCTCACTCATTGGCTTGCCAAGATACTCTTCGTAAAGTTTCTTGATATACTCGTTCTCATGCGATTTACGGATTGGCTTACCTGCATCCTCCTCGTAAATAGCTTTTGTTCTGGCTTTAAGAATGTTTATATCGCCATGGTGAAGTGGCTGACCACCACCACCGATACAACCGCCTGGGCAGGCCATTACCTCAATTGCATGGTAGTTGGCTTTACCACTACGAACATCCTCAAGTAGCTTACGGGCATTTCCTAATCCGTGAGCAATACCAATGTTAATTGGCAACCCATTAAAATCTACAGTTGCAGAGCGAATGCCCTCCATACCACGCAGCTCCTCAAAATCAATCTTCTCTAGCTTCTTACCAGTCTGAATTTCGTATGCTGTTCGGGTAGCGGCTTCAATTACACCACCAGTTGCACCGAAAATTACACTAGCACCAGTTGATTCACCAAGTGGGCGGTCGTAGTCTGAATCCTCAAGTCCAGTAAAGTTTATATTGAACTCCTTAATTAGGTGTGCCAACTCGCGGGTTGAAATTGAGAAATCAACATCTGGGTTGTCGTTAACCTTAAACTCATCGCGCTGGGCTTCGTACTTCTTGGCCAAACATGGCATTACCGAAACAACCACCATATCCTCGCGCTTAATCTTCATCTTCTCAGCAAAGTAATTCTTTGCAATGGCTCCAAACATTTGCTGTGGAGATTTTGCTGTTGATGGAACATCAAGCATATCGTTAAAGTTATGCTCAAAGAAGTTCACCCAACCTGGGCAGCAGCTGGTAAGAATTGGCAGTTTAACATTCTTGTCGCCATTCAGATGACGTGTTAAACGGTCAAGCAGCTCCGTTCCTTCCTCCATAATGGTTAGGTCGGCAGCAAAATCAGTATCAAATACGTAATCGAAACCAATCTCACGCAAGGCTGATACCATTTTACCGGTAACAATGCTACCTGGCTCCATGCCAAACTCCTCGCCAAGCGCTACGCGAATTGCAGGAGCTGTTTGAACAACAACCTTCTTATTAGGGTCGGCAAGTGCTCTGATAAGTTTTGGCGTATGGTCAACTTCAGTTAATGCACCTGTTGGGCAAACCGCAACGCACTGTCCACAGTACGTACAAGTTGATTTCTCTAGGTTCTGCTCAAAAGCAGGTGCCACAACGGCCTCGAAACCACGGTTAACTGCATTTAGTGCGCCTACAGTTTGAACCTTGTTACACATCATTTCGCACCTACGACACATTATACACTTATCGAGATCGCGAATTATTGATGGTGAGGTGTCAACTCTGTACGTGCTCATCTCGGCGTACTCTTCACCTGGAATCTCTCTAATTCCAAGTTTAACAGCCATATCCTGAAGTTCGCAACGTCCGCTTTTTGCACAGCTTAGGCAATCTTTTGGATGATCGCTAAGTATAAGTTCAAGAATTGTTCTGCGAGCATTAATTACTCTGCCTGTATGAGTTTTAACCACCATACCTTCGTAACAATCGGTTGAGCAGGATGGGGCCAGGTTACGGCGTCCCTCTACCTCAACAACGCATATACGACATCCGGCAGGCTTGTTCTCAATATTCAGGTCTTTCAGCTCCATATAGCAAAGCACTGGAATATCAATGCCTAGCTGCTTGGCTGCTTTGTAGATTGTTGTTCCTTTAGGAACCTCAATCGCCTTATTATCTATAGTTAATTTTACTGTTTCCATTTATCCTACTCCCCTTTTATTGAATGTTGATAGCACTAAATTTACACTTCTCGATGCAGGCACCGCACTTAATACAGATTGATGTATCGATAAAGTGAACTTTCTTACGCTCGCCGCTAATGGCATTCACTGGACAAACCCTTGCACAAGCGGTACATCCAACGCAAGCCTCAGGATCGATAACATACTGCATTAGAGCCTTACATTGTCCTGCACGACACTTATGGTCTTTAACGTGCTCTAAATATTCTTCGTAGAAGTTATCCATGGTGGAGAGAACTGGGTTAGGTGAAGTTTGACCTAAACCGCAAAGCGAAGAATCTTTAATAACCTCGCTAAGGTTCCTTAGTCTTTCAACCTCCTCCATTGTTCCTTTTCCTTCAGTTAAGCGTTCAAGCATCTCGTAAAGGCGCTTGTTACCAATACGGCAGGGAGAACACTTACCACAACTCTCTTCAACGGTAAAGTCAAGGTAGAATTTGGCCACAGAAACCATGCAATCGTCCTCGTCCATCACAATCATACCGCCCGACCCCATCATTGATCCAACTGCAATTAGGTTATCGTAATCAATTGGAGTATCAAGATGCTTCTCGGTTAGGCAACCACCCGATGGACCACCGGTTTGCACTGCCTTAAACTTCTTTCCATCCTTAATACCACCGCCAATCTCGTAAATTACCTCACGAAGGGTGATACCCATTGGCACTTCAATAAGACCAACGTTATTAATTTTGCCTGCAAGGGCAAATACTTTTGTTCCTTTAGATTTTTCGGTACCTATGGATGAGAACCAATCGGCTCCTTTTAGGTAGATAACAGGAATGTTGGCAAAGGTCTCAACGTTGTTCACGTTTGATGGCTTGCCAAGATAACCGCTTTCAGCAGGGAATGGGGGCTTAACAGTTGGTTCTCCTCTATCACCTTCCATTGAGTGGATAAGCGCGGTTTCCTCACCACAAACAAATGCACCTGCACCGTAACGAATCTCAATATCAAAATCGAAACCGCTACCTAAAATATCTTTACCAAGCAAACCGTACTCACGTGCTTGCTCAAGAGCAATAATCAACCTTTTAATTGCCAGCGGATACTCTGCACGGATGTAAACCAAACCTTTGGTTGCACCAATACAGAATCCGTTAATAATCATTGCCTCAATTACCGAGTGTGCATCGCCTTCAAGGATTGAACGATCCATGAAAGCTCCAGGGTCACCCTCGTCGGCATTGCAAATTACGTACTTCTGATCGGCTTTATTCTTTGAGGCAAACTCCCACTTTAAACCAGTTGGGAAACCTCCTCCTCCACGACCACGAAGACCAGATTTTTTCATTATATCAATTGCAGCATCAGCACCCATATCGAAAACCATACCAAGCGCCTGGTAGCCTTCGCGAGCAATGTAATCGTCAATCTGCTCTGGGTCAACAATACCACAGTTTCGCAAAGCTATACGTATTTGCTTCTTATAAAAGCCCATGTGCTTTGAGTCGCTAATGTGCTCCTTGCTTTCAGGATCCTTATATAGTAGCCTGTTAACCTGACGCCCCTTAATTACATGCTCAGAAACAATCTCTGCAACATCTGACTTTTTCACCTCGGTGTAGAACGTGTTATCGGGCAACATTTTAACGATAGGTCCTTTTTCGCAGAAACCAAAACAGCCCGTCATAATTACCTGCACCTCGTTGTCTAGCCCTTTTTCAGCCAGCTCATTTTTAAGGCTCTCCGCAATGGAATCGCTCTCAGATGCCCGGCAGCCAGTTCCACCGCAAACGAGTAGATGCGATTTGTATTTTGCCATATTATTATCCTCCTTTAGCGGTTATTTATTTTCAATAGTATTATAGTTCATTGGAATTATTCCGTCAACCAGCTCGCCATTCTTTATATATTTCTCAATAATTTCGTCGGCTTTTTGGTTATCAACGTAACCAAAAACAACTGGTTCCTGATTAGGTAATTGAACCTCTATTGTAGGTTCGGCATAGCAGTATCCCATGCAACCGGTTTGGGTAACCACCGCATCGATGCTGCGTTTCTCTAGTTCATCGATGAAAAATTCCATTACGGTTTTGGCTCCCGATGCAATACCACAGGTTGCCATAGCAACCTTAATCTGCACGCGGCTAGAAGGATCTTCTCCCTTTTCCCTAAGCTCAATCTTGGACTGAAGCTGCTCCTTCATCTTCTTAAGATCGGCTAATGATTTAACTTTGTTCATAGTCGGGTTTTTTAACTTGTGTGTTATTTTATTAACAATCGATTTGTAAGTTTTGGGAAGCAAAAATATTGTATTTGTAACACATTTTAAGTAAAACGATTATGTTTTATAACCTAGGTTGTTTATTTATAATTCTTCTAAATTCTCCTCTATCATCTCCCTAAGCATTCGTATGACTTCGGGGGAGTTGATAGGTAATCCGTCGAGCGCTTCTTTAACCTCCTTTGTATTGAAAATGTAACTGTTACCATTTTTTGAATACTGGTATATAAATTCTATAGTTGGATTTGCTGATACTAAAAGTAGTAAAACACCCGCTACATCGCCCAATGGTTGCCTGTCGATATGATTTAACCCTAGGGTTGCAACAATTTCAGTTCCCTCGTCCTGAACAGAACTCACGCTTAACTTACCACCCGAAAGCCTGCAAGCATCATTTAAAAGGGGCAACCCCATTCCTACTTTCCTTGTTGTGCGCGATGTAGTGTATGGGTCGGTAATTTTATGGAGCATATCGGGTGGGATGCCCTTGCCGTTATCTTTTATTCTTATTAATAAGGTGTTGGTGCCAGAGTTTTCGTCAATATCTATCTCAATAGACGAAGCACCGGCTACAATTGAATTCTGAGCAATATCAAGAATATGCAGGGATAGCTCTTTCATGTTAAAACCCTCCGCTCCTGTTTAAATTGTAAGGCTTTCTTTAATTCAGCAAAAGTTGGTTCTTTTAGTAAATACTCTGTAAAAACAGTCCCCAGTTGATTAGGGAAATGCGAATCGGAATTCTTTATTAAGGTGGCATCCTTCAAATAGGCATGTTTTGCCTTAAACTCATTCTGGGAGGTTGTTCTGAAAATTTCAAGAGCATCAAACTTTAAATCGGGTGGAATAAATCCTAGCTGACTTATTAGGCTATACATGGGCCTGTCAACGTGAGCAGGGATAAACAAGCCATCAAGGTCATGAACTTTCACCTCAACCTCATCAATATTAGCTTTGAGTGCTGAGAGCAGAAGCGGCTCAACCTCTTCAAGAATCTCATCATCCTCATTAACAACAACCTGATATCCAAACTTATTTGGATTGTTGGCGATGTTTGGAAGGTTTATGTTTATAAATTCCTGAAATTTATCTCGCTGCTCCTCAGTATCGAAAAGGCACAGGCAATGTGCCTCCTCGCGGGTAGTTACCTCAGCACCAAAAAGAACGGTTATGCCTAAAGGTTCCGCTAATTTCCTGATAATTGGTCCATGTAGCGTACTGTTGTGGTCGGTTATGGCAATAATGTCGAGGTTGTGAAGTTTTGCTAATTCAGCAATATTCCGAGGACTCATATCCAAATCGCCGCATGGCGATAGAACTGTATGGATATGTAAGTCTGCTCGGTAGGTTCTCATAACGTATTCAATGATATTTGACAATACCTTAAAATCAGGTATAACTATGATTATTAGCCATTAATTGAACATGAGTAAGGTTTCGATTAACCTGAGGTTCAAAGCGACTAATTTTACATACTAGTCATTTAGCAATTTGAAAAGCTCTCCAGCAATCTCAAAAGTTTGTAAATCTGTACCCAGAACCGGAATATCCTCCTCCTTGCTTTGGGCTACCGTATCGTTATCGGGCTTAAATCCTTTAACCAAAATTACTGCGGAAAGCTCCTTGAGAGATGCTATTGCCATAACGTTCTTATGAGTTTGAAGGGTAATCCAAACACTGCCAGCCTCGGCATGGCCCATAACATCGCTTAAAAGGTCGGATACGTATCCACCTTCAACTTGGCGGTTTAGACCTTCCTCTCCGCTAAAAACCTTTAGGTTTAACTTTTCTACTATGTCTGATACTTTCATGTTTATGCTGATTAATTAATTGATTGGTTGAAAGAAGATACTTTCAGTTAGCAAAAAATATTGTTTATAAAACAAGCACATCAACATATTATTCCTTTGTACCGCCCTTAAGCTTCAATTTATTACAATCTTTCTGGAAGCGGTCTTTCCCCCATATCTTCTCCATGATGCGGAAAGAGTGGTCGGGGTGCAGCTTACGTGTTTGCTCCATTGTTTTTTGCAGAAAAATGCAGTTTGACATGGCAGCCTTGCCCTTTACAATATCCTCTGCCAAAGCCTGACACGAGGGCGCTCCGCAAGAGCCACAATCGATACCCGGCAAAAAGCACATATAGCGCTGAACGCGCTCCATTTTCTTCATTGCACGAGCCATATCCTCATCAAGTTTCATCATGCTTCGGGGTTTAATTGGCTCAATGGAAATTTTGCCAAGAAGATATGACCTGTACTTATCAGAAATGGACTTCTCTGAGCTAATCAAGTTTCTGCTTGTTGTAGAAGCTAACTTACTACTGTTTTTTAAACGCTCAACCGTAAGAAATCTATTACCAGTTGTAAGCACCCCACCTGCGCACCCCTCATCACAAGCGCGAATCTCAAGAAAATCGATATTGGTTATCTCATCGTTCTCAACCTTCTCAAGAAAATCGATAACATTATGCAAACTATCGATGGCCAAACAATGCCCCTTTACATTCTGAGCCTCACCGTTGGTTAAACTCCAGATTATGCTGTTTGTAGAAAGATTCGAATTATTGGTATTTGTCCTGGTATCGTAATTCTTTTTAGCCAGCTCCTTTAGTACCTTATTGTAAATTACATCCATATTAATTACCCCGTTAACCTCAGAAGAATCTTCCCCAACGGGACTTTTAATGGCTGCAATTTTTGCAGCACAAGGGGTGATGTAAAAAATTCCGATATCATTTTCAGGCACTCCCCTATCAACCAGCATCTTTTTATAGAAAATTGCAGAAATATCAAGGGGTGGCTTTAAAAGCATTATATTCTCTACCAGTGCGGGAAATTTAACCTGAATAAGCCTAACAACTGCGGGACAAAAAGAGGAAATAACTGGTTTTGGATTATCCTTGTTATCTACGTAATTATTAATTGCCTGACTAAGCACCTCAGCAGAACTCTCAACCTCAAACACCTCAGTAAACCCAAGATTTAAGAGAGTTTCATAAACCTCTTCAGGTGCAATTTCATCGGGGAACTGACCTAATAGAACCGCTGGAACAAGGGCAACTCTGTGCTTGTAGTTAAATATTTTACTAAAATCATCCTGCTCAATAATAATGGCATTAACGGGGCACACCCTGTAACATTCGCCACAATCGATACAGCGGTTATCATAAAGCTCCGCTTTACCGTTGCGGACTCTTAGCGCTTCAGTTGGACATACCCTCATGCAATGAGAGCAGCCTATGCAAACGTCCCTTTCAATTTTTAAAGCATGATGAAAAAATTTCTTCTCCATTTGGGCAACTTTTACTGCCGGTTAAGATAAACAACAATTTCTACAGTAGTACCAATGTTTACCTCGCTATTAATTTTAAACTCATCGGCATTGTTCTGTATGTTTGGCAGCCCCATTCCTGCTCCAAACCCCATCTCTCGTACTTCTTGCGATGCTGTTGAGTAACCTTTCTGCATGGCCAAAGGTATATCAGGTATTCCGGGTCCGGCATCCACAAGTTTTAGCGCGATGCTCTCAGTATCAACATCAACATAAATAGTTCCGTTATAAGCGTGAGCAACAACATTCACTTCAGCCTCATACAAGCACACCACAACCCGTTTAATAACTTTTGGGTCAACATTCAGCTGCTTAAGCACTTTTTTAACCTGACTCGATGCATAACCTGCATGAGAAAAATCACCACCCTCTATAGTATATTCAAACTTCATTGAATTATTCTGTTCGGTTAACTCTACTGTATCAATACTTGGCTTGGTGTGCATATAACTATAATACAAATTAACAAAAATAGACCCATACTAAAAAATAGGCTTAAGCCCTTTCTGAAATAGAAGACCGGATGCTTTAAACATTGATTTTTCGCACTGTATAAGTACAATGCCGCCCTCTTTAGCAAGCTCAACCATTTCGTCGGTAACCTTTTTGCTACGCACAATAACCACACAGTTTATATCAGACATTTCTGCAGTTCTGATTGCCTGCACATTTGCCAGTCCGGTTAGAAGCAAGACTCTATCATGCTCTATGGTAAGCACATCGCTCATTAAATCGGAGGCAAAAGCGAACTCCAACTCCATGTCTAGCATATCCTCACCACATAGCACTTTAGCTTCTAATGTTTCAGCAACTTCTTTTATCTTCATAGCATCAAGGTTTACAAATATCTTACAAACAAATTTATTTTATACTAAACAAACTCACATACAAATGTACGCATTTATTTGTTATTTGTTTCACACTGTTACATTTTTAACAATATGTTATTGAGCAGTCAGATATTTTTTGTTTGTAGCAGTACTTATTAGACTGAAAACCTATATTTTACAGGTAAAAGTTTACACCTGCGCCTATTAGATGGTAGGCTGGCTGTGTAAGACCAATTGATGCTTCAAAAATAAAACTCATGCTCTTTTTTATCCCTACCTCTACTCCAACTGGAATCCAAAGAAGGAAACTTAAATCGTTGCCAGGGAAATTTATATCTGCATCGGCACCGGCATAAAGTCTAACATCGCCGCGAATGGGGAAAGTTGCAAGGAAAGTTCCATCAAGCCCAAATGAACCAAAATCATGAGCCCCAAAAGATATTGACATTTGCCTGCCCATGGCAAACTCTATGTCGGCACCAAAATAATTAGTACCTCCAAGAACACCTACCTTTGCACCAATGTCAACGCCTTTGGTTAATCCATATCCGCCATGAAGAAATAGGATGAAATCTGCATTCCCATTTAACAATATTGCAGGCTCAATTCCAACAGAAAATGTTTTGGGCTTTAGGGTTTGCCCTGTATTAAAAACCTGTGAAAAGACAGTACTTGCAAATAATGTCACTATTAATAGTAATCCGATTCTTTTCATTTTTTTTAAGTTTTAATTGTTAATAATTAGGTCGCAAATATAAAATCACACATCAAATATATTACTAATAAGTTTTTTTAGCTTTACTAATATAACTATTTTTTAATATAGCTGTATATTTAAGAAGTTTTGAGCCAGGCTGATTGTCATAAATCTAATTTGATAAAAAGATGTGTAAACACCTTATAATAAAATTACTAGCAACCCTAATAATTCTTTTGCAAACTTTTTCTTTGTTCGCTCAGGATAGAGAGCTTACAACGGATAACCGAAGAGCCATTAAGCATTACGAGGAGGCAATTAGCGCGTACGATAGTCGTGAGTACAATATAGCGGAAGCTTCTCTTAATAAAGCAATAAAAATTGACTTTAACTTTATTGAAGCTCACCTTTTCCTTTCTCAGGTGTATCGGATAACAAACCGTCCGGATAAAGCAATTATTGCCGCTGAGAATGCTATAAAAATTAATCCAGACTTTTTCCCAAACATTTATTTTAACTTAGGTAACATGCTTTTCAGTAATGGAGAGTACGAAGAATCCCTAAAATATTATAGTACGTTTCTAAAATATCAGGATATACACCCCAACGCTCGTGAAGTTGCTGAGTTGAGAAAAGCAAGCAGCGAATTTGCTATTGAAGCCATTAAAAATCCTGTTCCCTTTGAATTAATAAATCTTGGAGAAAATGTGAATAGCGAGTTGGATGATTACTGGCCCAGCCTCTCTGCCGATGAGAACACACTGGTGATAACAAGGAATGCGCCTAAAGATGCGTCAATACAAGAAATATTGTACAACAGACAGGAAGACTTCTATGTATCAACCCGGGGCCCAGATGGTGAATGGCAACCTGCAAAAAGCATTGGTGCACCAATTAACACGCCTCATTCAAACGAAGGAGCACAATCACTTACAGCCGATGGCAACCGTATGTACTATACTATTTGCAGGGGAAACTGCAACCTGTTCATAAGCGATAAAGATGAGAATGGTAACTGGGGGCGTCCGCGCCCGTTACCCGAACCGATAAATCTTCAGCAGACTAGCGAGAAGCAACCCTCCATTTCTCCAGACGGAAAAACCCTCTACTTTGTTAGCAACCGGGAAGAAGGATATGGAAACTTCGACATTTGGCGCACCGTACTAGAGGAAGATGGGCAATGGAGTGAGCCAGAGAACCTTGGAGATAGTATTAATACCCCTTTCAATGAGCAATCGCCTTTTATTCATTTTGACAACCAAACGCTCTACTTCTCCTCCAGCGGGCATGTGGGCATGGGAGGACTTGATATATACAAAACCACCATGCTAAACGAT
>JAWLEY010000294.1:0-3173 GCA_041685855.1 Perlabentimonas sp. | reverse complement strand
TTAGCCGATATTAAAATATTTCCCTCACTGAACGAGTATTTAATTGCATTTGAAATAAAATTCCGAACTATAATAGCTAATATCTCACTGTCGGTATTTACTTCAATTTCATCGGGTACTTGCACTTCAATATTGATATTTTTAGCTGCAGCATTCTCAATATGAGCCTCTACCTGATTATTAATAATCGGTTTCAACTTTTGGTTCTTAAAAACTACGTTTATCTCGCCGGTTTGAGTCCATGCCCAGTTGAGAAGATTATCAGCAACAGAAAACAGCCCTTTGGCCCTATTGTTAATTAATTGTAATCGTTCTTTAAAATAATTGGGATCATTAATGTTTTCCTGAAAATTCATCAGCATAACTTCTGTTAAACCCAGAAAAGCATTAAAGGGGCTGCGAAGATCATGCGAGATAATAGAGAGGAGGTTTGTTTTAGTATTGTTTAACCTTTGTAACTCCTCATTCTGCTTCTCAATTTCAATGGTCCGCTCATGTACCTTCTCCTCAAGCTGCTTGTTCTTCTCCTTAAGCAATTTGTATGGAACGCTGGTTCCTGCATCCTGCCCCTCTGCTGGCTGCGACCAGTGTCCATGGGTTAACTTCCACTCGCCAGCTTCCTTTTTCATTACAGCTGTTGTCCTATTGTCTGGACAGTCTAACACCTCATCAGGAAAAATGAAGGTCATATCCATTAGTATCATGATGTACGCAACATCTTCGGATATTTTAAAAACTTCCATCTCTTTAATCTTGTATTCTAAGGGCGATGGCGACTGTTCAAATTCTCTTGTAAAAAAATTAAGAGAATCTTTATACGATAGACTTACCTCATCTACTCCTGTACCAAACATGGTAAGAGTTTTGGTAAATGTTTCTAACATATCATCCCAGTGCCTTTTGGTGTAGGCATTGAAATAATCAAAGTAAGCATCAATTATATCTTGTTTCTCCTCTTCTGTTAGCCCTTTCATCGTTACTTAGAATTAAGATGAAATATGATAAGTATCGTAAAAAACCTAGATATTACTTAAAAACATTAAAAAACATTTATAACCCAAACTTATATGTTCATACGTATAGTTTGTTTTAAATCTGGGTGCAAACTGTTTGCAACGGGGCACTCCTTAGCTGCTAAGTTAATTAGTGTTTTTTGCTTAGGAGTGAAGTTATTATGTGGAAAAGTAAAATCTACAATTACCTCAACCACTCTGCGAGGGTTAGTACCCATCACTTTTGTAACTTCAACCTTGGTGCCATCAATATTAAAATTATGGGTACGTGCCGATATGCCCATTATTGTAAGCATACATGACCCTAGCGATGTGGCAAGAAGATCGGTTGGTGAAAAAAACTCGCCTTTTCCCTGATTATCAGGAGGAGCATCGGTGGTTAACTTATTCCCTGACAGGGTATGAACTGCTTCAGTCCGTAGTTCTCCTTTGTAAATTATTTTTGATGTAAGCATAAACTCTTATGTAATTTTAAATACAAAAGTAACGAACTTTTTGATACTTTGTATAATAAAAAAGGAGGAGCAGCTGCTCCTCCTTTTTATTGAAAAAATATTTAATTACCTGAACTATACAACGCCCATATCAAGCATTGCATTGGCAACCTTCATAAAACCAGCAATATTGGCACCCTTCACGTAGTTGATGTATCCATCGTCCTCTTTACCATACTGAACACATGCTTCATGAATGCTCTCCATAATTTGCTGCAATCTCTCATCTACCTCTTCAAGTTTCCAGCTAAGTTTCATGGAGTTCTGGGTCATCTCTAAACCAGAAGTTGCAACACCACCAGCATTGGCAGCTTTACCAGGACCAAAAGGTATCTTGTTTTCCAGTAACACCTCAATAGCCTCAGGAGTACAACCCATGTTAGAAAGTTCGCTTACACAAAGTACGCCATTCTTAACAAGTGCTTTTGCATCGTCGCCATTAAGTTCATTCTGGATTGCGCAAGGAATTGCAATATCAACTTTTGCATCGGTTAACCAAGGCTTTTTACCAGCAAAGAATTTTGCACCTGGGTACTTCTTAGCGTAAGGCTCAACAACATCGTTGTTTGAAGAACGAAGCTCTAACAAGTAATCAATCTTTTCTCCAGAAATGCCATCCTCATCTAGGATGTAGCCATCAGGACCAGATATTGTAATAACTTTAGCACCAAGTTCGGTTGCTTTTAGGGCAGCACCCCATGCAACGTTACCAAAACCAGAAAGAGCAACTGTTTTGCCTTTAAAGTCAAGACCCTTAACTTTTAGCTGGTGAGCTATAAAGTAGATACCACCAAAACCAGTAGCCTCGGGACGAATTAATGAACCACCCCAGTTGCGGCCTTTACCAGTTAGAACACCAGTGTGCTCGCCAGCCAACTTCTTATACATACCGTAAAGGAAACCAATCTCGCGGCCACCTACACCAATATCGCCAGCAGGCACATCAGTTTCAGGGCCAATGTGCTTCCACAGCTCAAGCATAAACGACTGGCAGAAACGCATAATTTCTCCATCGCTACGTCCTTTTGGGTTAAAATCGGAACCACCTTTACCACCACCCATTGGAAGGGTTGTTAGAGCATTCTTAAATGTTTGCTCAAAACCTAAGAATTTAAGAGAGGAAAGGTTTACGCTTGGGTGAAAACGAAGTCCACCTTTGTATGGTCCAATAGCACCATTAAACTGTACGCGGTATCCAATGTTCACGTGAACATTCCCTTCGTCATCTGACCAAGGCACCTTAAATATAAATACACGGTCTGGCTCAACTATACGCTCAATAATACCACCCGACTCAAATTGTGGGTTTTGGTTGTAGATTTCTTCTACAGATTCCAGCACTTCGTGAACTGCTTGTAAGTATTCACTTTCGCCTGGATGCCTCTTTTCGAGCTCGGCCATTAATTTTTTTACATCCATGTTTAAAACTTTTTAAGTGTTTGTAACAAGGTAAACATATTAATTATCTGGGAATATTCCCTTAGTTAATTCAGGTGTAAATTTGAACTTAAAAAACGAATTATCAAAGGAAAAATGTTCTATAAAAACATGATATTAAACAGGTCAGGCAGATATTAGTCACTTTGCTGCTGGTTTTGCATTCCATTACCCTTCCCCGGTTTAAAGATAACCCCTTTGTTGTTTCGCCCATCAATATGAACAACCA
>JAWLEY010000293.1:0-3191 GCA_041685855.1 Perlabentimonas sp. | reverse complement strand
TGTTCAACCTTTATTTCATCGAAAGGAGGAACGTTAAACGGAGTGTCGTAATCGCTTAGCAGGGGGTTGTTCTGCTTGCAAGAGAAGAAGAACAGCACAAGAACTGCCGAAATAGAGAACAATAGCATCTTTTTCATTTGTGTATTATTTTTATTGTTAGGTGATTATGTTTAATAAATTGTTTAAAAACCGAGCAATAAATTTAACACATTTATTTGAATAAATTTAAACGATTTTGTGGTACTTTTATTTTGATAGCTCCTTTTGTTCTTTAAAGGCTAGTTTAACCGTTTGATTTATATCTGGTAAAATTGATACTTCTTTAGAGAAGAGTGCAAGGTATTCAATGTTCTTGTTAGCGCTAACAATTGGCGACCATGTTAATGATTTTAGAAAAAGACTGTGCTTTGCTGCTTCCTGAGCAACATTCAGAATGGCTGTGGTATGAGCCTGCATGCTCTTAACTATTCCTCCTTTACAAATAGAACCAGAGCCCACTTCAAACTGAGGTTTAATTAAAGCTACAACAATACCATCCGGTTGCAAAAACTTTGGAAAGTACTCAATTACCTTAGTAAGCGATATAAACGACAAGTCCGTTACAATAATGTTAAACAGTTTGTTATTAACATCTTTAGGTAGTAAATTTTTGATGTTTATATTTTCAATAGAAATTACACGGCTATTATTCTTGAGTTCCTCCACTAGTTGGTTTGTTCCAACGTCGGTGGCATATACGCAGGAGGCGCCATGCTTCAAAAGGCAATCAGTAAATCCGCCCGTTGAGGCTCCAATATCAAGAGCATCAACGCCCGAACAGTTTATGTTAAAGTTTTTTAAGGCTTTCTCAAGTTTTAATCCTCCTTTGCTAACGTAAGGTAACGGAGGCTTTCCGGTAAGTTCTACTTTATCGGTTTCAGTTATGTGTTGCGAAGGTTTTTTAGCAGTCTTGCCGTTAACCATAACATGTCCTTTCGATATGTTGAACTTAGCAACCTCACGTGAGGAGAAGAACTCTTGCTTAATAAGGAATACATCAAGTCGCATTCGCTGTTTTTTACATTAAAATGCAAAAGTAAGGCTTTTTACATTTAAGTTAATTCGCTTTTGTAGCTATTTTTGCAGTATGGATAATCATGGTATAAAACATTTTTCAACAGGCGATGGCTCATCAACTCTTTATTCCGAGAGGCATAAGGCACTATACCATTCGCAGAACGGTGCAATAGCCGAATCGGAACATATATTTATTCATGCAGGATTTAATGCCATCGATTTGCTTAGCATTAATGTGCTTGAAGTTGGCTTTGGGACAGGTTTGAACGCTGCCTTAACCGCTTATGAAAGTTTACAGAGAAAGTTGAATACCAACTATCATGCAATTGAATTATACCCGTTAGCGAAAGAGGAGTACCAACTCCTTAACTACTCCAGGGTGCTTAAACCCGAAGTTGCTACAATGTGGACAGATGTGTGTGCTTTGCCCTGGAATCAGGAGGGTAAACTGAATGACTCATTTATAATAGAGAAGAGTAGTGTTGATTTTACAACCTGGCATCCCAATAGGACGTACGATTTGGTTTATTTTGATGCATTTGCTCCCGATGACCAGCCAGAGATGTGGGAAGAGAAGCATTTTCAAAATATCTCAAATGCAATGAATAAGGGAGGAATTCTGGTTACCTATAGTGTTAAGGGTATTGTGAAGGAAAGGTTGCGAGCGGCAGGGTTTCAACTCGAAAGACTGCCAGGCCCCCCAGGGAAAAACCATATGCTTAGGGCACTGAAATTGTGAAAAATTTCGGCATTCTTAAATTAAATAATTACCTTCGCACCAGAAAGTTTAACCTTTAACATACAAACAATTATGAAGTTACTTATTAAACTGTTTATTTCTACTCTAGGATTGGCGTTACTTTTAACAGGCTGCCAAACTAAAACCATTAACGTTGATGTAAAATCTGATGTGGATAGCTTAAGCTATGCTTTAGGTGTTAATATTGCAGCATCAATAGAGCAGAATAATTTTGAGGACGTAAACCTTATGGCTCTTGCTAAAGGTTTACAAGATGCTTATGCTGAGAAAGAAGACGTTATGACCAACGAGGAGGCTGTAGCATACATTAGGGGTTACATGACCAAAGAGAACGAGAGGAAAGCATCCAAGGCACTTGAGGAAGGAGAAAAATTTCTTGAGGAGAATGCCACTAAAGAGGGCGTTATTGTTGATTCAACAGGGCTTCAATACAAGGTTATTGAAGAGGGAGATGGTCCTAAACCAAAAGCATCCGATATGGTGCGTGTTCACTATCATGGTACATTAGTGGATGGTACAGTTTTCGATTCCTCAGTTGAAAGAGGAGAACCAGCAGAGTTTCCTTTAGACGGGGTAATTAGAGGATGGACTATTGGCGTTCAGAAGATGAATGTAGGTTCAAAATACATGTTCTACGTTCCCTCAGATTTAGCTTATGGAGAAAACCCTCGTCCAGGCGGAGCTATTCGTCCAAACGAGACCTTGATTTTTGAGGTTGAACTTCTCGATATTCTAGAAGAAGAGGAGTAGTATTCTTTTTAAAAAAAAATTTTAGCGGGTGGCGAAAGCCCACCCGCTTTTTCTATGTAACAAATTTCATATATGGAGATTACAGGTAAATTACTAGAGAAACTCCCTCAGCAAAAGGGCGAGGGACGAAAAGGCCCATGGGTAAAGCAACAGTTTATTGTGGAGACACAAGAGCAGTTTCCCAAGACCATTTGTATTATGCTATGGGGCGATAAAACGCAGGACCTTGAGAGCAAGAATATTGGTGACACCTTAAAAGTGTCAGTAAATATTGAGTCGCGCGAGTTTAATGGCAAGTGGTATACCGATGTTAAAGCATGGCGAATGGAGAAGTTGGGTGATACACCACAAGCAGCAGAAACACCTGAACCACCACCCATGCCTAGCATGGATGATTTGCCCCCTGAGATACCGAACGATGGTGAGGATGACTTGCCCTTTTAGATTCAATGCCTTTAATGAAATGATATAAAGCCTGAGATTTTCCTTAGGCTTTTTTTGAACCCATAGCGAAAGATGTATAGCGAATACGGATAAAAGTTAAACAAAATTATTTTTTAGTTGTTTATGTTTAAAAGTTGTACATTTATATAAACTTAAACCAGCTATGAAAAAAATATTTACC
>JAWLEY010000050.1:0-13955 GCA_041685855.1 Perlabentimonas sp. | reverse complement strand
CACCTCTATACGAGTGAAACCTTCGTTTGCCAGCGCTGTCAGCCTCTTTTCAACATTGTCTTTTCCATTAACTGGAATAGGGGCTAGTACCATTTGCTTTGTTCCTAAGGGTACAGATACGATATGGTCTACTACATCCGTAACGCTATGCTTTGTTACCTCTTTGCCTGAAATTGGGGAGAATGTTCTCCCTACTCTTGAGTAAAGAAGTTTCAGGTAGTCGTATATCTCTGTTGTTGTACCTACGGTTGATCTGGGGTTATGGGTTTTCACCTTCTGCTCAATGGCAATGGCAGGAGGAATGCCAGAGATTAGGTCTGCCTCAGGTTTCGATATTCTACCAAGAAACTGGCGTGCATACGAAGATAAGCTCTCTACATACCTACGTTGCCCTTCGGCATAGAGGGTGTCGAAAGCAAGGGAAGACTTACCAGAACCTGATAAACCTGATATAACTACCAGCTTATTGCGAGGTATATCTATGCTGATGTTCTTAAGGTTATGAACCCGAGCGCCTTTTACTGAAATTACGTTGTGTTGATTGTGCATTGTCTATAAATATGAACCCGCAAAGGTACTGAAACATTTGCTTTTTTCATGAGTATAATAAACATTACTAGTAATGCCGTAATTGCAATGAGGGTACATTCTCTTTTATTGTTAAAATGCACCATATTAATAAATAATGAAAGTGTTGACCATTTTTCTGCATAGGTACAAAATTTTGTTTTTTTGCAGTGTTTTGCCAATTTTTTTTGGAAAATTCATTAATTATTACTTATTTGGCACGGAAAATGTTATATAAAGATTAATTACTAACCAAAAAATTGATTGCCTATTGATTACATCTACCTAGTAAACCAACAAGTAAGGAGGTAGTTTTGAAAGAGTGTAATCGAACTGATTACGAACTTGTAAACGAGTTTGTATCTGGTAATCAGCAATCTATTGAGATATTAGTGCATAGGCATAGAAAAAGGGTGTTTGGATATATCCTTCTTCTGGTAAAGAATCATGCGTTAGCCGAGGATATTTTTCAGGATACTTTTGTGAAGGTGATAAAATCACTTAAAGAGGGAAAGTATACTGATAATGGAAGGTTCGTGTCGTGGGTAATGCGTATTTCGCATAACTTAATAATTGACCACTACCGAAGAGCTAAGCAGCTGAACACATTTTCCAACGACAATACTGAGGTTGATATTTTCAACTCACCCAAATTCTCTGAGAAGAATGTTGAGGAGCACATGGTTTATGAGCAGATTTTGTCGGAGGTTAGAGATTTGGTTGAAACCCTTCCGGAAGAGCAGAAGGAAGTTGTGCTGTTGAGGCATTATGCAGGTTTAAGTTTTAAGGAGATTGCCGAACAGACCAATGTTAGTATTAACACAGCATTGGGAAGAATGCGTTATGCTCTTATAAACATGCGAAGGTTAATGCAGGAAAGAAATATTTCCTTAACAAAATAGTTTTTTAGGTTTTATTGCAATAATTTGGTTTGAACTTGCGTTTTCATTTTGAAAACAAATAATTAAAATCAAGTTAAGATGCCTATGAATAAAACCTTTACTCCTATTATTTGGGCCTTTCAAAGTTTCTCTCAAACGCAGGTTGATGAGATTATTTACCTTAATGAACTCTTTGAGACCAGCGATATATTTGAGAAGTTAATTAAGGAGATTGAAGCTACCGCTCCTGAAATGCCTGAAAGCACAATTGCAAAAATACTGGAGAAAGCCAGCTAATCTGATGGCTGAATGTTAGTGTTTGGTTGATTTTGTCAACCTGCTGGTTGGCTGGAATTGCTGCTATTTTTTGAACAATACCAACAGAATTCTTTGCAATTACTGCAAAACTGTTTGCTATGCAGTAGTAAGAGAGTAGGCTAGTTAAACCCAAATTTGTCATTAGCGATTTTTTCTAATGACCGCCATTAGAAAACGATACTGTTAATACACAGATTACATGAATGTTATAATGACAAATCGATGAAGAAAAACTAAAAATTTGCAATCATAAATGCTTACAAATTTAGTTTTTCTAAATCGGGGTTAAACCCAGCTAAACCATTAGTTCGCAGAACTCCTAATGACTAATCTGGGTTAAACTTACTTTCTACTGTCTCTGTACTCTTTGTAAAGTTGATGAACAATGCCATCTGAAACTCCTATGGTAGGAACAATTATGTGTTTAGCATTGGTCCATTTCATTATCTTTATAAAGATATCGGAGGCGGGTACAATTACATCTGCCCTGTCGAGGTTTAGTCCAAAAATTCTGACCCGTTGGTTTACGGAGTAGCGGTTAAGTTTTTTTCTAATATTATTAAGTTCGTCAAAAGTAATCTGCTGCCTGTTTTTTGCACCAACCAGTTTAAGCAGCTTATTAATATTACCACCTGAGCCTATTAAAGTAATTTCTTTCCCGTTGGTTTTAAGTGATTTTAACCACTTGCTCATATCTTTAAATTGCTCTTTTGTAACGTTTTGTTCTAGCAAACGAATTGTGCCAATATTAAAGGATTGCGATTGCACAAGCTTCTTTTTTGAGAAATGTGTTATCTCTGTGCTACCACCACCAACATCTACGTAAAGGTAGTGGTTGCTATCATTAATCATTTCAACAATTTGAGTGGAATATATTATTTCTGCCTCTTGCTTGCCATCAATCACCTCAATTTTAACACCAGAAGTATCCTTAATTGCCTTAATAACTTCGGTGCTATTAGAGGCTTCGCGCATGGCTGAGGTTGCGCAGGCTCTATAGGAGATAACCTCGTGTACTTCCATAAGGTTTTTAAACGCCACCATTGTTTTGGTAAGATTTTTTATTTTTGGCTCAGATATTTTTCCATTTATGAAAGAATCGTCACCTAAACGGACAGGTACGCGAACCAATGATGATTTTTTGAAGGTAGTTTTACCCTTTTCCTCAACCACATTCATAAAAAGGAGGCGAATGGCATTTGAACCAATATCGATTGAGGCAAACTTAAGTAGTTTCACTTTTTAGGTTATTTTTATATTGGCGTTCGTAATGTTTGTATAGCTCTATTTGCGAGCGGTAGCTTTTTTTGTTGCTTTCCTTTTTATAGCTGTTTGCTTGCTTAGCATCAACAATTCTGGCTTTTACGTTATCTTTAAAACCAGCCTCAAAAACCATGTTGATTTCCGCCTGAATGTCAGGGTCGTACACTGGCATGGCAACTTCCACTCTGTAGTCAAGGTTCCGGGTCATCCAATCAGCTGAGGAGATGTAATGTTTAGGTTGATTATTATTACAGAATATAAAGAGCCTTGAATGCTCCAAATACCTATCAACAACGCTTACAACCTCAATATTTTCGCTTTGTCCTTCTATTCCGGGAACTAATGAGCAAATTCCCCTTACCATAAGCCTAATTTTAACTCCAGCGTTGCTTGCTTGGTATAGCTTACGAATCACATCTAGGTCAACAATGTTGTTAATTTTACAATTGATATAGGCTGGTAGTCCTTTTTGTGCATTGGCTATCTCTGTATCAATCATTGAGTATAACTTTCGTCTCATATTTACTGGCGATACCAGTAAGTGCCTGTAGTTAAAAGTTTTGTAATTGTACTCCAGAAAGGAGAATACCTTTTCTACCTCATTTGTTATTCGCTTGTCGGCAGTAAAAATGTTAAAATCCGTATATAGATTCGCGTTGCCCTCGTGAAAATTTCCTGTGCTCAGGGTAGCGTAGTTAACTAATTTGCCATTCTCCTCGCGGGTAATAAGTGTTTTTTTGCTGTGCACTTTCAGGCCGTATATTCCAAAAATTACGTTTATACCTGCTTCCTCCATTCGCCTGCTCCAGTATATGTTTGCCCCCTCATCGAAACGGGCCATTAGTTCAATAATAACAGTTACTGATTTGCCGTTTTGCGCCGCATTAATTAGGGCTCTAACAACCTTAGACTCTTCAGCAACCCTGTAGAGGGTAATCTTTATACTTTGCACTTTAGGGTCAATTGCTGCCTCTCTCAACATTTGTATGTAATACAGGAAACTATGGTAAGGGTAATGCAAAGCAAAATCTTTTTTAGCCATTTCTTCAATTATGCTTTGGGCATTTTCTAAACTTGGAATAGGTATTGGTGGTAGTGGGTCTTTTACCAGCTTTTTATCGCCAATTTTTGGGAAAGAAATAAAATCTCTAAAATTATGATATCGTGCGCCCGCCAGCAGATTATCATTCTCATCCAGTCCCATTTTTTCGGTAATAAACTGGAGCAAATCTGGTGCAATGGTAGAATCGTAAACGAATCGGACAGGCTGACCTTTTGAGCGATTCTGTATTCCTTTTGAAATCTTCTCGAGCAGGCTTTCAGATATATCATTATCAACATCGAGCTCCGCATCGCGGGTAATTTTTATGGTGTAAGCTTCGTAGGTATCGTATGCAAAAATGGAGAAAACTTGATTGAGGCAAAACCTTATCACATCATCAAGCAGAATGATGTATTTTTCGCCATTAATGTCAGGGAGTCTTATGAATCGTGTAAATTCGGCCGTTGGGATTTCAATTAGGGCGTACTCACAGCATTCTGGAGATTCAGCCTTAAAAAGTTTAATTGCAAGGTAAATGCACCTATCCTTTAATTCAGGGAACGAATCTGTTCTACTAATTAGTATGGGAGCAATGGCTGGTGAAATCTTGTTTTTAAAGAGCTGGTTGATATATTTCTCATGGGTTTCGTTAAGTTCTTGCTCATTAACAACATGAATTTTTTCTTTCTTTAGTTCCTGTACAATCTCAGAAAAAATTAAATCGAATCTGAGTTGGAATTCCTGTACGATACTTTTGATTTTTTGCACTACCTTTTTAGGCTTGTCAGGAACATACTGCTTTATGTCTTTGCCAAGCTGCATTAACCTGAGTTGGGTTGCCACTCTTACCCTAAAAAACTCATCAAGGTTATTGCTAAATATTCCCAAAAACTTTAGCCGTTCAATTAGCGGTACGTTTTTACTGGCAGCTTCTTGCAGTACCCTCTCGTTAAATGATAGCCAGCTAAGTTCCCGGTTTATATAATCCTTTTTTTTACCCATAACAGGTTACTGGTTTACTTGTGATTTTTGGGGAAGTCAAAAAAATAGGAAGCCAAATTCTCTTTTGATACTTTGCTCCAGCTATTGGCATTAAACTCCAGCATAACAATTCCTGCTGTTGGCATATTACCAATATGCTCCGGATAGTAACGGTTGGCAAAGTAGGTGAGGGTTGGGTTATGTCCTACAATTAAAACTTGTGTATGGTCATCGGGTAATTCCTTAACAATATTCTCAATATCGCCCTCGTGGGCAGTGTATATGCTATCATCAAACCTAAGCTTGCCCTCAGGAAAGTTTAAGGTATGAGCAAATATTTGTGCGGTGCTTGCCGCCCTGTTTGCAGAGCTTGCTAAAATTAAATCAAGTTTAGATAGCTTATCAGCCAGTTCTTTGGCCATAATATTTGCATCCTTAACACCACGATTGTTAAGGGGCCTGTCGAAATCAGACTTGCTGGCATCATCCCATGATGATTTTGCGTGACGGAGGATGAAAAGTGTCTTGGTATTTCCCATAAAAACGCGCATAAATTGTACAAATCAAATTAAAAAAGATGTTTATAGCAGCGTGCTTGCTAAATCGGCCAGGTAGCTACGTTCGCCCTTAACCAGGTTGATATGAGCAAAAATATCTTGTCCATGCATCTTATCAGAGAGGTATGTTAGTCCGTTAGACTTCATATCAAGGTAAGGATGGTCAATTTGCTGAATATCTCCTGTAAAGATAAACTTTGTTCCTTCGCCAGCCCGGGTAATTATTGTTTTTACTTCGTGTGGCGTAAGGTTCTGTGCCTCATCAACAATAAAGAAAACGTTGGAGAGACTACGCCCCCTGATATATGCCAACGGGGTAATTACGAGCTTTTCTGTTCGTTGTAGTTCCTCAATATGCTGATAATCTTTGCTGGTTGATTTAAATTTATTTTTTATAACAGTGAGATTATCGAAAAGGGGTTGCATGTAGGGTCCAATTTTTTCGTTAACATCCCCAGGGAGGAATCCTATATCGCGATTAGCTAAAGGAACAATTGGACGAGCCAGTAAAATTTGGTTAAAATCCTTCTCTTGCTGTAAGGCTGCGGCAAGTGCCAGCAAGGTTTTTCCTGTTCCAGCCTTACCAGTGAGTGTTACCAGCTGAATTTCGGGCCTAAGAAGAGCGTCAAGGGAGAATGTTTGCTCAGAGTTTCTGGGTTCAATGCCGTAGGCTCTGGTTTTCTCAACCCTACCAATGGTTTTTGTTGATGGGTTATAGTGTCCCAATGCGCTAGATTTAGGACTTTTTATAATGAAATATTGATTGGGATAGGGCGATACATTAAGTTCAGAAGGGTCAACGCCATCATAACTATTGTAAATTTTTTGTACAGCGTTATCGGCAATATTATCAATGGTTTCAATCTCTCTCTTTAGGGTATCGATATCTTTTATCTTATCCGACAGATAATCCTGTGCAACCAACTTAAGAGATTTAGCCTTCATTCTTAGGTTAATATCCTTTGTTACAAGGATAACTTGCTGTTCAGGCGTCTCCTTTTGTAGATGATTTGCTATAGCCAGAATTCTATGGTCTGCACTTTTCTCGGCAAAAGACTCCTCCATTTCGGGAGAGAATGGCTTGCCGGTTTCAATTCTCATTTTCCCGTGCCCTTTACCCAGAGAGATACCTCCATTAAAAAGTTTATCGCCTGCAATCTTATCAAGTTCACGTGTGAATTCCCGAGCATGGAAGTTAATCATCTCGTTACCTTTCTTAAACCTGTCGAGTTCCTCCAAAGCAATAATTGGAATTACAATATCATTCTCCTCAAAATTATAGATACAGGTAAAGTCGTGTAGTAATACGTTGGTATCCAGGACAAAAACCTTTTTCTTTTTAACTGCCATAAAAATCAATTTTAAATAAACAATAAGGTTAAATATACAAATAATTAGGTATAGATTGTTTTTGTAAGATTAAATATTTGTTAATAGTGGCTATTCCCTGCAGATTTTAGGGTTTAAAAAGTTGTGATAGCATGTGTTTTATAAGTAACAAATTTTTACGTTTGAATATTAAAAAAAGGAAAGTAAACCCTAAAAAAATCACTATAATTGCAACCAAATTTTGAGATTTCTAAAATGAACTACCAGCAGACGCTAAACTACCTGTTTTCCCAACTGCCAATGTACCAGAGGGTAGGCAAGGCTGCTTATAAAGCAGATTTAGGTGTAACCCTTGCTCTGGATGAATACTTTGAGCATCCACATAAACATTACCCAACAGTTCATGTAGCTGGAACAAATGGTAAGGGTAGCGTTTCGCATATGCTTGCTTCAGTTCTTAAAGAATCTGGATATAAGGTTGGGCTATATACTTCACCTCACCTAAAAGATTTTAGGGAGAGGATACGAATTAATGGCGAGATGGTACCTGAGAAGTTTGTTGTTGATTTTGTGAAAATCCATAAAGAGAAGTTCGAGCAGATAAAACCATCATTTTTTGAGATGACCGTTGCCATGGCTTTTGAGTATTTTGCTCAGGAGAAGGTTGATATTGCTGTTGTTGAAGTTGGATTGGGAGGAAGGCTGGATTCAACTAATGTTATCAGTCCTGAAATTTCGGTGATTACGAATATTGGGCTTGACCATACTGATTTGCTGGGTGATACGATAGAAAAAATTGCGTATGAGAAAGCAGGCGTTATTAAGCCTAATACACCAGTAGTTATAAGTCAAACTCAACCAGAAATTAGGGATGTGTTTAAAGATGTTGCGCAAGAAAAGAACTCGAGCATCGTTTTTGCCGATGAGATTTATGGCGGGACAGAGCAAATAACAGACCAAACCTTATTTAAAGAGTATAATATTCAAGAAAACGGAAAGCCATTTCTTGAATCGTTGAGGTTGGATTTAGTTGGTGATTATCAATTATATAATCTTATTGGCGCATTAGCAACAATAAAAATTCTTAATAAGCAGGGAAGGTTTAAGGTGGGAGAGGATAGTATAAAGAAAGGTTTATGCTCAATTGCAAAAAATACAGGAATTATGGGAAGGTGGCAAACTCTTGGGCAATCCCCCTTAATAATTTGCGATACTGGGCATAATACGGATGGGGTTAGGCAGCTGGTAAATCAAATACAAAACACTCCACATAAGCATTTGCACATGATAATTGGGATGGTGGGTGATAAGAATGTGGAAGGAATTCTGAAAATGTTGCCCAAGGAGGCTACTTACTACTTTACAAGAGCCTCCATACCCAGAGCGCTTGATGCTGAGATTTTAACAGCTAAGGCCAGAATTTTAGGATTAAACGGAGAAACACACAAATCCGTAAAAGGAGCAATGGAAGAAGCAAAAAAAAATGCAGGCAGCAACGATTTGATTTTCATAGGGGGCAGCACCTTTGTTGTTGCCGATGCGCTGATTTAATTCAGAAAATAAAGGAAAAAATTTTGTGGAATAAAAAAATGCACTTACATTTGCATCGCTTTTAAGGAAAAGCAACGTACTAAAATTAATGGGAGTTTAGCTCAGCTGGTTCAGAGCACCTGCCTTACAAGCAGGGGGTCACTGGTTCGAATCCAGTAACTCCCACAGTAAAAATCAACCACTTACAGCGTTTTACGAGGTAGGTGGTTTTTTTGTGTGCACACAATTTGATACACAACTCCATTGTATAGAGTGCTATATTTCATTACCTTGTTCGCTCAATAATTTTATTGAATGAGGTTTTCAATAATTTTATTGAAAAGTTTGTTGCAATAATGCAATTAAGGTGCTCCCTTTGCTGCCGCACGATTTCATCGTGTTGCTTTTGCAGCAGGAAAATATTACCTTGCCTCAATAACCCCTTTCAACAAGCCCTGTTCTCCTGCATAATCCTTCGTGCTGCTGTATACGTAATCCTGGGGATAGAAAACTAAATCTTCTTTCACAGGGTTGTTGTGAATATAACGAACCTTTTCGAAGGTCACCTAATTGCTTCAGAGTTCAATAGGTTTGTTATTATGTTGCCAAAACCTTCGTTACCAAACGATGTAATCGTGCGGTAGCGGGTAGCTAATCCCTAATGCACCGAACAGAAAATCCATTACGTTTATTATCGTCGATATTAAATACTCTACCGTTTGAGGGTATCATAACTCGGTTCCAGGCGTCACTGGAACCTGTCTCGGTAGAACTCCACCAAGCACCACCTTTAGTAAGCTTACTGAATGTTCCCGTAAGGTTGCGAGAGCCGCCAGGCAGTGCAGAAAAACCATAATCATCGGTGCCATTTCCGTTGTTCCAATCGGCTTTGGCCCTTAGTTTAAAACTAGGGTTAGTGCCTGCAAAATCGGTTAACTGTGACCACTCTTCATGGCTAGGAAGGTGCCAGCCTGTGGGGCAAACGTTACAAGCGGTTTCCCAGTCGTATAGATAGCCATATATGGCTACATTGTCCTTGTTGTTGTCGTAAGCCCAGTATTTGCCGCTGTTGGGTTTGTAGGCTAGATTTTCGGCCATCCATACTTGGTTGCCAATTTTTACTGTTTTGTAGGTTTTGTCATCGCGTGGGTCTTCTAATTTACCTGTTTGCTGTGCATTTAGGTTAATTGCCAAAATAATGGCAATACATACAAATAAAATTTTTCTCATCTCATTTAAATTATTGAACATGCCTACTCTTTAAAGGATTTTTGGCTTACTCCTGTTTTGTCTAAAAATATAGCAATAATAGAATATTCTAATCTCAATAATTAAATTGGAGAGCTTTTCTTGTTATAGCATAATGAAGGCTCTTTTAACTACGATGCTTTCGCTCGTGCTTTGGGACAAACAAACCCCGACAAATCGAGACAGGTTTTGCCTGAGCGAGCAAGGGGCATTCCAAAAATAATATTATCAGTGTGTTGGCAGATTAAAAATTGTTATTCCAATTTATTTTATTAAGAGATAAATTATCATGTTTCAAAGCGTAATTCCCGTCTCCGTTTCGTCATTCACTTGTTGCCAATTAATGTAAATACCTAACAAATCCTTTATTTAATAATTATTTCAGCAAAACGAGTTAATTATAAAACCCTTAAAACAGTAAATTTAATTAAATATATCTAAAGAAGGGGAAATTTTTGAGGGGAATTTAAGGGAAATATTGAGTGATGCGTTAAATATTAAAGTTCTTTTGCAAGCTAATAACCTTCACTCGCAAGATTTGTAATCCGTTAGATTTTTCTGGATTTTAAAATGTGAGTTCACTCCATAATTCTTTTTACCGGAAAATTTTCTCCCGTTCGGCTGAGGCTCCAGCCTCAGCCGTTCTATCTCTTCGGGTTGAACCCGGTAAATATAGCTAGAGTTTCAATTTTGGCTGGACATTTTAACGGGAGAAGATGCAGGCGCAGCCTCCAAATGATAAACCGACTCAGGTGCAACCTGAGCCGAACGTTGTTTCAATCAGGCAGACTCAGGCGAACGGGGGACACGCGTTGTAAGATAGTTCTGTTATTTTACAGCCTCTGCTAAACGAGTGATAAAACCCAAGCTTCGCTCACTCAAACTGGTTACATCACAAGCCGTTAGTGTCGACCGAACGGTGAAGGATTATGGTATTGTTGTTTGGGGAATTTTGTGTACCTTTGGTAATAAGGGATTTATCGTTGGTATAATGATTTGATTGTTATTGTGTTGGGTGCTTAAAATCTCTTTTCACTAATCTATCTCCTATATGACGAGTCTTCTTCTGAATATTGCTGCTATTTTGGTTTTGTTGGTCGGACCGGTTATATCACCTGCAGAGTATTTCGGTTCATCGTATACAGAGGCGGTTGAGTTTTGCCATTCGAATAGGAATGAGTTTTTAGTTTTACAAAAGCAGTACAATCTTGATCCAAAGATAGCCAGTGCGGTTGTTCTTCCGGAGTTGGTAAGGTATAGCCGATTTTTTGACTTTATGGAAACTACTACCCTTGAGTTAGCCTATGTTAAGGGAGGGTCAAGTGTTTCGGATTTTTCTATTGGGCGGTTTCAGATGAAGCCATCATTCGTTGAAATGCTGGAGACTGAACTAAGGGGCAATCCCCAATTAATGTTAGAATTTAATGAGTTAGTTGATTACCCACCAAGTATAGATGATAAAGAAGTAAGACGAATACGCTTAAGCAGGCTGAAAGATCAGCAATGGCAATTTAAATACCTGGCTTGCTTTATAAGCTTGGCCCAAATACGATTTACCACAATAATAGATCAGCAGCCAAACAAGAAACTGCTTATCCTCTCATCGGCATACAACCTTGGCTTATCTGCCAGCTATGAAGATTTGTTAAGAATATCGAAAACAAAAACTCTTCCCTTCGGGAACGTTTATACTGGCAGATTCTCATACTTCGAGGTTGCAAACCATTACTACCTAAACCATTCACCTAAAATATTTTAAACGCTATGGAAAATAAACTTTTAAGATTTGGAACAGCATTGGCACTATTGGCCACGCTAATTTTGGGTTGCAAAAAAACTGAACAGGCATGGGAGCCCACACCCCCTTTCCCTGGGCTAGAAAAATCGTTAACATCCTATTCAATTAATGCTAACACCGATACTTTGCTTTACTTATCAGACGGTACATCGCTTGTTATAAAAGCAGGTACATTCTCTACGCTCGATGGGCTGCCTGTAGATGGGGAGATTGAGTTGCTATATAGGGAATTCCATGATGCTTTGGATATATTCTTGGCGGGAATCCACATGGATTTTAACTCAATGGGTGAAAAGCGGACATTTCAAACAGGGGGAATGTTTGAGATTGATGCCCAGAAGGATGGAGAAAAGCTTAGAATTGCCGAAAATAAGAGTGTCGACATTAAGTTTGGATCGAACTACCAAGGGGGCGACTACAGTTTCTTTTATTTGAATCCTGATGGAGGTGAGTGGGAATGGGTAGATATGCCCGATTATGAGGTCAATGGTGAAAAGATTGATGCTCAGACTGCCATAAATGCAAAATCACCTAAACTCTTCATGGGCGATGAATACTTTATTTTTAACTACGATAGTTTTCTGGATATCTACCTGAAAGATGACAGGAAAAAAATCAACAAGCTTAAAGACGACAAAAAGTTTGAAAGAAAGTTAAAAGAATATAAGGTAAAGTTCAACAATATTGATATTGTTGGTGAAGTTCGGTTTTTAAGAGGATACTATCATCCTGCAGAACTTCTGTGGAAAGACATTGACAGCAAGGCGTTCCCCCAGTGGCTTGAAAATTTTAGAGTTAAGTGGGTGAAAGTTAACGATAAATGGGTGATTGAGAACTTTAAAATTGAACCCAAGGGCAACAACCAGTTTGTATTTACTTTCAAGGATGATAACCGTGAGTTCACCAAGACCAT
Source organism: Perlabentimonas sp. (assembly GCA_041685855.1). GTDB lineage: Bacteria > Bacteroidota > Bacteroidia > Bacteroidales > Tenuifilaceae > Perlabentimonas. The sequence goes on along the minus strand of JAWLEY010000050.1, from coordinate 1,528 downwards.
GGAATCGGTGATTCCCCTGAAGAATCTTTTTAAGTTTTCCCCCGATGAATGGCAAAAGCGTTACGATGAAGCCATGGCGGAAATAGCCAAAGAGCAAGCCAGGGTGGACCTTATGTCGGAAACCTATCGATCATTCTCATTGAACCGTCTTGGAACTTACAACTTCGATAGGCTGCTAAATCAGGATGATTGGTTTTTGATTGATCCTAGCTTTACGATTAGCAATAGTAGCCCCAATGAAAAAGGCTTATTAATACTTGGTGATAATAGTGGGTACATCTCTTTTATCCCCGAAGAACTTAATGAAATTATGGTTTATCCGGAGTCGAACCATCGTATTTTTGTTATACTAAATGATAGCACTATTGCCTACTATCCGGTGGAGAAGTATACTGAATGGGACATAGACTCATTAAGGAATCTAAGTACACCGGCAATAAATTTTGATTTAGTATCGCACAAAGTTACGGATGCGGTGAGCCTAAGAGAATTTTTAGGTTTTTAAAAACTCTAGGTTACCATGATTGAGATTGATCCCAGTTGAATGTTGCTTTATTTGGCTAACTTGTTCTTTTTTTACAAAAAACAATTGTTCTTAAAAAATTGAATATTTTTACATAATGTATAAAAAATACAAAAAATGAGAAGGTTAGCCATTCGTTTTATCCTGCTTACAACTGTACTTATTTTTGGCTGCTCGGGACAACAAAGAACGGCAGAGGATTATTATGTCCGTGGAGAAACAAAGTTTAAAAGTGAAGATTTAATGGGTGCTTTAAATGACCTTAATAAAGCAATTGAGTTAGACCCTGATTTTCCGGAGGCTTATAATATTAGAGGGAACTTAAAATGTGCTCTTGGAGATTTTAAAGGGGCATTAAAGGATTTTGACAAAGCCATTGCTTTAAACCCGGACGAGGGGATTATTTATTATAACAGAGGTCTTTTAAGAGGTGGCATTGAAGATTATTTGGAGGCAATAAAGGATTTTAATAAAGCGATTGAGTTGATTCCTGATTTTGAGCAGGCCTATTTTAACAGAGGTAACGCAAAACTTAATATTGATAACTATTCGGGAGCAATAAAGGACTTTGATAAAACAATAGAGCTAAACCCTGAAAATGCTACAGCTTATTTTAACAGGGGCCTTGCTAAAGGTGATATTGGCGATAGCACAGGTATTGATGACTTTCAGATTGCAATTAAAAAAAATCCTGCTTTATTGGAAGGCGTGCAGTTTGAGAACTAGCTGGGTTAAGAGGGGGATAATAAATAATGAGAATAATTCTATTTTATTCTTTATTGCCATTAGTAGAGGAACAAGTTATTGTTTTCGCTGGATCAATCTTCTATCTTTAAAAGAGATCGCTTCTTCGTTCCTCATCGCGATGACGTGGATATACAGTTATAGAACCAAAAATATATAAATATGTTAGAATCGGAAATTTCAAGAATTATTTTAGGCTTTTGGCGATTGCAGGATATCCCGCTAAAACAAATTACCCATTTGCTTAACGTCGCTCTGGAT
>JAWLEY010000292.1:0-3212 GCA_041685855.1 Perlabentimonas sp. | reverse complement strand
GTATGGATTGGAGAAACGGATAAGACTGATTTATCCGAGGGCTTTATCCCTGCCTCTGATCTGACCTTAGTTTACGATAATACAATGTGTATTCCCAACGGCGAGAATCAGGTTATTATTCCTTTTAATAATCCATATTTTTACAAAGGAGGCAACCTTGTGGTTTTAACCTACCGCCCATTCGGTGAGGCTTACCATTACAACGACAGATGGCTACAAACTGAAACCGACGAAACGGATAGCAATAGAATTATTATGAAGAATAGCGATGAGGTTGTGCTCGACCCATCTAATCCACCCGCTGATTTTTCTACACCATCATCATACGCAAACACAACTTTTTATTATGATGAGCGCCCAACAGTGCTACCCAAATCGAGAGATTATATTGTTGCTGATGAGAACAACTTAACTACAACCGTTCACTGGATAAATGCAACAAGCTTATCAATCAGCGATAACGAAGGAAATTTAACATTAGATACTGATTATTCACTAACCAGTAACGATGACGGAACATCCACTCTTGTTATTTTTGGAACTTACCTAAGCACTAAAATTTCTACTGTTGATGATGCACCACTTCATTTAACCGTAACATTTAATACCGGAGATGAGTCTGAGTTCATCGCCAACCCAGCACTAAAGTCTGTTGTGTCAGTTAAAGAAATTGAACCATTAAAGAATATTATTGGTCTTACCTTTAGCGATTTATCATTACCCGGAAATGTAGATGTAGAATTAAATGATGGATCAGTTGCATCTATACCTGTTCTATGGAATGAGGGTGATTGCGATCCGAATACACCGGGCGTATACCGAATAAATGGGGAATTACAGTTGGATGGTATTGAGAATCCTGATGATCTGATGGCAACAATTGAGATCGAGTTATTCTATTATACTGAGAATATTGTTCAGGACTTTAACGACATTACCGTTCTTCCTGAGCATTGGTCAGGCGACTACTATATTAATCTGTCAGGCGGAATTAACAGTAGTCCAAGGTTAACACGAAACCTTTGGGTTAATGCCCAGTCGGGTGAGTGGGAAACTTCAGTCGTTTACATGGGAGAAAACCCAAAATTTAGTTTCTACTACAGAGTTGTGAATTATGCCGGATATCCATCTACATCAACAAGTGGGGGAGATTTTTCTATTTCTATTATGGCATCCACAGATTTTGGAGAAACCTTTACGCAAATCGGAGAAATTAACGAAACCAATCACCAACCATCAACTGAGTACGTTCAAAAATTAGTAGATGTTGAAGAGTTGGCCAACAGCTATGCTATAATTAGGTTAGAAGCAGAATGGCTTTCTGGTGATTTTTATACCGATTTCGATAATATTTTTATTGGAACTTTTTACGAGGCCAATTTCTCTGTGACCAATGCTGATGATAATAGTCCTGTTGAGGAAGCCATGATTTCAATGTATACAGATCAGGAGCAATCAGAGCTGGAGGCAATGGCTCTTACTGATTCAAATGGCGAAGCTACGGTTATCCTAAGAAATAACTTAACCTATTACTACAATATATCAAAATTTGGTTATACTAATTATACAGATGAATTAACTATAAGTAATCAAAATGAGACAGTTAATCTTAGTCTTCAGCCTATACCAGAGTATCAAGTAATTGGAAGAATAGTAACCAACGATGAACCTCCAGAGCCTTTAAGTCAAGCAAATGTGATTCTTGAAGGTTACGGCTCTTACAGTGTCCAAACAGATGAAAATGGCGAGTTTGTTATTGAAAATGTATACGAATCATCCTATAGTTTTACTGCAAATTATATAGGATACGAAACACATATTCAATCATTAAACATAACAAATGATGTTGACCTAGGTGACATTGTACTCATGGAAAAAATTGTTGATCCATTCTCACTTACAGTTAACGTAGATAATGATAATGGGAGCGCAGTATTGTCTTGGAATAACATACAATCGTGGAACGAAAGTTTTGAAGGTGGTGATATTCCCGATGATTGGTCACAGCAGGTTACCAATACAGGTTCAGGTGAAACCGGAGATTTTACATGGCAGGTTACAGGAACCATCACTTTTTCAGAAAGCGAAATTGTTCCTCAGGATGGCGATTATCAAGCCTTTATTATGTGGGATTATGAGCATCAGGATGAATGGTTAATTACACCTGAATTCGTAGCACCTGATGACGACCTGGTTTTTTGGTACTATGGTACCAATGGCTCGCCCAATGGAGATAATTATTATGTTAAGATTAGTGAGGACAACGGAGAAACATGGACTGAATTATGGAATGCAAGTGATCTGCCTTTCGGTGATAATCATTACGACACTCCAGCCGTAATTGATCTTTCTGCTTATGCTGGTCAAACCGTGAAAATTGCATGGCAAAACATTGATGGTGATGGCCTAGGCCTATGGTTCTCTTGGGCTATAGATAATATTTCGGTTGGAGGTGAAAAGATTGACGTTAGGAATTTGGTTCCTATGTCACGCAATACAGACAATAAAGTAAATGGAGCAGCAAAGAATGGTAAGTTTAATAATCCTGTTAATCCTAACGATCTTGTAGTAAGTAGCAAGACTGAAAAGCAGCTTGAGGGATTCAATATTTACCTGAATGATATGGAAACTCCTCTTGACTATGTTGATGGAAGTATAACAACATACGAGTTTACTGATTTTGACATAGAAAGCAATGTTGCAGGTGTTCAATCGGTTTACTCAACAGGATTAAGTGATATAGTAACCGTTGATTTCGAGGTTGTTACCAGCGTAAAAGAAAACATATTTGATAACGTTTCTGTATATCCAAATCCATTCTCAAACTATATTGTTGTTTCAAGTAATGAGTCTGTTAGCAGCATAAAAATTACCAATTTGCTAGGCCAAGTCGTTCTGGAACAAGATTTACATTCAAAATCATCTATTAATACGAGCCAACTTCCTAATGGAATATATTTGGTAACATTGTTCTCAGGCAAAAACGATAATATTGTTTACAGAATGTTTAAGTATTAGCAGAGAGTGTATTCATACACATTTAAAATATCGAAAAACGCTTCCTTTAACTAATATCGGGAGCGTTTTTTTAAATCTATTGTTTCCCCATTTATCTGTTTTGTGCACCACATCGACGGCAAAAAATGCATGATTGACTGTCAGTTTGTTACGATTATTTTATGGAAACTTGGGTGTCCCGTAGTAAATTCGCC
>JAWLEY010000291.1:0-3235 GCA_041685855.1 Perlabentimonas sp. | reverse complement strand
CCAATAACCACCAGATGATAATGGGAACGCAACGATACGCTGGTTTACATCATCAAAATCGATGGTTATATTTTCAACCTTAGTATCCTTCTCCTCCTCATCGTTAACCTTCTCAACAGTCTCTTCGGGCTCAAAAAGGCGAGGGCTATCGTTACGTAAAGACAAAGCATAAATTCGCGTTGCATTGTTGTAAAGATAGTTAAACTCGTAGCTGGAGAACTCCAGATTAAAATCGCGGTTTGATAAGAAGAAGATGTAGTTTCCGCACTTTGAAAAAACAGGATTCCTGTCGCCAAAAGTATCGTTAGTTAGCTGTTTGGTTTCGTTCGTTTCAACATTGTACACCCAAATTGCTCCTAATCCATTGGAGCTGCTCTTTGAGTAGGCAACCCAACGCGAATCGGGAGAGAAATCGTAATCGCGCAGCTCGTGACTTGTTGGGGTATCAATAACAGAAATCTTACCCGACTCAACATCTAGTAGTTGCAACCTCATGGAGCGGTCGAAAAATACCAGCATTTTGCTGTCGGGCGACCACTTGGCGGGGTACTTCCATCCCTGCGAGTTTTTGGTAATCTGCTTTGGCTGAGCGTTCTCCTTGTTCTCAAGAAGATAAACCTCGTACTCGCCAGTCTCATCGGAATAGTAGGCAATATGCTTACCATCGGGCGACCACTTTGGATAAAGCGCACGTACACCCTGCGTATTTGTAAGGTTATGCGTTGTTCCTTCACCTGCGGGAACTGAGAATATATCGCCTCTGGCATCGAATAGTACACGATTCCCGCTTGGCGAAATAGCCATGCTGTGAATATTCTCCTTAACATTCTTGTGATAAGGTAACGTATTGGCATAATCGTAATTGATGTTAACCTTAACCCTCTCCTCCTGCTCAGTTTCGAGGTTTAGCTTGTATAGGTATCCACCAACCTCGTACACAAGCTGGCCGTTGCTTCCGCTTGGCCACATCACATCAAACTCTTCGTGGTTGGTTAACTTCTTTTTCTCATTGGTATTCACATCGTAACTATGTACGTTTAACCATAGATTCTCATCCGAAGCAAAGTATATTTTATCACCATACCATGTTGGGATATGGTCGGTTCCCTTAAAGTGAGTTATCTGCTCAGAGGTATGCTTTTCAAGGTCATAAATCCATAGGTTGGATGCACGACCACCTTTGTAGCGTTTCCAGGTTCGGAACTCTCTGTCAACATAAGTAAATACAAGCTTTTTACCATCGGGCGATAAGTCGGCAAAACCACCATGGGGAACTGGCAGCTCCTCTTCCATCCCACCATTTATACTAATGGTAAAGTATTTTCCCATACGCTCGCCGTAAGGTGTACGGTTACCGCGGAATAGGACATTCTCGCTGTCGGGAGTCCATCCCAGCACAATGTAATCGTAACCACCGCGTGGTGGCATTTCGCCAACATCGTTGTAGTACGTAAGTTGCGTTGGCTCACCACCCTCCGATGGCATAATGTAAACCTGACGTGAACCGCTATACTCAGCTGAGAAAGCTATCCACTTACCATCGGGTGATATTTTTGGGAATAATTCAATCCCCTTATGGGAAGTGAGCTTACGGGCATCGCCACCTTTAGCATCTACTGTCCAGATATCACCAGCATATACAAAAACAATCTGGTTACCGTTTATGTCAGGATACCGTAACATTCTGGCATCCTCGTTTGCCCATGCAGATATGGATAGAAATGCTAATGAGCAAATGATTAAAAAACTTCTGATTAGTTGCTTCATTTTACTAGTAGTTAGTTAGTATTTATTGAATTAATTAAGAACGAAAAACTCAAATTTAGACATTTTTTGCTAGGTGAAAAACAGAACCACTCCTACAATGGCAATAACGGCCCCAATCAGCTCCTTTGGATTAAACTTCTCTTTCATAATAAATACCGAAAATGGTATAATTATAACCGGAACTATTGACATGATTGCCGAAGCCACGCCAGTGGTTGTAAACCGCACAGCCCATAATGAGAAAGAAACACCAAGAAAAGGGCCGAAAAAAGCGCCGATGGTAATACGCCCCATGGCACGTTTGTTTTTAACTGCTTTGGTAAAAGCTGCCCAACGCCCCAGTATCATAAACAGGAAAGCAAACCCAACAACTCCTGTTAGCACCCTAATCTGAACCGATGAGAATACATCGTAATCGGCCATGCCATACTTGCTAAGCACAAGGCCTCCGCCCTGACCTACAGCTCCGCCGAATGCTAACAGTAAACCTGTAATGGGATAAGAAAACTTCACTCTACGGCGTTTGATTTTAGGCAGTTCGGGGTCGCTCATCTCACGACGAAGGATAACCAACGCGATTCCTGTGAAGGTAAGAAACATGGCAAGCCCCTGCCTGGGCGTAATAGTTTCGCCTAACCAAACCCAACCAATTAGAGCAGCAACAAGCGGAGCCATTGCCATTATTAGCATGGAAATTCGTGCACCAACAATAACGTACGCCTTAAAAAGGAAAAGGTCACCAAGCAAAAAGCCCACTAGACCCGACAAGGACAACCAGATCCAGTTATGAACACTGGCATCGGTAGGAAATATTACACCACGCGCTATCCATGAATATAAACTTAAAAAGGTAAATGCAATAATTAACCTTATTAGATTAACTGACAATGAGCCTACCTTTTTACCTGCCGATTCAAAAGCCAGCGCTGTAACAGCCCAGAAGAATGCAGTAATGAGAGCAGCCAGTTCGCCTTGGTGTGAAAGAATAAAATCTTGAAACATTGGTTTTTATTAAATGATATGCGAATTTGATAAAAAAATATACACTTGGTTTAGCTGGTACAACCATTATATATTTTAATGAAATTTTGTAAATTGCGCTATTTGATGTAGGTTTGATGACTGGAATAATTTATTTCAGTAAGTTTTGTTTATCTTTTAGGCTACATAACTAATTCTTTTTTTGCATGAACAGGCTGGCACGGTATATTATTCTGGGTGCAGGGTTGTCAATTGTAATATTTCTGCTATGGTACTTTAATAACATAGTGGCTTACGTTTTGGCATCAGCTGTGCTTTCATTAATTGGGAAACCCATTGTAGATTTAGTTGGCAGTATTAATATAAAAGGCTGGCAACCACCAAGACCACTAGGTGCCGCAGTTGGCTTAATAACCCTGTGGTTCTTCTTTTTTCTTTTCTTTAGAATAATGATACCGCTGGTTATAAGCCAAATAAACGAGCTGAG
>JAWLEY010000290.1:0-3238 GCA_041685855.1 Perlabentimonas sp. | reverse complement strand
ACCTTCTTAACTTTTGAGCCCAACCTAAACATACCAACCCCACCCAACTACCAAATAGGACCTGGTGACGAAATAGTAATTGAAGTATGGGGTGCTTCCCATCAATCAACAAGGCTTCTTGTTTCCCCCGAAGGGCAAATAACATTGCCAAGCATAGGACCAATTCAAATATCTGGACTTACCATTGAGAAAGCATCAGAAATTATCATCAACAAGCTTTCCTCCATATACTCAGGGCTTAAAGGGGAAAATCCAAACACCTTTGCTCAAGTTTCATTAGGTAATATTCGAAGCATCAACGTAACAGTAGCAGGAGATGCGTTCCTGCCCGGTACATACACCCTACCTGCATTTGCTTCGGCTTTCAATGCACTATACCTTGCAGGAGGACCTGGCGAGAGTGGTACTTTTAGAGAAATTAAGATTTTTAGAAATGATGAACTTATTGAATCAATTGACCTATATGACTTCCTAATAAAAGGGAAATCCTTCAAAAACGTTCGCCTAAAAAATAATGATCTAATTTTTATCGAGCCTTTTAAAAATAGAACAAAGATTTCCGGACAAGTTGTTAGACCCGCAATATATGAGATGAGGTCGCAAGAAACCCTTGAAGACCTAATATACTATGCTGGAGGCCTATCCTCTGATGCTTACAGCAAACAACTGGTAGTAAGCCGAAAAACCGACAAGGAAAGGAAACTCCTCAGTGTTCCCTCAGAACTTTTCTCATCGTTTTTATTAAAAAATGGTGATGAGATAATGGTTGATGAAATATTAAACAGATATGAGAACAGGGTTACAATTAGTGGAGCCGTATTCAGGGAAGGTGAATACGCACTAACAAGCGGCATGACACTCAAGGATTTAATTGAGAAAGCCGAAGGTTTAAGAGAGGATGCATTCACTAACAGGGCCGCAATTTACCGCTTACAAGATGATCTGGAATTAGAGGTTATTGACGTAAACTTAAAAGAGCTTTTAAGCGAAGGATCACAAAACATAATACTTCAAAGAGAGGATGTAGTGTACGTTAGTTCAATACTTGAACTGCATCAGGAAAGATCAATCAATATTGTTGGGGAGGTTCAGAAACCTGGCAAATATTCATACGCCGATAGAATATCACTGGGAGAAGTTGTAAGGAAAGCTGGAGGTTTAAAAGATGCAGCATCCTTGGCCCGTGTTGAAGTTGCCAGAAGAGTTAATGACAGAAACTCTAAAGAATCGATTAATAAAATGGCCGAAGTTTATACTTTCCCTCTTGACGAAAATCTTGCACTTACAGATCAGGCCTCCTCCTTTGAACTGGAGCCTTTTGACATAATTTTCATAAGACGGTCACCAGGATATTCAGACCAAATATTAGTAGAAGCTAAAGGGGAAGTTGTGTTTCCAGGGAACTATGCCATTATAAAAAAGAATGAACGTATTTCGGACCTTGTAAACCGTGCTGGGGGAATAACCAAGGAAGGATATCTCCCTGGAGCAACCTTGCTTAGAAAGTTAGATGATGAGCAGAAAGAGAAGCTGCAAAAAATTGATTCGCTAAAAATTGAAGATACCGAACTTAATCTAAACGAATCATACAGCGACTATCAACCCATAGGGATTGATTTGGAATACATAATGAAAAACCCCCACAGCTCAGAAGATCTCTTTTTAATGGAAGGGGATGTAATAAAGATACCTCAGGAACTCCAAACCGTAAGGCTTAACGGAGCCGTTCTTAATCCGGTAATAACACGTTATGAAAAAAACAAGGGTGTGAGAAACTACGTGTCGAGCGCAGGAGGATTTGCTGAAAATGCAAAAAAATCTAAGGTATTTGTAATATACCCGAATGGCTCCGTTGACCGAACAAGAAACTACATTCTATTCAAATCCTACCCAAGGATTGAGCCTGGGGCAGAGATAATAGTTCCTGAAAAACCACCTAAAAAGGAAAGAACCGTTCAGGAAACGCTCTCAATTGGATCAACATTATCATCCATTGCGCTGGTTATTGTTACAATAATTGGGCAACTTTAAAAATGTCTTTAGATTATTAAAAAACAGCTAAATATTAAACAATGCATATAAAGAATATCTGCTGTATTGGTGCAGGTTACGTTGGAGGCCCAACTATGGCCGTTATTGCTCAAGAATGCCCTGAAATTAAAGTTAACGTAGTGGATATTAACCCACAACGAATTAGCCAGTGGAATGATGACAATCTGGAGAACCTTCCCATTTACGAACCTGGTCTAAAAGAGGTGGTTGCCAAAACTCGCGGTAATAATCTTTTTTTCTCAACTGACATTGAAAAAGGGATCAGGGATGCAGAGATGATCTTTATATCTGTTAATACACCCACCAAGACCTACGGAAAAGGTAAAGGGATGGCTGCAGATTTAAAATTTGTTGAGCTATGCGCCCGCCAAATTGCCGAGGTTGCAACTGAGGATAAGATTGTGGTGGAAAAATCAACCCTACCCGTTCGTACCGCTCAAGCAATAAAATCTATCCTATCAAATACTGGCAACGGAATTAAGTTTCAGGTGCTTTCAAACCCAGAGTTTTTAGCTGAGGGTACTGCCATAAACGATCTGCTTCATGGCGACAGGGTACTTATTGGGGGCGATCAACACCTACCTGAAGGGAAAGCCGCTATGGATGCCCTTGCAGATATTTACGCTCACTGGATGCCCCGAGATAGAGTATTGCTAACTAACGTTTGGTCATCGGAATTATCCAAACTGGTTGCTAATGCCTTCCTTGCACAAAGGGTTTCTTCAATTAACGCAATTAGTGCTCTTTGCGAATCAACTGAGGCAGATGTGGATGAAGTAGCTAGAGCCATAGGCTCAGATAGCCGAATTGGTCCAAAGTTTCTGAAATCGTCGGTTGGGTTTGGCGGATCCTGCTTCCAAAAAGACATACTTAACCTGGTTTATATTTGCCGTAGCTTGGGGCTGCAGGAGGTGGCCGACTACTGGGAACAGGTCATTATAATGAACGACTATCAAAAACGACGCTTTGCCGATCAGGTTATTAGCACTTTATACAATACGGTATCGGGCAAAAAGATTGCCTTTTTAGGATGGGCTTTCAAAAAGGATACCAACGACACAAGAGAATCTGCTGCTATATACGTAGCAGATCAACTTCTGGATGATAAAGCGCAAATACACGTTTATGACCCTAAAGTTAATCCAAAGCAGATGTATGCAGATCTTAATTACCTTAATACTCGAAC
>JAWLEY010000049.1:0-14179 GCA_041685855.1 Perlabentimonas sp. | reverse complement strand
GCAATGGAAGTAGTTTGAGCAGATAGGTTACCATAAAAAAAGAGTAGGAAAAAAAGTGGTAGTATTCTTGAGGGGAAATTGAAAGTATTCTTCATGACGGTTTTATTAGCAAATTAACTCTAAAGTTTTCCAATATCAACTATTTCTATAAAAAAGCACTATTCCGCCTTAATTATATGCGTTTTTCTACAATTTAAAAAGGGGGATTTCCGAAAAATTATATCTGCAACCCGTACTGCTTCATCTTGTTGTAAAGGGTTTTACGGTCGATGTTGAGTAAGTTGGCTGCCTTACTCTTATTGTACCTTACCTTTTCGAGAGTAGATAATATTAAATCCTTTTCGGCCAACTCCTTGAGCTGCTTAAGGTTCTCGGGCTGGCTGTTTGAGCTTGAGGAGTTGTTCTGTTTATATTTGCTCGATATTATTTCGGGAGGAAGGCTCTTGACAGAAATTTGTGAACCCTGTTCTACCAGCACGGCTCTCCTTATAACATTTCTCAGCTCCCTAATATTTCCCGGCCAGGAATAGTGGTTGAAAGCTTCCATAGCTTGGCTGGTAAAGCCACTGATGTTTTTATCCAACTCGCTGTTGGCAAAGCTTAAGAACTGATTCGCAAAAAGGTGTAAATCTTTTAGCCTATCGCTTAACGGGGCAACATATATAAAGAACTCATTCAATCTATGATACAAATCCTCTCTGAACTCGCCATGCCTAACAGCTTCTTGCAGGTCATCGTTTGAGGCGGCAATAATTCTTACATCAACCTTAACCTCACGGTTACTTCCTATGGGCTTAATTTTTCTCTCCTGTATGGCACGTAGCAAGTTAACCTGTACCTGGTATGATAAGTTTCCAATCTCATCGAGAAAGAGGGTCCCACCGTTGGCCACTTCAAACTGTCCGGTTTTGTCGGATATGGCCCCGGTAAAGGAACCTTTTATATGACCAAAGAACTCGCTAAGTGCTAAATCTTTAGAGAGTGCACCGCAATCAACGGCTACAAAAGGGTTATCCTTGCGCTTGCTCTGTTCATGAATTCTTCGCGCCACATACTCTTTACCAGTACCACTGTCTCCCTGAATAATAACCGAAAGGTTGGTAGGAGCAACCAAATCAACATAACTCTTAACCTCCTGAGCATTATCGCTAACACCCTGAATAAAAACACTTTCTGAGTCTGTTGGTTTTTTGGTTTTCTTTTCACCCTTTTTATCCGTGGAGTCCTTTTGTGCCAGCAGGTTTTGAATTGTTAGCAAAATCTCATCGGGATTAATGGGTTTTGCCACATAATCGAAGGCTCCCAATTTTATAGTTTTAACGGCCATGCGGATATCTGCGTAACCAGTCATTATAACTACACCTGGGCTTGGTTGTAAACTCTTCCCCTCTTGTAAAATATCAAGGCCCGAACCATCGGGCAGGCGATAATCGGTGAGTATAATATCAAACTTTTCGGTTTTTAGCAGTTTTAGTGCCTCACTAACAGAAAAGGCGTCCTGCACATCATGCCCTTTTTTTGATAAAAAGGTTTTGAGCATAATGCAGAAGCTCGAATCATCGTCAACTACAAGTATTTTTGCCATGTTGCGCCAAGCATTAAAGATATCCCAACAAAGCTAAGGTACTAAGATTCTATGGTAAATCAGCAATGATTTCCTCAAAAAAAGTTTTTGTATAGTAAATTGTTTCTTCACAATGCTAGGGTTCAGGCCAATCGTTGTTGTCTTTAATAAGCTGAATAAGCTTATCAACCGCTTGCGATTCTGGTATGTTCTTTTGAATTATCTCCTTTTTTCTATACAATGTAACCAAGCCTTTGCCTGAGCCCACATACCCATAATCGGCATCGGCCATTTCGCCTGGTCCGTTAACTATGCAGCCCATTACGCCAATTTTCAATCCTTTTAAATGAGCGGTTTTCTCCTTAACCTTGCGTAAGGTTTCGTTAAGGTTAAAAAGTGTTCTGCCACAACCAGGGCACGAAATAAACTCGGTACGTGTAATTCTAACCCTTGCGGCCTGCAGTATTCCAAAAGCAGCTGCCCTAATGCTTTTTTGGGTGATTTGTTGAGGTGCAGAGATTATTAGTCCATCGCCCATCCCATCAAGAAAAAGTGAACCAGCAATGGCTGCGGATTCTACTTGTAGATTACTAGGAGATGCTTCAGGAAAACCAAATGAGATAACACATGGATTATCAATATCACTTTCTATTAACGAAAAGATGATATTGCGTACATTATAAAATTGGTATGGTGAGTTTGCTTTTAGTATAATTATGGCCGAAGGGTGATTTTTTAGCAGTTTAATTTGCTCTATACCTAATGAGTTGGCATTGGCCTCAATAAAGTATGGTTCTTGTGGTGTATCTTTCTTAAAATCAGAGGAACTTAACTTGAACCACCTATACTTACAGTTCTTGTTATAACCAACAAGCGGCAAACCATCTGGATCGGGAAGCTGGGCTATTGAAGCTTCGCCAGTATAAAAGTAATCGGCAGCATGCTCGCTAGCTATCCATTCTCCAATAGCGTTGTTGAATGTCCATCCCCATTCCTCAATATTTTTTAAATGAAGCTGGTTTTGTTGAGAAAGATTGGCCATTACAATTGGGGCGTTCTCGCCTCCAATATTGAGTATTGATGCTGTTTTACGCTTACTATATTGAAATGGGTTAACTTTTATTGTTTTAGGAATGGTTGTAACCTTTTGATTCTTCCAGTTTTTAAAAAGGCCAACCAGTAACTTTGCCACAGGAATCTCCTTTTCAGGTTCCTCAGTTAACGATACCCTAACCGTATCGCCAAGTCCATCAACAAGAAGGGCGCCAATACCAACTGCCGATTTAATACGACCATCCTCTCCCTCGCCAGCCTCTGTTACTCCTAGGTGGAGTGGGTAGCTCATCCCCTCATCATTCATCATTTTATACAAGTAGCGGGTAGCCTGAACCATTACCCTCGTATTACTCGATTTCATGCTAACCACAAGCTGATGATGGTTGTGTTTATGGCATATTCGTAAAAATTCCATTGCGGAATGAGCCATTCCCTCGGGTGTATCGCCGTAGCGGTTCATAATGCGGTGCGAGAGAGAGCCATGATTAACACCAATACGAATGGCAACATTGTTCTGCTTGCATATTTCAAGCAGACCCAGAAAGCGTTCTTCTGCTTTTAGCAAATCCGCTTCATAATCGGACTTGGATAGGTTAACTGCCGATGTTCGGGACTTGTCAGAGTAGTTCCCAGGGTTAATCCTGATTTTGTCTGCAAACTTTGCAGCTTCAAGTGCTGCTGAGGGGTTAAAATGTATGTCGGCAATGAGTGGCGTTTCGTATCCCTTATTTCGAAGCTCAGCCTTTATCTTTTCGAGACTTTTCACTTCTCTAACCCCTTGTGTTGTTATTCGTATATACTCTGCTCCTGCCTCAACGGCTCTAATAGACTGTTCAACTGTTTCGTTAATGCTATTTGTGTTGGTGGAGGTCATGGTTTGCAGGCGAATAGGATTGCTGCCACCAAGTGGGGTACTACCAATTTTTACCACTGCGCTGGGCTTTCTGGCATATTTGGTAATGTTATAGTATGATGATAAATCTTTATTAACCATTTTAAAATGTGTACTGTATTATAGAATATCTGAGGGTGTGCACCAGAGATATTATTGGCAAAGCAATGGTAAAATATTTTTAAAACTAAGCAAAATGTAATAAAAATCGTATAAATTTGTTGGAAGAGTATTCACAATTTTTAAAATAACCTGATAATGAAAAACATAATTGTTCCAATAGACTTCTCAGAGGAATCGTTAAACGGGCTAGACTTAGCCATTGTTTTTGCTAACAAGCATAAGTGTAATATCCAGATGGTTTACGTAATAAAGCATCCGTACGAGATTGGTAAGCTAAACACTGAAGATGAAAAGAAAGTGGCAACCAGAGCCTTTGAGGGCCTTCTGAAGGATTACTCTCCAAAGATGCACGATGCGAGTAAACTTGAGTATATTATTAAAAAGGGGAAGATTTATAAAGAGATTGTACATCAAGCTCAGGCTTTTGAAAAGTCCATAATTATAACATCTACCCATGGAGCGTCAGGGTTTGAGGAGCTTTTTATTGGTAGCAATGCGCTAAAAATTATATCATCATCGGATATTCCCGTAATTACGGTTAGGAAGGAGTTGAAGTCAACCGATATTAATAACATTGTACTACCTATTGATACAACAAAAGAGACCCGCCAGAAAGTACCCCTTACCATAGAGATTGCAAAAGCATTCAATGCTAAAATTCATGTGTTAGCATATACCTATACTGGTATTGAAGAGGCAGAGGAAAAGGTGAGCGCATACAGCAAGCAGGCCTGCGATTTTATTAAGGAGCATGGTGTTGAGTTTACCCTTGAACACAAGTCTGGGAGCAGTATGGTTAAAACAACCATTGATTTTGCGGAGAAGGTTAATGCTAACCTTATTTCAATTATGACAGAACAGGACGATAGCCTTGCTGACTTGCTACTTGGAACAAACGCTCAGCAAATGCTTAATAAATCGCCTATACCAGTTCTCAGCGTAACGCCCAAAGACTTTTTTTACAAGGAGAGTTTTAAAACTTTTGGGTCTGGTAATTAGAAACTATTTCGTGGCAAAATCAAAATAATTGCAGGATAGCCTGAAGGTAAAAAGTTAAACACTTATGTATTAATCGTGTTAGTAATAAAATATAAACAAAATAATATGAGTAAAGCAGAAATTTCTCTCGATTGGCAAGGTGACATGTCTTTTGAAACAGAACTGAATGGACATAAAATTCAGATTGATGCTGGGCCAGAGGCTGGTGGAAACAACAAAGGTCCAAGACCAAAGCCATTTATGCTTGTTGCTTTGGCAGGTTGTACCGGTATGGATGTTGTATCAATACTAAAAAAGATGCGGGTTGAGTATGAGGGACTCACCATTAAAGTAGAGGCCGAACATACCGAAGAGCATCCAAAGCACTACTCCTCAATGAATGTAATTTTTGAATTTAAGGGTAGCAACCTTCCTGTTGATAAGCTAAAGAAGGCTGTTAACCTTTCAGAGGAGCGTTACTGTGGTGTGAGTGCCGTATACAGAAAGGCCATTCCTGTAACAACGGAAGTTAGAATTATTGATTAGTCAAGGTTAAAGTATATTACTTTTCCTTTTGGTCTTTATTTGCTGGGAGCACGTTGTAACTTTTGTCAACAATTAGGTCGGCCATAGGTCTTAGTGAAACAACCCCCATGTGCTCCCTTTGCAATATCTTGGCTCTGTGCTCGTTTACACTCTCCTTACCACGCATTAATTGCATCATTTTTGTTTCGCGGTAGGTTAGGTCAATGAATACTCGTAAATCTACTTCGTCCACCTTAATAGCATATAGCCCGTCAATAATTAGCAGATTAATTTTCTGAAAATCAGTAATTAAATCATCAACCTGTTCGGGAATTATATCAATGCAAGGAATTTTGGCTATCATATCCTCCTTAAATTCCCTGATATTTTTATTTAGTAAATCCCAGTTGTACTCATTTGGCCCAATAACATTAAGGCCTTTATTCAGGCGCCATTCCTTCCGGAGTAGCGGTGGGATATTGTAATAATTATCGGCATGTATAACCTTAACCCTCAGGTTTTTCTCCTTCAGAAGCTTTGCCAGAGAATGCGATAGTTCAGATTTACCAGCTCCCGATTCGCCCGAAATGGCAACAATATATTTATAGTTTGGATTCTCTTTAAGTTTCTTCTCCCTGTCGGAGAGAACGTGCTCCATGAGCGATTCTGCCGCTGCTTTATGTAAATCGTTAATTAGTAGTATATCTCCTAGCATAAAGTTGTTTTGTTTGCACGCAAAGCTAAGTTTTTTTATTGGATTGAAGGTAGGGTACCTAAGCAAAAATCATTTTTATTAGCGCAAATGTTTTAGTTTAAAATCAGAAAAAATACTTTATAATTTTATTGCCCAATATTTGTAAATATTATCACAAAATATCGTGCAGTTGCTCGTTTGTAGGATATTAATGGAAAGAGATAAAAAGAACCCGCTAAAGTCAGCAAAATTGATAAGCGTGACAGTAACGGGATAATAAATTGTTAGTAATTGTTTGTAGTTCTGCGATTACAAAAGGGTTATTTCTACAAATTAATTTCAACCTCTTTATTCGCTTCAAGAACAAGTTCTTTCCCTTTAACAATCACTCTTTCTCCATCCTTGCCTCCGGTAATGCTAATTTTATCTTTACTAATAGTAAAACTATACTCAACGCCCCTGAAAGTGCATCCAAAGGAGATGTCTTTCCAGTGTTTAGGAAGATTAGGGCTGAGGGTTAATTTATCGCCATGAAAGTTAAGGCCTGCAAATGCTGTTATAGCCATTAGAACGGTTCCTGTCATAACGCCCATATGAATTCCTTCCGCTGTAGTACCTCCCTGAATATCTACATAATCGCTCTTAAGTGCCTCAAAATAGAACTGCCAACTTAACTCGTTACGACCAAGGAAGGAGGCAATATATGCATGAACCACCCTGCTTAAAGTTGAACCATGTGAGCATCGCTTAAGGTAGTAGTCAAAGTTTCTTTTAAGGTAATCGTTAGGGAGCTCGTAGCCCAATTCATTTATGATGCCTGTTACCTTTTCTTCATCAATATTGTAGAAAGTCATGAGGGTATCGGCCTGTTTGGAAACTTTATACTCATCGGGCGATTTTCCCTCAGCCTTCAATATCCTGTCCATGCGGTGAATATTGTCATACTTTTCTCGGTAGGCATCCCAGTCGAGTTCCTTAAGGTTAAAGTAACCATCAAACTGTTCAATAATGCCCTCATCAGATATTGAAAGACTCATCCTTTTTATTTCCTTGTGCCACTTTTGCAGCTCATCCTCCTTAAGTCCAATTTTTTCAAGAACCTTTTGTTTTTTGTCCTGATTCATTCTTTGCATAAGGTCGAAAGCCCTGTTAAACAGCCACACCACCATTATGTTAGTGTAGGCATTGTTTTTTACCCCTCCACTATCTGAGCCAGGAAACTTCTCATGAAACTCATCGGGACCCATTACATTATCAATTTCGTACTTGTCGGTTTCCTGATTGAGTTTAGTTTTGCTTGCCCAGAAGCGGCAAATGTCCAGGAATAGTTCGGCTCCGTAGTTGCTAATAAAATCAATATCGTGGGTGATGTTGTAGTAGTTCCAAACATTGTATGCCACTGCAATTGAGATATGGCGCTGAAGCGAGCTGTAATCGTCGCCCCATTCGCCAGATATTGGATTAAGGTGAACCACCTGTGTTTCTTCCCTGCCGTTGCTGCCACTTTGCCAGGGGAACATGGCTCCCTGGTAACCATGCTCTTTGGCATACTCGCGGGCCTTGTCGAGCCTGCGGTATCGATACATAAGAACCGACTTGGCAATTTCAGGGAAATGCAGACAGTAGAATGGCAGGATGTATAGCTCATCCCAGAAAATATGACCACGGTAAGCTTCTCCGTGCAGACCTCTTGCGGGAATTCCAAAATCAATATTCTTATTATGTGGCGAAGTGGTTACCAGCGAGTGGTATATGTGCATCCTAAGTAGCTTCTGTGCTATCCTGTCGCCAGTAATACGAACATCTGCCTTATCCCAAAGCAACTCCCAAGCTCTGATGCTGGCGGCATGCATTATACCAAACGACTTTAACTTCTTTACATCTTCGAGCGCAAAATCCAAAGGTTTGGGAGTTTCTGTAGATAGAGAGTTACAAATTGAAACGAGCTTCTCTATCCGCAAGGTTTCACCCTCTTTTACAGATGCCTTAAGGTAGGTGTTAACCCATCCATCGTCCTCTTTAATCCGATAGTTTGTAGCCAATGGCTTAGCTTCGTAAAACACCTCAAGTTTAGCCGCAACGGCTATATCTATGCCCGATTGAGTAGTTTTTGCCAGCACATACGATAGCCCATTTTTTGCTCCCTGCTTAACAGGCGTAAGGTGCTTCTGGTTTAGCTGCTTGTAACGCTCAACGCCTTCATTCTTTTCTGGTACGTAAAGTCTGGATTTAACCCTGATGTAGCCATTGTAGTTTAATGGGGTTAAGGAGTAGTCAATGGCAGCATGATGAGGGTTGGCCATGCTGGCAAATCGTCGCGATTCAATTAATGTTTCACGGCCGTCCTTATCGGAAACAATCATTTTTTTATTAAGAACACCGCTACGGAAATCAAGGCTTCTTTCCAGTTCTACTACTTCATCGGTATTGGGGTCGAACCATTCGCCTTCGGCAATCTTAAATGTGATA
The DNA here is from genome assembly GCA_041685855.1 of Perlabentimonas sp. Lineage (GTDB taxonomy): Bacteria > Bacteroidota > Bacteroidia > Bacteroidales > Tenuifilaceae > Perlabentimonas. The sequence goes on along the minus strand of JAWLEY010000049.1, from coordinate 5,878 downwards.
GGCAGCCAGTTTGGGGCGTTCACAAAATCTTCATTCTCAATCATTCTATCGCCAACCGGCGATTTAAGCCTGTTGAACAGCCCAGCCATGTAGGTTCCTGGGTAGTTATTGGGGTTGGCATCGGTTTCCTCAAGTGCACCCCTTGTGCCAAAATACCCATTACCAACTGTAAGTAGTGCCTCTCTGGATTTCTCCTTTTGCGTATCGTATCCGTAATGGCTAATTGACCAAAGTTCCTTGTTAAGGCCCTCGTCAAACCATTTTTCAATTCCACCTATACCTTCCAGTTCATCTAAATCGGAAACAACTAAATCGGCTCCATTTATCTTCAGCTCACGGGCATTATCTTCTCTGGCTACGCCAAGCACCAAACCAAAGTTTCCTTTTTTACCCGCTTGCACTCCCGAAACAGCATCCTCAACCACAACAGAACGATAGTATGATACGCCAAGATTATCACAAGCCACAGTGAAAATGTCTGGTTCAGGTTTACCATGTAATCCTAACTCAACAGAAACTTCACCATCAACCCTTGTTTCAAAGTAGTGAAGTAAGTTTGCACTCTCCAGTACTAACTTACAATTTTTGCTTGAGGAGGCTACCCCTAGTTTAATATTGGCGGCTTTCAACTCATCCAGCAGGGCCACTGTTGACTCGTAAACCTCAACACCATCACGCTTAAGAATATCGTTAAAAGCTTTGTTCTTTCTATTGCCTAGCCCACAAATAGTTTCTTTTTGGGGTGAGTCTTCTGGGCTGCCGAATGGAATGTTAATGCCCCTTGATTTTAGGAACGATTCCACCCCTTTATAGCGAGGTTTTCCATCAACATAGGGCAAATAATCGTTGGTATGGGTAAACTCAACAAATGGTTTGCCGTGCTTTTTGCTCCAGTCCATCAGAAAATCGTCAAACATGGCTTTCCATGCTGCACCGTGTACGAGGGCTGTTTTGGTAATTACGCCATCCAAGTCGAATATTACTGCATCGAAGCTATACTTATTCATAATAGTAATGATTTTAGTTCAATTCCAAATAATACCATATTAAACGCAATCTGCTTATTACAGAAAATTTTGAAAAATTGGTATTATTTTGCTAATATAGTAAAGTTTTTTGAAGTAGGGTATTCACTATAAAACCAAGTTTTATGAGTAAGCTTATAATTGTATCGAACAAACTACCATTTCAAATAATAAGGGAGTCAGGAGAGGTTAAGCTTATAGAAAAATCTATAAGAACGCCTAATAAAATTGATGAATACTACAATCAGAAAGATTGCTGTTGGGTTGGTTGGCCAGGCGATGAGGGTATTGACATGAGTTCCGAAGAAAGAGAAAGTATTTATCAGAAACTTAACGAACAAAATTGTTATCCATTAGAGTTTACCGATAACGAGGTTATTAATCATCATTATGGTTTTTGTAATGCAACCCTTTGGCCGCTTTTTCACTATTTTACGCAGCATAGTGAGTTTAACCCCGATTTTTGGGAACATTACAAGCAGGTAAACCAAAAGTTTGCCGAATTAATCTTAAAAATAGCACAGAAGGGAGATACTATCTGGGTTCACGATTATCACCTACTGCTTCTCCCCATGATACTTAGAGCGGCCAATCAGGATTTAACCATTGGGTTCTTCCTTCATATCCCTTTCCCTTCCTATGAGATACTTCGTGCATTACCTTGGCGAAAGGAAATTGTTGAGGGTATGCTTGGCTCCGATTTAATAGGGTTCCATACGTTCGATTACGAACGACACTTCATGAGCTCGGTACGCCGTTTATTGGGTTACGATAATGTATTAAACACGGTTAAACTAGATGAGAGGGTAGTAAAGGTAGATAACTTCCCCATGGGTGTTGATTTTTCATATTACCAAGAAAAGTTTAAGCAGTTTAGGGCCGACTCCGAAGCATCTAGCACGGGTTTGAGTCACGATTTTATAAAAAGAGCAGTAAATAATGACCACGCCAAGCTAATGCTCTCTTTTGACAGGCTCGATTACGCAAAGGGAATTCCCCAAAGACTCGAAGCGTATGAAAAATTTCTGGAGTCCAATCCACAATATCATGCCGAAATATGCCTTGCTTTATTCGTAATGCCCTCGCGCGAGGTTCTTGCTGAGTACCAAACTTTAAAACGTAAGGTTGACGAGCTTGTTGGCAGAATTAACGGAACTTACGGAACCGCTACCTGGATGCCAATATGGTATTTCTACAGACCATTAACCAGGGAGGAGATGGTGGAGATGTATTCCGTATCTAACATAGCTCTGGTTGCTCCACTGCGTGATGGCATGAATTTAATTGCCAAAGAATATGTTGCTTCCAGAACAGACCAAACCGGGGTACTCATTTTAAGTGAGATGACAGGGGCCGCCAAGGAGATGAGCGAGGCAATACTGGTTAATCCAAATAATATTCCAGAAATGGCCGAGGCAATTAAGCAGGCTATTGAAATGCCTTTGGAAGAGCAGAAGCAGCGTAATATAATTATGCAAAAGCGACTTCAGGTTTATAACGAGGAGAAGTGGGCAACCGATATCCTAAACGCTTTGAGTGATGTAAAGAAAATGCAGGAAACCAACCTGACTCGAAAAATCTCCCCAAGCATCATTAAAAAGATTATGAGTTCCTACAAGGCAGCAAAGAGCAGAATAGTTTTCCTCGATTATGATGGCACTCTTACGGGCTTTCATAAAGACCCGCAGAAAGCTATTCCTAATGAAGAGCTCTACACTATTCTCAGGTCACTTGTTAACGATAAGAGGAATCATGTTGTTATAATTAGTGGCAGAGACAAAGAAACGCTTGGCCGTTGGTTTAAAGATTTTTCTCAAATCACATTTATTGCTGAGCATGGTGTATGGGTTAAGCCCAAAGGAGGCGACTGGGGTATGCTGGAGCAGATTGATAAGGAGTGGATGGATATAATTCGCCCACTTATTAATTTTTATACAGATAGAACGCCCCGTACATTCCTTGAAGAGAAGAACTATTCACTTGTTTGGCACTATCGTAATGCTGACCCAGATTTGGGTATTCAGCGTGCGTGGGAGCTGAAGGATGAACTTCGGGACTTGGTTTCCAACCTTAACCTTGAAATTATGGATGGCGATAAGGTTATTGAGATTAAGAATTCAGGCATAAATAAGGGGAGAGCTGCTGGTCAGCAGCTTGCTAAAAACATCTACGATTTTGTAATTGCACTTGGCGATGACTGGACAGACGAATACACCTTTGGAGCCATGCCCGACGAGGCATTTACGATTAAGGTAGGAACAAAAAGCACAAAAGCGCACTACTATATCGACTCAGTGGAGAGTGTTCGTGAACTTCTAGCCACATTGGGAGAATTATAGTGCTAACTAGTAGGAGCAGGGTATAAACACCCTGTCACTGCCTATAACAAAAGTTAAAAAAGCAGTGATAATGGGTGTTCTTGTGCAAATGCTATCACTTATTTTCTGTTTATCATTATAGAACCTGCTTTACTTAACCAGGAACAAGGTGTCAAATGGGCTTGTAAATTGTTTGGGGTCATACACCCTTGCAACATGCAAGTATCGCATGGTAGTTTCAATGTTCTCATGGCCCAGCTGCTCTTTAATCCTAAATAGATTTTGTCCATCCTCTATGGCATGGGTTGCAAAACTATGACGAAGCGTATGTAAACTAGGTTGTTTTGTTAATCCGCTTTTTCTTACTATTTCCCTCATCACCCATTGTACTCCGCTTGTACTCATTCCGCCATTGGCTGCATTCCCCTTAAAAAGAAACTCGTTAGGTTCTTTATTGTAAACATGTTCTTTGAGTTTAACTATTAGCAATTCAGGAAGAGTTACATACCTGTCTTTCCAGCATTTACTCTGACGAATATGGAGTTGTCTTCTGTCAAAATAAACGTCAGTAACCCTAATATTCACAACCTCCCTAATTCTTAATCCGCAGCCATAGGCAAGCATTAATAGCAGCTTGTTTTTGGAATTTTGTGGAGTTTTAAAAAGTTGTTTACATTCTTCCTTGCTGAGTACCATTGGCAAATTAAAAGTTCTCTTTATTCGAGGGGCTTTTAAAATTGTGCTTTCATGACCCATTGAACGGAAAAGGTAGCGCAATCCGTAAACAGTATGTTTAAAATAAGACATGCTTCTACCTTCTTTCTCCTTTACTAAAAGTAAGTACTCGTTAATTTTTTCCTCATCAATTACCCAGGGAAGAGCATTAAAATGCAGGCTAATTTTGGAAATACATCTTGCATAGTTAACCAAAGTGGACTGGCTGTATCCGTTTAGCAAGATATTTTGCTTTAATTTGCAGTACATCTGCATAAAGCCATCCACCTGCTCACAGGCCATTTCAATTAAAGTAGTTTTTTTGTTTTCATAAGCATAGAGTTAAAAATTTCCATAAAACTAGAAAACTCACCTTGATTATGCAGCGATACACTTGAAAAATTATTTTACTGATTATCAATTGAATTTGGCTGTACCAACTCTTTTGCTTACTTTTGTAACATGTAACAATAAGTATTTTGATTCTTAAAATGCTTTTGTACTGATAGTGTATTGTTTAGGTTAATACCCCATTATACATTATCTTTTTTATTAACAATAAAACCGAATATGGGAAGATCGCAAGAAACTTTTAACAAGAGAGAAAAAGAGAAGAAGCGCCTTAAGAAAAAGAAGGATAAGCTACAAAAGAAAGAGGAACGTAAGGCCAATACCAACGAGAAGACTTCATCGCTTGATGATATGATAGCCTACGTTGATGAGTTTGGTAACTTAACATCAACTCCACCAGACCCTGATAAAAAGAAAAAGGTTAAGAAAGAAGATATTGAAGTAAGTGTTGAACGCCAAGCACCACCTGATGAGGCCGACCTGATTAGAAAAGGGAAGGTTACTCACTTTAACGAATCAAAAGGTTACGGTTTTATAAAGGATAATGAGAATGGAGACAGCATCTTTTTTCATGTTAATGGTTTGTTAGATGATGTGATGGAGGGTGATAGAGTTACTTTTGAAACCGAAAAAGGTTTAAAAGGCCTTAATGCCGTTAAAGTGAAGCTGGTCGATTAATATCCTTTTCAAAAAAAATTTTATTTTTTGAATGTATACTGCTCTTTTTTTGTACTTTTATTAGTTAAGATTAAAAGTACAAAAAAATGAAGCGTTTTAGGTTTGAACATAGAATAACCCTAGCCTATCTTCTGATTGGTTTTTTATGGATTCTGTTTTCAGACCGTTTTTTACATTTCCTATTCTCAGAAAATTCAAACATTCTTAGCCAGGCACAAACCTATAAGGGTTGGTTTTACGTAATTACAACCGCTATACTTTTTTACCTTATTCTAAGGAGGTATATTGTTAAGCTCCGCTTATCGCAGCAAAAGGCAGAGGAGAGCGACAGGTTAAAAACAGCATTTTTGCAGAACATCTCACATGAAATTCGCACGCCAATGAATTCAATTTGCGGATTTTCGGTGCTCCTGAATAAAGAGAACATTCCTGCTGAGAAGCGAAAACATTACTCTGAGATTATTATTAAGAACAGCAATCAGCTCCTATCCATTGTAAATGATATATTAAGCGTTGCCAACATTGAAACAAATCAAGAAACCATTGATTTGACTGAAGTAAAACCGTTGGAAGTATTAAAGAAAATCTACATCATTTATCAACCCATTGCCCAGGGAAAAGGAATTGAACTTAAGCTAGATGTTCCCAAAACAGATGAGAATATACAAATACGAACAGACGAAGAAAAAATCAGACAAATAGTTTGGAATCTTGTAAGCAATGCCGTTAAGTTTACAGAGAGTGGTATGGTTACTTTTGGTTATAAAACAAGCGAAAGCAGCATTATTTTTT
>JAWLEY010000048.1:0-14249 GCA_041685855.1 Perlabentimonas sp. | reverse complement strand
CCACCACCAGCGCCACAGCATAGAGCGAAGCTCTTGTTCCTGTCCATCTCAACCAGATTAGATGTTAGGGAGTTTAGTACCCTGCGTGGCTCATCATAAATATTGTTGGCTCTTCCAAGGTAGCAAGGGTCGTGAAAAGTAATATTTACATCGGAGAACTTACTAATATCAACTTTAAGCGTACCGCTTTTAATGAGATTATCGAGCAGTTCAAGGTAGTTTATTACTTCGTAATTGCCTCCCAAATCGGGGTACTCGTTTTTAAAGATGTTGTAACAATGCGGGCAGATAGTGATTATCTTACTGATTTCGTACATCTTGAAAATCTCAATATTCTGCATTGCCTGCATTTGATATAGCATCTCGTTGCCGGCTCTTCTAGCAGGGTCGCCCGTGCAGGTTTCTTCCTTTCCCAGAACGGCATAATCAATATTAAGGTATGACAATATTTTTGCAAAGGAACCTACAACCTTCTTGTACCTATCATCGAAAGCTCCCGCGCAGCCTACCCAGAATAAATACTCGGGTTTCTCACCCTTTGCAAAAAGGTCGGCCATTACGGGTACATTTAATTTTTGGGTCTCCATATCGTATTTTAATTTATCAGTCTGATTGAAGAAAATTATCTCAACTAAACAAGGTGAAGTTGATTATTTTGGTATTTCAAGCCCCTCAGCCCAAATCATTCTATCCTCAGCAGAGTACTGCCATGGGGCACCATTGTTCTCAATATTGTTAAATACAGCTTTTATCTCACCCGGTGCTGAACCTTCCTCCATAACTAAATATCGTCTCATATCGAGAATCAGTTTTGGGTGATCAATGTTAATTGGACATTCTGTGGCGCAAGCATTACATGTTGTGCAGGCCCACAGCTCCTCCTCGCTAATGTAATCGCGGATTAGTGATTTACCATCGGTGTACTCTTTCCCTTTCTTAAGAAGACCGCTGCTTTTATCCTTCATTCTTGCCCTTAGGTCCATTACAATTTTTCTTGGAGATAATTTTTTCCCAGTAATGTTTGCAGGACAAACCGACGTACAACGTCCACACTCGGTGCAGGCAAGTGAGTCGAGATAGTTTTTCCAGGTAGCATCCTCCGCATCGAGCACTCCAAAGCGTTCAATTGGGGCATCATCGGGTGCAGCTGCAAAAGCGGTATCGGGGTTCATCATTAATTTTACCTCGCGGGTAACATTCTCCATGTTTGGCATTTTGCCAAGTGGTTCAAGGCGCGAAAGAAATACGTTGGGAACCGACATGAAAACGTGAAAGTGCTTGGAGTAGGGGAGTATGTTTGCAAAGATAAATATTAGCAAAATATGCGACCACCAGTGTACTTCATGATGAATATGAATGGTGCTGGCGGAATAGTTACTAAAAAGTGGGTATAGATATTCACTAACAGGAAATATACCATGAACCTCTCCACCAATCTTCGCCTGATAGGCCAGGTAGCTGGTATTTAGCCCCAGTAGGGTTACCATTAGTAAGAATATGATGGTAAGAGCAATTTTTGCATCAATATGTGAGATGTGCTTCATCTCAATGCCCTCGAACCTTTTAATATGAATAAAGAACCTACGCCCCAGGAATACCAGAATTGCAATTGCAATAATTAGCGCAAAAATATCGCCGGCAGCCATAAGGAAATCATAAAACCCTCCCAATACTTTTAGGGAGCGCTCCAGACCAAAAAGTCCATCAATTACCATTTCAATGCTTCCAACAAGTATTACCAGAAACCCCCAAAAAACCAGAGCATGCATAATGCCGGTGAATGGCTTGCGGAACATTTTACTCTGACCTATGGCAACGTTCATCATAAGCATGAAGCGTTTGCCAAAGTTGCGCACTGGAAAATCGGGCCTGGTGAGTTTAAATAGGCGATAGTAATGAGATGCAGAATAAGCAAAAACACCTAAAGTAATCAGCAGCGCGCAGGCAAAGATTATTTGGTTCATAACGTTAAGTTGAATTATTTGGTTTTTGATGTTTTAAGGGAAGGGTAAGAAACTGTAGCGTGTACAGAACCTTACCCTAATTAAACCGAAATTTTTATTTCGCTTTAGCTTCTTTTATGGCTTCAACCAGTTTTGGAAGTACTTTTTGGGCATCGCCTACTATTCCGTACTGAGCTGCCTCAAAAATGGGGGCATCCTTATCGGAATTAATTGCAACAATGTATTTTGATGAGCTTACACCTGCAAGGTGCTGCGTGGCTCCTGAAATTCCAATGGCAAAATAAAGGTTTGGAGCAACAATTTTACCAGTTTGTCCGGTGTGCTCTTCATGTGGGCGCCATCCCTCATCCGATACAGGACGAGAACATGCAGTTGCTCCACCTAGAGCATCAGCAAGGTCAATTAGTGGTTGCCAATTTTCAGGCGATTTCATACCACGACCACCAGAAACAACAATTTCTGCATCGGTTAAAAGAAGCTTCCCTGTTTGCTTCTGAACATCCTTCACCTGAGTTTTTATCATAGAGTTATCAACGCTTACTGTAGCATTCTCTATGCTTGCCTCGTTGTTGGTTTCAACAAGATCGAAGGAGTTTTGCGCCAGGGTAATTATTTTTACATCCGACTTAAGCGCAACTTGTGCGAATGCATTACCCGAATAAACCTTCTTGTAAACAACAAAAGGATCGGTGCTTAAGGGCAATTTGCTAACATCTGCTCCAACGGCTGCTTTTAGCCTTACCGATAATCTTGGGGCAATGGATTTTCCCATGTTGTTATTTGCAACAACAAGAACCTTCGCATCCTCTTTTTGAGCAATTTCTGAAATTGCTGTAGCGTAAGCCTGACTATCTAGCGTACTAAGGGCGTCGTTTTTAACGTTAATTATTTTTTTTGCACCGTAGCCACCAAGCTTATTAAGCTCATCGTCGGCTACATTGCCAATGGAAAGGGCGGTGGCTGTAGTGCCGAGCATCTCGGCAACTTTTGCTCCGTATGATACAAGCTCGAAAGAGAGCTTCTTGAATTTTCCGTCCCAATTCTCAGTGAAAACTAGTACTGACATATCTAATGTTTTGTTTAATTATCAACTAACTATAATACTTTGGCTTGATTTTGAAGTAGATCAACAAGCTCCTTTGGGTTGTCAGGATCGACAAAGATACATTTTGCGCGTGGTTGAGGTGGTTCAAATTTCACAACCTCTGTTAGCGCTTCAATTGCGGCTGGTTCAACCACGTTAATTTTCTTTGTGCGAGCTTGCATAATACCACGCATTGCAGCAATACGAGGTTCTTTTGCAATACCTTTTTGTACTACAGCAACAAAAGGAGTAGGTACGCTTACAACCTCTTTACCACCATCAATTTCGCGGGTAATAACTGCTTCGCCATTCTCAAAGTTGAGATTTGAAACTGCTGATACTGATGGGTATTCCAAGAATTCAGCAATCATGCTCCCTACGGTAGAACCGTTAAAATCGCTCGATTCAATTCCGCATAGAACAACATCAAACTGTTCGTTTTTGATAACCTCGGCAAGTTGAGCAGCAACCTGATATGCATCTGTTGGCTCCACGTTAATGCGAATAGCATCGTCGGCGCCAATGGCTAGGGCTTTACGGATGGTTGGCTCAGCATTAGCCAGTCCAACATGTGCAACGGTAACGCCTTTAACACCAGTTTCGGCATTGTCTTTAAGTTCAAGAGCGCGGGTTAGCGCTAGCTCGTCCCATGGGTTAATTACCCACTGAACCCCTGTGGGGTCAAATTTGGTGTTGTCGTCAGTAAATTTAACCTTAGTAGTTGTGTCGGGTACATTACTGATACAAACTAAAATCTTCATTGATAACTTTTTTTAGTTGGTACTATAGTTTATGAACTCTAATTTTTAAAAATGAATAAACGGAATAAGCGTTGAATTACCCCTGTAATGCCTGACTTATCCCGTAAAAATATAATTACTCACTAGTAATGAGCGTACAAATATAAGAAAAATGGTTTAAAGCAATAATATACAATCAATTTATGAGATGAAAATGGGTGATGCGTGTTTGTAAGTTTAAGTTATACAGTTATATGCAGTATTGAACAATCGTCTTGTTAGTTTTGTAACAAAAAAGCTGAGCCTGTTTAAATTCAGGCTCAGCTTTTTTGTGTGTGTTTACTTAGTATAAAGGTCTTTCTGATTAATTTCAATAAATTTCCCGAATTTTTTAAGGGCTTCTATGTTCACTCTTTTCTCATCACCAACAATAACGATAACAAGAGGTTTGTCTTTAATAAATTCTGTGTGAAAATTTTGAATTGATTCAAATTCAAGCTCACTGTATTTTGGTTTGAGTGTTAAGTATGGATCTTGAGTGAACCCCTGATTTTTCCAGTCTATAATCTTAAAACTCATATTTCTAAAATCTGGCTTCCTTGTTTGTCCCGAGTAGGTAAGGTAGTTACGAATCATGTCCATACGTTCGGGTTTTTCGGGGAAATTTCTTAGCAAATCGGTGTAAACCTCAATCGCCTCAAGGGTTTTGTCCGCTTGTGTACCAACATAGCCAATAAAGTACGTTTCTTTGTTGCTTTTTGCTGGTGTTACATACCTTGCAGATGCGGCGTAGGAAAGTGATCGGAACTCACGAATTTCCTGCATCACAATTCCAGAAAAAGAGCCTCCAAAGTATGTGTTAAATGCATCAATTGCAGCTTTGTTATCAATGGAGTATGGCTTACCATTCATAAAGAAGTATATATTACTCTGAACCGCTTTTTTGTTGTTTACAAATAGGATTGTATTCTCGTTGTACTGTTCCAATTCCTTTACAACTGGGGCGGCTCCTTTGTTTAGAATCTCCTTAAAGTTCAATTCTTCTTTTATCAGTTCAGAAATCTTTTTGGCTGATGTTTTTCCTGCAAAGTGAATCTCAACTTCATATTCTTTAAGTTTATTTAGAATTTCTTGCATATCATCACTATCAAGACGCTTCACTTCTCTTTTGCTTAAGCGGTTGATGTATTGAGAGTTCTCGCCGTATTTTGCATACTCCAGCAGGGCATCAGCTACTGATTGAGGATCGGAATCCTCCATTTTTCTTTCCATACGTTCTTCCTCCCATATCTTTTTGATGGAGGTTTTACTGAATTCGGGATTCACTAGCAGGTCGTTAATCAGTTCAATAGCACGTGGAAGGTTGTTTTCAGGACCTGAAATATTTATTGAGAAATAGCTGTTATTTGCTGAGATGTTGTAAGAGCAGCCTATCTTTCCCATTTCATTTTTAAACTCAATGGGGTTCATGCTTTTGGTTCCAGCGTAATACATTGCTCTGCTCAGGTGCTTGGTTCTGGGAAGTTCAATTGTACCAGCAGAATAGCGTATTGTAAGGCTAAAAATATCGTTAATAGGATTCTCGCTAACGTGTAGGTTCACTAGAGGCTTAATTTCAACTTTTTCAATATCATTCTCAAAATCTACAGGTTCATACTCAATGTTAATCCCATCTGTATCGTAAAGTTTATCTACATATTCTGAGCGTGCTTCCTGGTTAGATATTACGGGCTCAAAACCTGGTTTTTCCAACTTCTCAGTATCTGCCGACCCCATTTTTGAATAGAATGCCAAGAAATTATCGCCATAATACTTGTTTGCAACCTCAATAATATCCTCTTTGGTAATGTCAAGAATTCTGTTCGGATAGTCAAGTATTACATCTAAATCTTCGCCCGTTACAAATGCATCGGCGAAAAATTGGGCGCGTTGGCTGTAGTTTTCAAGGCCACGTTGAAAGTTTCGATATTTCTCAAGTTTAATAGCATCTACAAGTTCCTCGTCAAATTCACCTTTTTTAAGAGTTTCTAGTTGTTCCAGTACCAACGATTCGGCTTTACGTAACGACTGCCGAAACATTTTTGGAATAAAAACGAAAAGTGAGGCGCCGTGGTCATTGTATGGCATATCTAATGCCATTGAAGCCATCAGTTTGTTGTTGAGCATTAGCTGGTCGAGCAGGCCCGTTGAGCTGGAATTGCTAAGTATTCCGTTGGCAATATCAAGCTTAATTTTGTCGGGATGGAGTTTGGGTGCGGTTCTAAAACCAAGAATGCCCAGCCTTATGGGTGAGTATCTGCCGCTTATAAATTCTCTTCCATCAAAGGGTTTCTCTTCAAAAGCTAAAGGGTCAGGGAGTTCTCCGGTTTTTAGGCGCGAGAATTTTTCAGCAATAATTGGCTTAATCATGTCTGGGTCAAAGTCGCCAACCAGCACAAGAGCCATGTTGTTTGCAACATAGTAGGTCTCGTAAAACTCAATCATTTTTGAAAGTTGCGGGTTCTTAAGATGTTCCACGCTGCCAATAATTGATTGCTGCCCGTAAGGATGATTCTTAAAAAAGTTGTAGCTGAAGGTCTCTATCAGGTTCCACATGAACTGGTCGGAGTACATATTCTTCTCTTCGTATACAACTTCAAGTTCAGCCTGAAATCCTCTAAAAACTGGCTCAGCAAAACGATGGCTGTAAATATCCAGCCATTTTTCAATTTGACCAGGAGGGAAAGAGTTGAAGTACATTGTTGCATCGGGGCCTGTACCTGCATTAAGGTTTGTGCCTCCCATTTCCATCAGAACGCTCCAGAGCTCGTTGTTAATAACGTACTCGTTTGCTTTTAAAGAGGCTTCGTTTATTTTTTGTTGAATCTCTTTACGCTCCTCCTCATTGTCAGTGGCAGCAAGCTCATCGTAAAGTTCAATTATCTTCTCAATGTAGGGTTTTTCTGCTTCCCAGTTGGTTGTGCCAATTTCTTTAGTACCCTTAAAAAGCATATGCTCCATATAGTGAGCTAGGCCGGTTGCAGATGCAGGGTCGTGCTTTGCCCCAACATTTGCCACAACCAAGCCAAAAACTTCGCTTTGAAGGCTATCGGGATTGAGAATTACGGTTAGTCCGTTATCCAACTTATATTTTATAATATCAGTTTTTGCGGTAAGGCTTGTGGCCGCTGTTACAAGTAAGAATAGAATAAATACGGTCTTTTTCATTCGAGTGGATTTTGTGTTAAGTTTATAATAAAAGGGTGTGTTTTAAGTGCAAGGAGAAAACCAGTACTAATTTGGAGTGTGCCCATCGTTTAGTAAAAAATTTCAGCGTTGCATTTTTCTGCTTTTCATAATTAAGTGCAAATATATTGATAAATTTTCTACTAAATCCTTGTTAATGGATGGAACTTATGGGTAAAAATACCTATGCATAAGCTTTTTTACTTAGTTAAATTATTCGTTAAATATAAGTGATTTAGCCCTTTCGAACTTTTTGAAGAGGCAGTATGTTTGTAGTATAAATTTTAAACTAAAAAAACTACAATATGAAAACAATAATGAACCAGCTACTAGAGGCCTTGAGAGAACGAGTTGCTCAAAATTTGGCCACCATTAAACAAAACGAAGTAGAAATAAAGAAAATTCTTACTGAACCATTGTCTAACCAGCGAACCTACAACCTAAATAATAGGTATAAGTTAAGCAAGGAGATACTGCATGAGAATAAGGAAAATATTGAGATGCAGAATAAAATTATTGCATTTTTAAGTGCATACAAAGACATTCCAGAGTACACGAGAAATCTTAATACAATTAATAGTTTTGAGCAGGAGGTTAAAGAAACCCAGCAGAATGATTTTGAGAAAATAAACACATGGGTGAATCAAGGTTTAAGCCGAGACAAGTCTGCCAAGGAGAAGCCCGTTCAGAAAAGTGAAAAGCAGACCGAAGAGAAGGTTGACAATAAAGAAGAGAAAATTGCAGAGTCGATTTTTGAGCTTACTGTAAAAGGCGATTTGGCATATAATAAGGCTCACCCACTTTATAGCAGCGAGGATTTTTATAACAAAATACTAGATTATCATACGCAACGAGAGGAGTATGAGATTTGTGCCCAATTAGTTAAAGCAAAAAAATAATTTTTTTAGGTAAGGTTAGGTTAGGACGCTGGACCATTGGTTCAGCGTCCTTTTTAATTGTTGTAATCTTTATTTGCTCTTTTAGCGGATTTGAGTATTGATGATTATTTAATAATTAGGCTGAATAGCAACTTAAAACATACAAAATAAACCATTATATTAGCTGTTTGAAAATAGTCTTTTTTAATTCTTAAGCAGTTTTTATGCACAAAAATAGTTCCGATAGGTTTAATATTGTTGTGATAGGGGCAGGTAATGTTGCATATAGCCTTGTACCTATCATTAATAAAGCAGGGCATAATGTTGTTCAGGTTGTTGGCCGAACACCTGAAAATGCTCAAAAACTTGCGGAGCTGGTAAAATCAAAATATACTACTAATGTTTCTGATATACAGGTTGATGCGGATGTTTACATTCTTGCTGTACCAGATTCTGCAATATTAGGTTTTTCAAAATCCCTGCCTAAACTAAATGGCATTGTTGTGCATACAAGCGGAAGCACATCTATGTCCGTATTATCTTCAATATCTGAGCGGTTTGGTGTGTTTTATCCTTTTCAAACATTTACAAAAGGTAGGAATATATCATTACAGGATGTTCCCATTTGCATTGAAGCCAGCAACGATACAACCGCCACTACAATCTCATACTTGGCAGAGACGATTGGTGCGCGCGCAGTGAGAATGGATTCCAGTACCCGGCAATGGTTGCATCTTTCCGGAGTTTTCTCTTGTAATTTTGTTAATCACATGCTGGCTATTGCACAAATGTTAGCACAAGAGCAAGGGTTTAGCTTTGAGCTGATAAAGCCTTTAATTAGAGAAACCATCAGTAAGGCCCTTGATGATAACCCAATTGATAACCAAACCGGCCCAGCTGTAAGGGGAGATTCCGAAACCATAAAAAAGCATGTTGCAATGCTTAGTTCTGTTGATGAGGCAATCAGGGACCTTTATACGGATATTAGTCAAAGCATTCTGAATTTTAAACAGTCAAAAGAGTAAGTCTAAAAAGAACTTTACGTACTAATGAGAAATTTTAAGGAGCAACTAAATAATGTGAAGGCCTTTGTGTTTGATGTTGATGGCGTTTTTACAAATGGCACAATTCTAATTCACCCATCGGGTGAACTAATTCGTTCCTCTAACACTCGCGATGGCTATGCTGTTCACAAGGCGGTACAGGAAGGTTTTCCAGTAGGAATTATTACAGGAGGCAAAAGCGAGGCTGTAAGCGACAGGTTTAAAGGGTTAGGTGTTACAGACGTTTATCTTGGTGTTTCTGATAAGGTTGAGGCGCTAGAAGATTTTAGATTTAAATACGGACTAGAACTTTCGAGTATACTTTACATGGGCGACGATATGCCCGATTACGAAGTTATGCAGCGTGTTGGCTTTCCAACTTGCCCAGCCGATGCTGCACAAGAAATAGTAGGACTAGCATCCTACATATCTAATTATAAGGGAGGAGAAGGCTGCGTTAGGGATGTAATTGAGCAGGTGCTAAAGTTAAAAGGTTTATGGTTAGTTAATAATGATTTTAAGCAATAGCCAATGATTAAAGATATTTTACGAATAGTAAGGTATAAAAACCTGATTATTGTTGCTGCAACCATGTATATCATGCGAATATTTATTATGCAGCCTTTGCTTTTACAAAAGGGCATGGAGCTCCAGCTTAATAATTTGAATTTTCTCTTTTTAACTTTAGCAACAGTTTTCATTACCGCTGCTGGCTACGTGATAAATGATTATTTTGATACCCGTACCGATTTGGTTAACAGACCCAGCACGGTTGTTGTTGGTAAATCACTTTCGCGAAGGATGGTGATATCGCTACATTGGTTACTTAATTTTCTGGGAGTGGGTTTTGGTGCTTTTGTCTCAATTGCAATAGGTAAGCCGTTGCTGGTTATTGTTTTTTTGCTAGTTCCTGGTGTGCTTTGGTTCTATTCCACAACCTATAAACGGCAGTTTCTGCTTGGAAACCTAATTGTGGCATTTTTAACAGCCCTGGTTCCGCTCATGGTTCTGCTATTTGAACTATCACAACTACATGCTACATATTGGCAAATGGTTGTTTTTAACCCATCCCTTTTTAACGATATTATCTACTGGGTTGGAGGTTATGCTATTTTTGCATTCTGGCTTACTTTGTTTCGTGAAATTGTTAAAGATATTGAAGATTATGAGGGTGATAACGAGTATGGTCGTAATACACTGCCAATAGTTTTGGGAATTAAACCTGCCAGAATGGTTGCTTCTTCAATACTCTTTATTACAATAATTATTTTGGTTTACCTTTTTGGTGCATTTTTAAACTTCTTACCTAGCGGCAAGTTCGATTACTTCACATTCTTCTACCTGCTTATTGGTCTTATAATACCATTGGTTGTGCTTATTATTAAACTGCTTACTGCACAGGCAGATAAGGATTATAAGTGGGTAAGTAATTTTACTAAAATTGTTATGCTTATTGGGATACTCTACGCTGTAGCATTTAGATTTATGCTTTGAAAATAAAAAAATGGAACTACAATTCTAGCCCCATTTTTTCTCTTGCAAAAAAAATATCTATTTACCAACTTGAATTTTTCTGTTAACTCTTTCCTCTCCATTTATTATTGATACAATATATATGCCTTTTGGGAGAGAAGAAACATCAAAATTTATGGATTTGAATCCAATTTCATTTGATTTATTGTAAATATTTGCTACTCTACTTCCAAGAATATTGTAAATATCAATTGACACTTTTGAATTATTTGATACCTCAAATTCTATATTTAAATTTGTTGAAGTAGGATTTGGGAAGATCTTTATATTACTGATGTTTTTATCAGCAATTGCCTCAATGCCAGTAGGTGTATACTCTGGTAAAGCTATTAATTCTCCACCGTCAGCAAGAGCAACAAAAAGGCCAAACTCTTCACCATTACTATTATTTTCTGTATTTAGGAATCCGCTGGCTATTACAGTAATTGCTTGACCCTCTAGTTCTAAGTTTTCTAAAGGTGCATTGAAACTTACAACAGATTCACCGCTTGCAAGTATGTCTAAAATATAATCAGCAGTTTCCAATTCAAGATATTCAGCGAAATCGCCATATTCAAAAGTGAAAAGTTCACCTGCGCCTGCACCTATTTCCCATACACTTACTTCTGGTGCGTCAGTGGCCCCGTGGAATACGAGGACGTCGGTGTTGGCCTCCTGGGCGGCAACTTCACGCCCCATGCCGTAAACGTATATATCGAAAGCCTCGGCGGGGTTGTACCCCGTGGCGCTAATAATGCCGTTGGCAACCAGTATGCTGGTGCTGTTGGCAGCAAGGTTGTAGGAGAAGTCAGCTATGGCATCGGCTACTGAAGCGCTGTTGGCTGGAGCAATGCTAACTGTGAAGTCTACACCGGCCGTAACATCAACAAAAGGAGTAGCAGTGCGGAATGCGAAGTCATCGAGAAGCAGGTCGTCGTTCAGGTACACGTCCACCACCTCGGCGGCCTCGTCGGCGCTGTTGTGGATGACCTGAATTTTGGCGGTGGAGATATCCTCTGCGGGCAGCTCAACCAGGTCGCCTCCTTCGGGGAGGGCAGCGAACAGGCCGAAGGCAGGGCCATCGGAGTTGTTGGCTGGGTTCAGGAATCCTGAAGCCACAACAACTAGCGCAGCACCGTCCAGCTCAAGGGTAGCCAGTGGGGCGGCGAACTGGGCCACCGCCACGGTGCCGGTCTCGTCCTGCACCTGGAGGGAGTAGTCGGCCGTAGGCAGCTCGAGGTATCCGTCATAGGCGCTGTAGGGCATGTTGTCCACCAGCTGAAGCTGGGCGTTGGGCTCAACCACATCCACAGTGGGTGCGTCAGTGGCCCCGTGGAATACGAGGACGTCGGTGTTGGCCTCCTGGGCGGCAACTTCACGCCCCATGCCGTAAACGTATATATCGAAAGCCTCGGCGGGGTTGTACCCCGTGGCGCTAATAATGCCGTTGGCAACCAGTATGCTGGTGCTGTTGGCAGCAAGGTTGTAGGAGAAGTCAGCTATGGCATCGGCTACTGAAGCGCTGTTGGCTGGAGCAATGCTAACTGTGAAGTCTACACCGGCCGTAACATCAACAAAAGGAGTAGCAGTGCGGAATGCGAAGTCATCGAGAAGCAGGTCGTCGTTCAGGTACACGTCCACCACCTCGGCGGCCTCGTCGGCGCTGTTGTGGATGACCTGAATTTTGGCGGTGGAGATATCCTCTGCGGGCAGCTCAACCAGGTCGCCTCCTTCGGGGAGGGCAGCGAACAGGCCGAAGGCAGGGCCATCGGAGTTGTTGGCTGGGTTCAGGAATCCTGAAGCCACAACAACTAGCGCAGCACCGTCCAGCTCAAGGGTAGCCAGTGGGGCGGCGAACTGGGCCACCGCCACGGTGCCGGTCTCGTCCTGCACCTGGAGGGAGTAGTCGGCCGTAGGCAGCTCGAGGTATCCGTCATAGGCGCTGTAGGGCATGTTGTCCACCAGCTGAAGCTGGGCGTTGGGCTCAACCACATCCACAGTGGGTGCGTCAGTGGCCCCGTGGAATACGAGGACGTCGGTGTTGGCCTCCTGGGCGGCAACTTCACGGCCAAGAGGAAAAACAAAAAGATCGAATGGTGTAGCAGGGCTATAACCCGAAGCCGATACAATTCCTGAAGCAACAAGAATGTAGGTTTCATTTTCAGTAAGAGTTACCTTCTTGTTAAAAATGGACTCTGAAACATCAGTGCTGTTAGCTGGAGCAATATCAATATCAATTTCAGTTCCAGCAGGGGCATTAATAAACTCAGTGGCAGTTCTAAATGCAAAATTATCAATTAGCTGAACACCATCGAGGTATAAATCCACTTCTGAAGCTGCCGCATCGGCGCTATTGTGGATAACTTGTATCTTAGCCGTTTGAGCAAATGACATGCTCACCGACATAAGAAACAATGTAACAGTTGTGTAGATTAATTTTTTCATGTCTTGTTTAATTTAATATTATAAACATTAAACAAAACAGTTTCTAAAAGGTTCATTTGTTTTTAGTTTTTAGCTGAATATTTTAATTGCTATTAACTAATTGGCCTACAAAAAGAGTGTTTTAATTGTTTTTACAAATAGTAAATTTCTTCAGAAGCAAAGTTTGTTTTTATCTGGAGATTATATTTCTTTCTAAGAAATCGTATTCTTTACTTAGTCTGTTGACTAGAATTTATTTTTAAGTATAAAAGAATTAGCCAAAGTACTTTGGCTAATTTTTCTATAGAGATCTTTAAAATTTAAGGAAAACATAATACATTGAAATGAGAACTATTTAGTTAGTTCTTATTCTCCTCTTTCCCATCGGAATATTTTGCAAACCTTCCTTTATTTCTTGGATGTATATTGTCGTAACGGCTCCATGGCCATCCTCCAAATTGGGTAGTGTGGTAATCGCGTATGGCTTGTTGGATCTCCTCAGGAGTATTCATAACAAAAGGTCCGTGCTGCACTACTGGTTCATTTAAGGGCATACCTTGTAAAAGGAGAAGGAAACTTTCTTTCTCGCCACTTTCTATAACTACATCCTGCTCGGCAAGCATCTCAACACAGTTCATAGGCAATAAATCAACGCCAGCAACTTTTACTGATTGACCACGGTAGAAGTACAACATCCTGCGAACTTCAGGTGATGCCGCTGGTATTATCCATTTTGATTCTGCCTCCATTCTAATTAGCCAAATGGCAACCTCGTTCAATGGGTCAGCTGCCCAGGAATCAGGAGCAGGCTGGGGAGCCTCCGTATTATTAAGCCTGCCGGCTACCATTGTAACCTCAATATTTTTCCCCTTATCATCCTCATGCTTAATAATAGGTATGTCCTCGGCCCATAACATTTTATAATGAGGCTCACAGAACTTTCGTTCCTTTGGAAGGTTAATCCATATTTGAAAAAGTTCAAGAGGATTTTCTTTCTCTTGATGAACAAGAGGAAACATTTCGCTGTGCTGAAGTCCAGAGCCCGCCGTCATCCACTGTACATCCCCAGGGCCATAACGACCAGCGGCCCCGTGCGAGTCCGAGTGGTCAACAAAACCGTTTAGCACTACGGTAACCGTTTCGAATCCTCTATGGGGGTGCGCAGGGAAACCAGGTACCTTCTCGCCATGATACATTCGCCAGCCATCCTTTAGGGTAAAATCTTGTCCAAGGTTCCTTCCGGTAAGTGGGGCTTTTGGACCCATTTCGTCATTACCTTTTGGGTAGTAGTCTAGATGATGAACGCAGAAAAGAAAAGGGTCTATGGTATCCCACATAAACCCCATGGGTTTTATATCTGTTATAATTCTGTTATACAT
>JAWLEY010000289.1:0-3270 GCA_041685855.1 Perlabentimonas sp. | reverse complement strand
GCTCTGGCAGCGGTGACTTTTCTTTGCTATCTTTCTTTTGGTGGTAGCAAAAGAAAGTAGGCGGATTTTATTGATCGATGTTGTTACACAAAACATTAAATACCTTAATTTTATTGGTAACAGCTTCGAGTTCTTGGAACTGTACGATTAACCTTTTTGCCATTTCTTTGTTAACATGCTAAGAATAATTAAATTTGTCGTTTATTTAAATTAATTAAAAACAGCATGCAGGTTACTAATCAAAGCATACTTGAAACGTTAAATGCAATAAAGCATCCTGAGCACGGTGAAAATATCGTATCGTTAGGGATGGTTAAAGCATTAAACATTGAGGGTAAAAAGATTTCATTTACTCTGGAGTTGCTAAAACAGAACGATCCGTTTGCATCTTCAGTGAAGAAGGCTTGCATAAAAGCAATTGCAGATGCTTTTGGAGATGCTTTTGAGGTGGATATTAAAATAATAGCTCCCGAAGCAAAGCCTAAGGAGTCACCATACAAGAGCCAAGCTTCCGTAAGTAAAGTTAAAAACATTGTTGCAGTAGCATCGGGGAAGGGTGGCGTTGGAAAATCAACCATAGCAGTTAACTTAGCAGTTGCTGTTGCTCGTACAGGTGCAAAAGTCGGACTTATTGATGCTGATATCTTTGGACCATCAATCCCTAAAATGTTAGGCACGGAGGATATTCGTCCCGAAATTTTTAAGGAGGACGAGCTGGAGCTAATTCGGCCTGTTGAGAGCAATGGCGTAAAGCATCTTTCAATTGGCTACTTTGTAAACCCAAACGATGCGTTGGTATGGCGTGGCCCCATGGCCACAAATGCTTTAAGGCAGCTTATTCATCAGGGTGCCTGGGGTGAGTTGGATTACCTGTTTGTTGATATGCCCCCTGGTACCAGCGATATTCACCTAACTCTTGTTCAGGAAGTTTCTGTTACAGGGGCGATTATTGTTAGCACACCGCAGGATGTTGCTTTAGCCGATGCCGTTAAGGGCATAAGTATGTTTACAAGTAAAAGTATTGATGTTCCCGTACTTGGCTTGGTTGAGAATATGGCCTGGTTTACTCCCGAGGAACTCCCTAATAACAAGTACTTTATTTTTGGAAAGGAAGGATGTAAAAAATTAGCCGATAGGATGAGGCTTCCTCTTTTAGGGCAAATTCCTATTGTACAGGGTATTCGTGAAGGAGGAGATAGTGGTAGTCCCATTTCAACAAGCGAAGGACCAATGCAGAATGCATTTGACTCTCTTGCCCAAAATGTTATTGAGCAAGTTACAAAGAGAAACAAGGAGAAGCCAGCAACTCAAAAAGTTGAAATTAAATCTAAATAGTTAAGAAGTAATAACAAGTAAAAGGAAAAGAAATGAATAAAGAAGAGATTAAGCAGAAGGTAAGTGCGTCCATAGAAACAGTCCGTCCATTCTTGCAGAATGATGGTGGAGACATCTCCCTGGTTGAAGTAACCGACGACCTGGTTGTAAAAGTAGAATTGCAAGGTGCTTGCGGCACTTGTCCGTACAGCCTAATGACCCTAAAAAACGGAGTTGAACAGGCAGTTCGTCGCGATGTGCCAGAAATTAAGGAGGTGGTAGCCGTTAACCTTTAGTGGCTAAACACATAGTTTTTGGTCTTCTTAAAACAAATAAAGAGGACGAAGAGAATCTTATGGATTTACTTCGTCCTCTTTGTAATTTATGTACATTGGTTATTTCTCCAGATAAGTATAGCCATACAGCCCCGAACGGTAGTTAGATAAGAACTCTTTCCCCTCTACGGTGCTTATTTTCCCTGCCTTAACCGATTGGGTCACCCATGTTTCAACGGTGCGAACCATCTTTTTGGAGTTGTACTGAACGTAATCAAGCACCTCAGCCACGGTTTCACCATCAATAACCTGATCTATGTTATAACCTTTTTCATCAACAGAAACGTGCACAGCATTTGTGTCACCAAAAAGGTTATGCAAATCACCAAGAATTTCCTGGTAAGCACCAACCAGAAAGACACCTATATAATAGGACTCATTTTGCTTTGGTAAATGAACGGGTAGGTTGTATGAAAAGTTTTTTGTTGAAATAAAGTTGTTTATCTGCCCATCGGAATCGCAGGTAATATCCTGTATAGTTGCCGTACGGTCAGGTTTTTCGTAATGCCTTTGAAGAGGGATAATTGGGAATATCTGATCGATTGCCCAGGCATCGGGTAATGATTGGAAAAGTGAGAAGTTGCAAAAATACTTATCGGACAGTAATTTAGACAGGTTTCGTAACTCATCAGGAATATGCTTTAGCTTCGATGCCATCCCGTGAACCTCTCTGGCTATGGACCAAAACAGCCTCTCAACTTGTGCTCGAGTTTTTAAGTCCAATATTCCCAGGCTGAATCTATCAAGCGCCTCCTCCCTTATTTGTAGAGCATCATGCCAAGTTTCCAGCATCCGGGGCTGATTTAAACTATCCCAAAGGGTGTAAAGCTCCTGAACAAGTTCATGATCCTCATCGTTTAGTTCCTCATCCTCCCCCCAGGTTGGTAGGCTGGTGGTTTCAAGCACCTCAAAAACAAGAACCGAATGGTGTGCGGTTAGCGAACGGCCAGACTCTGTTATAATGTTTGGGTGAGGCAGTTCATTCTTGTTGGCAGCATCAACAATGGTTGATATGGCATCGTTCACATACTCCTGTATGCTGTAGTTTACGCTACTTCCACTATTTGCCGAGCGGGTTCCGTCGTAGTCAACTCCCAGGCCACCACCAATATCAACAAACTCAATTTTAAATCCCATTTTGCTGAGTTCAGAGTAGAATTGTGAGGCCTCACGGAGTGCAATCTTAATCCTTCGGATTTTTGTTACCTGACTACCTACGTGAAAGTGTATCAGTTTAAGGCAATCCTCCATTTTATTCTTCTCAAGAAAGGATAGAGCTTCAAGCAGCTCGCTCGACGAGAGTCCAAATTTGCTAACATCGCCACCGGAGTCCTCCCACTTGCCGCTACCTGAACTGGCCAATTTAATCCTGATACCAATGTTTGGCCTAACCTTGAGCCTTTTAGAGATTTGGGTAATTAGTTTAAGCTCATTAAGCTTTTCAACCACCAGGTATATTCGTCGTCCCATTTTTTGGGCCAAAAGCGCCAACTCAATATAATCCTCATCCTTGTAGCCATTACAAATAATAAGCGAATCGCTATCGGTATTTATGGCAATAACGGCATGAAGTTCAGGCTTTGAACCTGCCTCCAGTCCAATGTTGAACTTCTTTCCATAG
>JAWLEY010000288.1:0-3310 GCA_041685855.1 Perlabentimonas sp. | reverse complement strand
TCGCGCATGACTCCTATACTCGAACAGGCAGACTTTGCAATAGCCAACCTTGAGGTTACTTTGGCTGGCCCTCCCTTTAAGGGATACCCTCAGTTTAGCTCACCCGATGAGCTGGTAGATGGTTTAACTAATTCAGGGGTGGATGTTCTGGTTACAGCAAATAATCATACCGTTGACAGGTACAAACCAGGCATATTAAGAACCATTGATGTTTTGCATAACCGGGGTGTTCCTTTTGCTGGAGCATACAAGGATGCCCAGCATCGAGACACAGCATACCCGCTTATTCTGGAGAAAAAGGGAATTCGTATTGCGTTGCTAAACTACACTTATGGTACAAATGGTATTCCGGTTCCCAGCCCAACTGTAGTTAATTTAATAGATACGGCATTAATTAGAGCCGACTACAATCGTGCAATGGAGCTTAATGTTGATGAGGTTATAGCCTTTATGCACTGGGGTTTAGAGTATAAGCGTGCCCCGTCGGTAAAGCAATTAAAACTCACCCGATTTATGCATAACCTGGGCATTAGGCTGGTTATTGGTTCACATCCTCATGTTCTGCAACGTATGGAGGCATCGTTTGATACGGACACAACCGAGGGTAGGGTAGCGGTTTTCTCGTTGGGTAATTACGTGTCAAATCAGCGACCCCGATACCGCAATGGGGGAGCAGTTGCAGCAATTAATATTGTGAAGGAGAATGGAAAAACCAGGATTGCCGATGCTGGATACGTTTTGGTTTGGGTACATAGGTTTAATGTTGATGGTGTCAAACGCTTCCGTGTTTTACCAGTATCGGAATATGAGCAAAAGGAGGATTATCTTAGTGGGAATGATTTTACCCTTTTCAGGCAGTTCACTAACGATTCAAGAGAACTTTTTGAGGCTGAGAATTACAACTTTGCCGAAATAGGTTACCGTAATAATCAGTGGTTAATCCCTTGGGATTTGCCTGCTGAGTATATGCCTGAAAGAATTGAGAGGATAGTTCCGTGGGAGAAAGTTATAAAGATAGTTGAATTATGTGCGGAGTAATTTGTGATAACGAAACTGCAAAATACCCATTTCATTTGCCAATAATACAAATCTTCCTTTTCTGCTTTTTTAAAATGATGATAAGAAATACTGTAGTTAAGGTACAAAGACATGCCCGGCTAAGTACATTTTGTTAGGTTCTCTTTTTTTCTCTTAACCCTACAAATAATTGCTGTAATTTATTTAATTCCACTATTTTTGCGAATAATTTTATAAGTAGCAAATCATTATTTTTTTAATAATAAATAGTATTTAAATGACTCAAGAAGATTTATTCAAAAAGCTTATAGCGCACTGCAAAGAGTACGGATTTGTTTTTCAAAGTAGTGAAATTTACGATGGGCTTAGTGCCGTTTACGATTACGCACAGAATGGTGTTGAACTAAAAAATAATATTCGCCAGTATTGGTGGGACTCCATGACCCGCCTTCATGATAATATTGTTGGGCTCGACTCGGCTATTTTTATGCACCCCAAAGTATGGGTGGCATCGGGGCATGTGGGGTCATTTAACGACCCGTTAATAGACAACAAGGATAGCAAGAAGCGCTACCGTGCCGATGTGCTAATTGAAGACTGGATAGCCAAGCAGGAGGAGAAGATTAACAAGGAAGTGAAGAAGGCAAAAAAGCGTTTTGGCGATGATTTTGACGAGAAAGTGTTTCTAGAAACAAATAAAAGGGTACTTGATGTGTCGGAGAAAATCAGCACAGTTAACAGCAGGATGGTTAAGGCGCTTGAGGATAACAATTTGGCAGATGTAAAGAAACTAATTGAGGATTGTGATATCGCATGCCCAATATCTGGAACTAAAAATTGGACCGATGTTCGACAGTTTAACTTAATGTTCGAAACAAAAATGGGGTCCGTTAGCGACGATGCCAACAGTATCTACCTCAGACCCGAAACCGCACAAGGTATTTTTGTAAACTACCTAAACGTACAGAAAACAGGTAGGATGAAACTACCCTTTGGAATTGCGCAGATTGGAAAAGCTTTTCGTAACGAGATTGTTGCTCGCCAGTTCATCTTCCGAATGAGGGAGTTTGAACAGATGGAGATGCAGTACTTTGTTCGCCCTGGAGAGGAGCAGAAGTGGTTCGAGTTCTGGAAGGAGAAACGAATGAACTGGCACAAAGCGCTTGGATTGGGTGATGAAAAATATCGTTTTCACGAGCACGACAAGCTGGCTCATTATGCCAATGCCGCTTTTGATATTGAGTTTAAGTTCCCATTTGGTTTTAAGGAGGTTGAGGGTATTCATTCACGTACTAACTTTGACCTTAGTCAGCATCAGGAGCATTCAGGCAAAAAGCTGCAATACTTCGACCCTGAATCCAAGGAGAGTTACGTGCCATACGTTGTGGAAACATCCATTGGGCTCGATCGTACCTTCCTGCTTGTTCTTGCAGCAGCATATACCGAGGAGAAAATTACAAAGGATGATGGCACCGAGGATGAACGTATCGTTCTTCGTCTGCCACCTGCTCTGGCACCAGTTAAACTAGCAGTATTCCCGTTAACTAAGAAGGATGGACTGCCAGAGAAGGCTCGCCAGATAATGGACGATTTGAAAATTGATTTCAACTGCCAGTACGAGGAGAAGGATAGCATTGGCAAGCGCTACCGTAGGCACGATGCCATAGGTACGCCCTTTTGCATAACTATCGACCATCAAACAATTGAGGATAACACCGTAACCATCCGCCACCGCGATACCATGGAGCAGGAGAGGGTTGATGCAGCCAAGCTAATGGAGATAATGGAGGAGAAGGTGAGCCTTAAGAAGTTGCTTAGGAGCATATAGGGTTTGTGCTTATAAAAAAGGATTTGCAAGTAACACGCACTGATTGGCTGTTTCTTTGCATTAGGGTGTACAACGAATCTCGCAGCAAATGAGTAGTATTCTAATTACAGGAGCAACCGGAAATGTTGGGGTTGAAGTAATTCGCTATTTATACCAAATTGGCACTTCAAATAGGATTGTTGCAGGTGTTCGGAATATAGAAAAGGCAAAAAAGATTCTTTCAGATTTCACTAATCTTGAATTTGCTCGCTTCGATTTTGAGGACCCTGATACTTTTGATAATGCATTAAGTGGAATTGACAAGGTTTTTCTTTTAAGACCTCCACATATTTCAGATGTTGAAAAGTATTTTGTACCCCTAATTACTGCAATTAAGCATAATAGCATTAACGAAATCGTTTTTTTATCGGTTCAGGGAGCAGAGAAAAGCAAAATAATTCCCCATAACAAAATTGAGCGTTTGTT
>JAWLEY010000287.1:0-3314 GCA_041685855.1 Perlabentimonas sp. | reverse complement strand
ATTCTTTGTGTAAACACTCTTCTTCTAAAAATCTCCTTTTCCTTTGTAATATTATCAATCTCTAGCTGCTTTTTTTCTGTTTCGTACTTGGTTGACATTTCTGCCAGCGCCGTTGTTTTATCCTTCGAGAACATTTCGTTCTGATTATTTATGTAAACCTGAGCGAAACGAAATGCGTCCTTATACCTACCCAACTTTGAATATGCATCTTTAAGGTATTCGGCCGAAGTTGCAATATGAGGCAAAGCCTTAATTTCAGTTGCAATATTATATGCTTTATGGCCGTATGGTAATGCTCGCTCTAGATACTCGTTCTTACTAGACTCGTTATCTGCCTCGTCTGCCAGAATGATGTAGAGATAAGAAATATTACCATAAACCATGGCCAATCCATTCCTGTTTCTAATCTCCTCGTAAATTTCAATCGATTTTTTAAACTCATCAATTCCGTTCTCGAATTTTTCCTGCGAACAGTAGGCTATAGCAATATTGTTATGACCCTGCGCAATTCCACTTTTATCGTCAATATCTAATTTAATATTGAGAGATTTTTTATAAAACTCTATAGATTTTTCATACTCCCCCTGATTCCACTTTATAATGCCAATGTTGTTATAACTATAAGATAACCCTCTTTTAATTACGTAAAGTGAAGAGGAGTCAGCATCTTGTAAAAGTTTGCTAAAAGCCTCCGATGACATATTATGATACTCAAGTGCTTTGGAGTACGAGCCCTGCTCCTTGTGCACTGTACCAATATTGTTATAGATATCAGCTACGCCAATCCTATTATTAGTTTCTTCAAAAATGTTGAGTGCATCAAAATAGTACTGAAAAGCCTTCTCAAAATTACCTAAGTTAACGTGTACATTCCCAATATTCTGATAGCATTTGGCAATACCCAGACTATCATTAAATTCCGTATAAATATCTATTGCCAACTCCTGATAATGAATTGATTTGCTAAATTCACTTTCCTTTCTAAATCTTGAGCCTATGTCAGTTAGCGATGATGCCTTATGGAGAGCAAATGGCCTTATGTTTAGGTTGCTTTTCTCTGCCTCCGATATTGCTTTATTATAATAGTAGATTGACGTATCGGGGTTTACCTCACTATAGCTATCGGCAATTTCAAGCATAATGGAGATTCGTACTGAATCATTACTCTCCTTAAGATACTCACCCCATAAAGTATCAATATTGGGCTGCGAACGAGTACTACTGCTAAGCAAAATTAGCATTAGGAAAGTAACTGTAACAAATCGCTTAAACATCAGATTTTATTATCATTAAAAAACTTTACACACAACTATCGGCTTTTACCCGAGTTTTTGCATTAAAAAAACAGGTACTCACATCTTTTTTTACTGTATAATACCCCCTATTAACAAAGTTAAGATTTTAATTGCCTTTTCAATACTTTTTTGCTCATAAAATTGTAATTTTATAATCATTTTATTAACAGAGTGTTATTATTTTTGGAGATCATTATACCATAATAACGACTAACAAAAAAGAATTATGAGAAAAATAATTTTATTACTTCTAATACTTCCAATAGTTGGGTTTACGCAAGAAAAGCCCAAAGAGACACCCATTGTTAGTAATAGTATTGCAGATGATGTTCACAGAATATTTATCAACAATTCGGTTTCTGTTGTTGCCTTGGTTGGTAATGACGGTACACTACTTATTGATGCTGGCTACGAACAGACGGGTGATGACTTGCTAAACGAAGTTAAGACCATATCATCAAACTCCATTGAGTACATAATTAACACCCATATTCATGGCGATCATACCGGAGGCAACCTCGTTTTAGGAAAAAACGTTGATATAATTGCCCATGAGAATGTAAAAAAATACCTCAGTACCCCCCGAACACAAGGTGAAAAAGAAATTTCACCTTTCCCTGAATTTGCTCAACCAAACGTTACTTTTACTGATAGGATGAATTTAAAGTTTAATGGGCAAAACTTACAGCTTATTCATCTACCAGGAGGACATACAAACAGCGATGTGGTTGTTTACATTCCCGAATCGAAAGTTTTAGTGGTGGGCGACCTGCTATTTGCCAATTATTTCCCCTATGTTGATGTAGGTAACGGAGGAAATCCTTTAAAGTATCTAGAGAATATTGACTGGTTAATAGAAAACTTCCCAGAGGAGTCAATAGTTGTAGGAGGACATGGCCCAACATACACAATTGACGAGTATAAAACATACAGAAACACTTTACAAACAACCATTGATTTAGTTAAAGGGAACAAAGAGGAAGGAATGAGCTTAGAGACAATGAAAAAGCAAAGAATTCTAAAAGAGTGGGAATCATACGGTAATTTCTTTATAACAGAGGCCCGATGGTTAGACACTATTTACCCTTTCTTATAAAAAGATACATCTAATAAATAATACATTACGTTGATCAATTAGCTTATTGGTCAACGTTTTTTTGTACCTTCGTTTTTGTAATACCAAAAATGCAAACCCATAAATTATAATAGGCCATGAACAGAATTAAGTCTCCACATGTAATGCTGCTTGTAACCATACTAATTTTATCAGCAGGACTTTATACCTGTAAGCATCTTGCAGATGTTGAGGATCAACTAATAAATGATCTTAAGAAGAAAGGGCTTACCGCTGAAACTATCTCAGCCGAGAACTTCTACAAAGGAATTGCTCCAGCAAACTTCGAAACCGTAGCAGGGGCAACCTACAAGCCATCGTACAACGAGGAGCCAGAGATTCCACCACAATGCTGGATTGAAACCAGCTACGGCACCCAAAACGCATGCAAGTACTGCCATACCGATTATCTGGCCGACATTGAACATGGCAACTCATTCCCTCTTGCCGAGGATCAGATACTTTACAGCTTTCCCTCGCCAAACCTAAACCGGATTCTTTGGCAAAACATAATTTACCCTCAGGACATTGAAAGACGACTGAAGGCCAGCGGAGTTGAAATACCCAGCATAGAGGATGTGGAGTACGTTCGCCACAATAACTGGCTAACCACTTACAACAAAGCAAGAGGCAACAAAAATACCAACTGGGTAAATAATAATACTAAGAATGAAAGTCTGGCCCTTTTCCCTGCCCTTAATCCAAACCATCTGTACCCATTTACCCCTGATAACCCTACAAATAACGGTAACAATGGCTATATTGATAAAGATGGGTTTGTAAGATGTGAGCAGGAGCAATATACCGGATGGAGAGCCATAAACTTTTTTCCCTATGCAGTATTTACCCCATTAACCGGGAGCGTTAGTGGAATATACATAAGGCTACCAAAAGATTTTATGATG
>JAWLEY010000286.1:0-3315 GCA_041685855.1 Perlabentimonas sp. | reverse complement strand
CCAGCGCCGATGGTACTGCCGATCAGGTGGGAGAGTAGGTCGCCGCCACCCTTTTTACAAGCCCCTTTACCCAACGGTATCGGGGCTTTTTTTGTATATTTACATCCTGTTATGAGAAAACAAACTCTAATATTTTTTTTGTTGTCTGTTATTGCACTTGATAGTCACTGTTTTACAGTGAACTTAAAGGCTATTGAATTTTGTGATGATAGTGAATATTATGCCTCTCTTTTTACTGTTCCCGATACTATCCCAACAAAAAAAGGTGATAATATAAAGAATTTAAATAAAGACACTCTTAACCTAAAGGGACAAGAAAATAAAGATACCTTAAATAAAGGGGCTGAACCTACAAACTTAAAAACAGAGGAGATTTTAGGGAGGTTTTCAAGAGATATGTTATCGTTACCAAGGAAACCTAAATATGTATCGTGGAGTTTTAACAAGAAGTATGTTGGTCATGATGAAGTAGTGATAGATTCAACTTTGTGGATGAATCATTTATTTTATCCCCAGCATAAGCATTATGAAACTTTTGTTTTTCTTGGCAATCTTGGCAGCCCTTCATTACCAGATCATTTTTTCTCTAGATATAAGAATGACGGTTTTTTGTTTACAAGATACTTGCAATCTTATTCAGAAAGAGGTATAGAACAACCACATTATAATGTAAGAACACCCTTAACAAAATTAACCTATTCGAGTGGAGGGAGTCGCTCGGAAGCAGAGCAAGTGTTTAGCGTACTTCATACTCAAAATGCAAGTAAACATATAAATTTTGGAGTTACGTACGATTTTTATGGAACAAAGGGAGTTTATAGAAATCAGGAGATAAGAAATAATTTTATATCATTATTCGGTAGTTATTATAAAGGCAATTTTTCAGCCCAAGCAAATTATTCTCTTAAATCATATAGACATGAGGAGAATGGGGGTATAACCGATCACTTTTTTATACAGGATACTTTGATGGAGTCTCCTCAAGTTGTCCCAGTTTCTCTGTTAGAGGCCAATAGCAAATCTCGAGAGCAGTCTATTTCAGCAGTGTTAGATTATACATTTTTAAACATTAAAAGCTTTTACAAAGACTCAATTGGCGAGGAAAAGCAGGGTTATATACCTTTGTTATCAACAAAACTTATTGTTAATTATAATAATTCAAGCCGAAAATATTCTGATGGGCCATTAAATGAAGAATTTTACCCTAATTTCTTTCTGAATGCTAATTTTACTCAAGATTCAGTTTCATTTAATGAATTCTCTTCAATGGGGGTGCTTGAAATTGCTCAGTTTGCAAAAATACCCGGCATGCCTGGTCTTAGAGGATGGATAGGTTTCAATAAACAGAACTATTTTTTTGTTGAACCAGAGGACTTCCTTTATAGAGATGTGAATAATACACTAACGACGAGTCATGTTGGCGTAGCTGCATTTAGCGAAAGCCCTTACATTTCTTATAGAGGGGCTCTACGTGTTTTTTTTGCAGGGTATAGAGCCGATGATAAAATAATTGAGGGTGAAGTTAAA
Organism: Perlabentimonas sp.; assembly: GCA_041685855.1. Taxonomy (GTDB): domain Bacteria; phylum Bacteroidota; class Bacteroidia; order Bacteroidales; family Tenuifilaceae; genus Perlabentimonas. The sequence continues at coordinate 1,788 of JAWLEY010000286.1, read as the reverse complement.
CTCTCGCCTTGGCGTGATTCTGAGATGCCTGAGCTAAAAGGAGAGGTAGAGTTATCAGAAGTGACTCCCAATATCTTACTTAATCATTATTTTTCTAATCATTTTAAATGGGATTTATCGCTTAAGAAGGAAACCCGATTTAGAATTGGAGGAGTGTTAGATGCAAAACTATGGGAGGCAAAAGTTGGATACAACTTAATTCATATTAAAGATTACATTTATTTTGGTCAAAATGCAACGCCAGAACAAGCATCAGATGTTACCGTTACCTCAGCCTTTGCTCAGAAAAACTTTAGATTTTGGAAAGGATTTAATTTCTTTAGTAAGGTTGTTTGGCAAGCTAATACTAATACTGATGTATTAAGCATTCCAGATATTATAATACACAGTTCTCTTTTTTATGAAAGAGAATTGGTTGAAAATGTTTTAACCGGACAGTTTGGTTTTAGCGTTTTTTACAGATCAAAGTTTTATGCCGATGCTTATCAGCCAGCCATTGGACAGTTTTACAACCAGCGTGATAAAATGATTGGCGATTATCCAACAGTTGATATTTTTGTGAATTTCAAGTGGAAACGAGCATTGATTTACTTGAAATTTGAACACGCAAACCAGGGATATCCTAATAACCAGTATTTTGCCACCTACCTTTATCCCATGAATCCAAGCGTTTTTAAATTCGGAATTTCGTGGACTTTTTACGACTAGTCGTCAAATTATTTTTACTTGAATCCTTTTTTACTATACTTTTGCTACTGTAATATTCACCAATATATTATATATGAGGAGATTTGTAAAGAGTAATGTGAAGTGGTTTGCCCTTTTATTCTTATTTTTATTTAATGGATGCGAGATTAATAAAAGAAATGACAGGATTACAGATTCTGATGGAACCAGAGATTTGCAACATATTATTGAGGAAGGACTCTTAGTAGCAGTAACCGATTTTAACTCAACAAACTATTTTATTCATCGTGGGGAGCCTATGGGTTTCCAGTTTGATATGTTGCAAGCATTCGCTTCGCATATTGATGTTAAGTTGGAGATTATTGCCGAGAATGATTTGGATGAAGCTTTTAGCATGCTGGATAGGGGCGAGGTTGACGTATTTGCCAACAATCTGACTATTACATCAGCAAGGAACGAGAAGTATAGTTTTACCATTCCTCATAGTACTACCCGTCAGGTTCTTGTTCAGCGAAAAAATAAGGATTCTGACCCCATACGTAAACCGCTTGAGTTAGCAGATAAAATTGTTTATGTTCAAAAAGGGTCTGCTTCTGCACATCGGTTAAATAACTTATCTGAGGAGATTGGAGCCGAGATTATTGTTGTTGAAATGGCTGATTATGAGGCTGACGAACTTATTGAGTTGGTAGCCCAAGGCGAAATTGATTATACTGTATGCGACGAGGATGTTGCCAAGGTAAATGCCTTTTATTACGAGATTCTAGATGTAGAAACACCTGTAAGTTTTGAGCAAAATTTGGCATGGGCGGTTGACCATGGCTCACCAAATCTGCTGACTGAGATTAATGAGTGGCTCAAGGAATTCAAGAAAACGGCCGAATACAGTATTATTAAACGCAAGTATTACAATAATCCCTATTGGGCCAGAAGGGTGCTGTCTGAGAATTATAATATCCGTATGGGAAAAATTTCACCATTTGACGATAGGTTCAAGGATGCTAGCTCTAGTATTGACTGGGATTGGAGGCTGTTCGCATCATTGGTTTACCAGGAGAGTAGGTTTAGGCATAATGTACAATCGCACATGGGGGCGTACGG
>JAWLEY010000285.1:0-3319 GCA_041685855.1 Perlabentimonas sp. | reverse complement strand
GCGCTAATTAACACAGAATGCGTTTTAGGAATCATACCTTTTGGCTCAGGAAACGGATTTGCAAGACATCTTAGGATTCCATTAAACCCAACAAAGGCCATTAGCCTTATTAACCGTGAAAAGATAGCCATGGTTGATTATGGCATAGTAAACAAAATACCTTTTTTTTGCACAGCAGGAACGGGTTTCGATGCTCTGGTTGGTTATAAATTCGACCAAACAAAGGGAAGAGGCTTTGCTAACTACTTTAAAACTACCGCAAGGGAATACTTTAATTACAAATCGCAGCATTACACTCTTTTTGATAATGAGCATAGAATGGAGAGAGAGGCCTTTGTTATTACAGTAGCGAATGCATCACAATTTGGCAACAATGCATACATAGCACCAGATGCAGAAATAACCGATGGGTTGCTGGATGTTACCGTAATATCACCTTTCCCTAAATACCTTTCACCTTCTATAGGCATTAAACTTTTTAATAAGACGCTGGGCAAAAGCCGTTATGTTGAAATGTTCAGGGTTAGTAGCCTTACCATAAAGCGCCACGAGGAAGAAGGATACGTGCACTACGATGGTGAGCCAAAAATCATGGGAGATACGCTAAATTTCAGCATAAAACATTTAGGCTTGAAAGTTTATGTACCCTAGTTGCTTCCCCTTATTTATTTTACGTTTCGTTTTATGCGCTCAACCACCTCAAAAACAACCGGGCAAATAGCAATGTTTTTAATTGTAATGTTTAAAATCTGGTGCATCCGCTTTCTATCGGTATGGGGATACTCCCTACAGGCTTTTGGGCGATTAGGATAAATTAAGCAAAGGTTCTCTTCGTCAAGAAAAGGACATGGAGTATCTCTAAAAGCGTATTGCCCATCCACATCTTCAAAAAGGTACTTGCTAATAACCTCAGATGGTCTCATACCTAAGGCCTTCGCAATTTTATCTACATCACGATTGAGCACGATTGGGCTTATACTTTTGCAACAGTTGGCACAGTCTAAGCAATTAAACTCCTGAAAAACATCGTCATGGGCAGTATGGAATAACCCATCAACCTTGCTACTTGGCAATCGTTTTAATCTCGAAAAAAACTTCTTGTTTTCCTTTGCCTTGGAGCCAGCTAACTCTTTAACCCTCTCTACTGATTCTTCCATTAAGCAACCTTCTTGGAATTAAAGCCTTTAGTAATATAGGCAAATGTACCTCTCCTAATCTGTGATAGGAAAAGGCCAAAAACAACAATCATAATTCCAAGAATTTTCATTGGGGTAATCTCCTCACCAAGCATAAAGTAGGCAAAAACAGCCGTAAGCACAGGTATTGCATTTGTAAAGATATTGGCTTTGGATATTCCCAAATTCTTAATGGCATAGGTAAAAAATATGAATGCAAATGTTGAGGCAAATACACCAAGATTTAGCAAAGGAACAATAACCTCCCAGGTTGGAACTACCTGAACAAACTGTTTATAATCGAGCCAAAAAAACAAGGGAAGGAAAAAGAAAATTCCGATAAAATTTTGATAGGCAACAATTGAATAAACGTTATACTTATCGGTTAATTTTTTTACCACTATGGAGTAGCCCAAACCTGAAACCACTGCTAAAAAAAGAAACGCAACACCCAAAGGATTCACATCGGTAAAGTTAATTCCCCGATGAAATATTACAAAGCCCACACCAACAATGGAAATCACTATCCCTAGAAAATTCATTAGAGTTATTTTCTCCTTAAGATAAAAATAAGCTCCAATTGGACTAAAAAGGGGGATGGTAGCTATAATTACGGCTGCAAGGGTTGATGGGGTAAGGTTCACCCCACTGCTCTCACCAAGAAAGTAAAGGAAAGGCGAGAGGAAACTTAAAAAAATAAAGGTTTTAATATCCTCCTTACGAATTTTATTCAATTTACCTATTGATGCAACAACAACAAAAAGCAATATACTTGAAATAATAAGGCGTAATAAAACCAACGAAACTGGCTTGTACAGAACAAGAACCTCTTTGTACCAGATAAAAGATAAAGACCAAAAAACCATAGCAAAAAAAGCGCTAAGGTAAATACCAACCATTTTCTTATTCATGATAATATTTTGATAAAATTTTAAAGAGCAAATAAACAAACTGCCAAGAAAAAGACTTGTAAGATTAAGCCTGTAAAAAAATCACCCAAAACCTTAATGCATAAAGAGTATTAAATTTGGGCAGTTTCTTGATTTCAACATCAAAAAAACACCTAGTTAGACTCGTTACTTTGAAAAGGTTTGGTAAGGCGATGCAAAATTAAATTAAATATACAAGGAAAGCATTATCTGAGTGAAAGATTAAATAAAAAACGATTGCATTGCAGCAGTAAGCATATCTTTTATTAATTTTACAATCAGTAAATTCACACAAACAATGAATAATCTTATTAGGCTTAGGCAGGAATTACACCGGAACCCTGAACTCTCCGGTTCAGAGCGAGGAACAGGCAAGCGGATAAGGTTTTTTCTCAACCATTATCCACCCACAGAACTATTCACCGGCATTGCTGGCGAAGGCATGGCTGCTGTTTATAGCAGCGACAAGCCCGGACCCACTTTGCTATTCCGTTGCGAACTTGACGCCCTTCCAATACACGAGAGCATTAATAAATCGTACGCATCAAATAAGCCTGGGGTGTCTCACGCATGTGGTCACGACGGTCACATGACAATGGTATCTGGGCTTGCTGCTGAACTTACTAAAAATCCGATTAAAAGGGGTAAAGTAATCCTATTTTACCAGCCAAAAGCTGAAAATGGGCAGGGTGCATTTCAATCTATTAAAGAGTTTGAGAAGTTTAATATCCAGCCAGATTTTTCCTTTGCCATACATAATATGCCAAAGTACCCTATGGGTAGCGTGATTTTAGCAAAACACACTTTTGCTTCAGCATCAATGGGGCTAATTTTTAAACTAATTGGTTCCGATTCACACGCTGCATACCCCGAAAATGGGAAAAACCCATCATTGGCCATCTCAAAAATAATACAAGGTTTTCACGATATACCAAAATCAAAAGATTTCGCAAAATTTGTAATGCTTACGGTTATTCACATAAGGGTTGGCGAGGTGGCTTTTGGTACATCACCAGGATATGGAGAGGTAATGATTACCCTACGCTCACATGGTGACAACGACATGAATCTGCTTTCAGAAAAAGCCACATCACTTGTTCATTCAATTGCAAAAGAGCATGAGCTTAATATTGAAACCTCAATAACGGATGATTTCCCGGCGGTAACCTGTGACCCAAAACTAATTGAAGGGGTTCACTCCGTTGCCACTAAGCA
>JAWLEY010000284.1:0-3321 GCA_041685855.1 Perlabentimonas sp. | reverse complement strand
TGGTTGGATTTATCAAATGTACCTGAAACTTAAACTCTTTGGGTTGTTCTGAATACTTTAAGTAGGGCTTTTCAGTTTTCTCCATATCTGTTTTACTTCTGTTTTTAAATATAATAATTATAGTTTGTTTAACCTAATGCTACGAAATTACACACACACTGCGTCAAAGTATGACACAGTTTTGGATAAATTTTATTAATGCGTTGGATAACTAGGGGGGTGATTTGAATCTTATATCTAATGCACTTTGTAGGTTGCTGTTACTTTGTTTTGTCCTACTCTTCCAGCCACTTAAACCATGTTTGTTGGTCAATTATTGGAATATTATTTTGCACGCAAATCTTCATAGTATGGCCTGTGCCACCTGTCATTGGCTTGTTTAAATCGTCATAGAATATTCCAAATGTTGCGGGTTTGATTTCGTCAGTTCCAATTGCTTTTATGGTATCGCGAATTATATAAGCCGCTTTTATTGTGAAACGGTTTTTGTCACCCGAAACAAATTTGTCAATAAGCTTTTCCATTTTCTTATTGCTTTTCGATTGATAAACAACATCTGATTCAGAAGCAATTTTTATGTCGTCCAGCGAAATGGTGTCGTAAGCAAGGTTCTGTTTTTGTCTATGTTTTGTATAAGGTGTTATAACCTGTAACCTCTTTTTATCAACAGATGCAACACCTTCAGAAAAGAAATGGTCGGAGCCATCGGCATTGCCACTTCTAAAGGTTATTTTTGATGTCTTTGATGTTAATAGTTTCCCAAGCGCAATCAATTTTTCTTTATCGTTCTCTAAAACATCTCTTTTACCCTCAAGGAGAACAACAGAGTCCTCTTTGTTAAACTGATTTATAAATTCTTTTAATGTCATAGTAATCAATTTAATAGTTTGTGTTTAATTGTTTATATATCCCAGTAATTAATTTTGTACACTAGCAAATATATTTCCAGACTACGCCAATTAGCGACGTGGTCGTTATTTTACTATAGAATAGCAGAGAATTTTTAAGTATTGTACTGAACGTCGTGTATTGGCGTGCATAATTCACTAAATTTGTATCAAACCAATATTTAACTTAAATGTCAAAACGAGAATCAATAGCCCGCTACGGACTAATTATTAATAAGCTAAGGAAAGGTCCCGCAACTTTCGATGAGATTGATGATTACCTAAGCCTTCAGAGCGAAATAGATGGTTACGACTACAACATATCCAAGCGCACTTTTCAGCGAGATTTAAGGGATATTGAATCGATTTATGGTGTTGAGGTAACTTTTGATTTCAGCCAGAAAGTATATCGTATTGAGCAGGATGATCAGGAAGAGATAAGTGAACGCGTTTTGGAAGCTTTCGATACCATTAATGCACTTAATACAGTTGATCGCATAGCCAATTACTTGTATTTTGAAAAGCGCCGGCCAAAGGGTACTGAAAATTTTCTGGGTCTTTTACACGCCATAAGGAACAGGCAAATAATTAAATTTACCTATCGTAAGTATTGGGATGACGACATATCAGAACGCACCGTGGAACCCTATGCTCTTAAGGAATTTAAAAACCGTTGGTATGTTATTTCCAAAGATCTGAAAGATGAAAAGTTAAAAAGCTTCGGGTTGGATAGGCTTAGGAACCTTACAATATTAAAAAGGAAGTATAAACCTGTGAAGTTTGACGAGAATGCTCACTACCGTCATTGTTTTGGTATAATTGCTCCTAATGCTAAAGCTCCCTCCGAGGTAGTATTGTCGTTTACAAAGCTGCAGGGCAAATACATTAAGTCTATGCCACTGCACAGTTCGCAGGAAATTTTAGTTGATAACGAGGAGGAACTTCGAATAAAATTGAACGTATTTATTACTGAAGACCTTGTTATGGAGATCGTTTCCTTCGGCGAGCGCGTAAGGGTAATTAAACCAAAACCCTTACTGAATAAAATCAGAAGCATCCATAAAAAGGCGGTGGAGGCGAATGAGTAGGAATGGATGTTTTTATGAAATTTATTAGTTTTTATTTTGGCAGTAAATTTTCCAGCACATAATTAGAGGGAAGTTAGCTGTTTAACAAAAATATTTACATCTTACTCCAGGTTATATTTTTTGGGTTATGTGTTTTTTAACTACTGGTAAATCAGCTTTTTTCATCTGATTTAAAATAAATAACCCATCCCGACGCTTCTTGTCGCACCCCCATTCTACCTTTGCCCAAAAACATGCCCATGAATACAATTGAAAGCATCGTTGATGCATTAAACGGTATGCTCAAGCAACAGGAGACAAACACCGTAATGTATTTGAAGTTACTTGATAAGCTAAAGGCTCAGTTCAAGCTTGAGTTCATGCTAGTCGATATGGAAAAATACAACGAAAAAAGAGTGTTAGAGTACCAGCAAAAGAAGTTGGAAGCAGCCAATGTAAGAGACTTTGAAAGTGCAGCATGGTACCGAACCCTGGAGGATGAGTGTAAGGAGTATATCGATTTAAAGAACAGCCTAAATGTGGCAAGCCCCAAATTTGTTTGCGATGGCGGGCTTTTGCTTTATTTCTTCTATGGCCATAGCCTAGTTGAATTGATTACAAAAGATGTATTTATTTCACATACAAATAAAATTACAAGTGATGGAATGTTTTGAAAGCAATGCTTTACTTAAAAAATATAATCAGTTGAAGCACGAGGTAGAATCTGTTCTTGAGAAGATAGAGGCTGACGAGAATGCTATGAGAAATATAGATAAGTATAACAAGGGCGTTCAGATACTTTTTTCAAATCTTATCCATAAGCCTAAGATAATGCTTGTTGGGATTAATCCGGGCGATGGCTACTTTAAGCAGCATGGTAAAAGAGTTCGGAAGTTTGATATACAGAAAAAGTTGGAATATGCTTACCCGTACTACAAGTATTCTCTGGCCCGAAACACAAGGAAACTATTCGAACTAGCCGAATGTAGCAATTATCTTGAGGATACCGTAAAAACCAACTGCTTCTTTTGGGCAACCCCAAACGAAGATAATCTTTACACAATGCTAGGAAAGCTGAAGGATTACAACCTCTACAAAATGAGTAAGGAATGGCTAAATAGGCTTATTGAAATGGTGGAGCCTGAGTTGATACTTTGCGAGGGTAAAAGCGCCTTTGATAGGGTAGTGAAGGATAAGGATTGCGAGGTTAGCATTAACAAGTATTACTGCTATGCAAGATGTAACGGTTATCAAATAATTGGTTATCGCAGAATGCGAAGTTCCATTAGAGATATTGAGGAGGTAGCAAAAAAGTTAAAAGAAATTATAGGTTAAAATCCCAACGCCACCCCTCGTCGTTCCGCCAC
>JAWLEY010000047.1:0-14554 GCA_041685855.1 Perlabentimonas sp. | reverse complement strand
GGTGCTGAAAAAAACGAACAAGAGTTAGGCAAACAAACGTTTTGGCAAATCAGTATAGTCAAAAACTGGTGAAGTAGCGAAAAGGTTAATCGTACAGCGACAAGAACTCGAAGCTGTTACCAATAAAATTAAGGTACTTAATGTTTTGTGTAACAACATCGATCAATAAAATCCGCCTACTTTCTTTTGCTACCACCAAAAGAAAGATAGCAAAGAAAAGTCACCGCTGCCAGAGCGCTCTCTTGAACTCTACGGCTGAGCGGATTTGGCCTGCGGAGCGCAATCACTTCGCTTCGGGATGCCTTCTAACCAGCTGTTTACTGTTGGTAAAGCAACCATCCAATCCATAAGCACTAAACCGTAGCGCTCCTCTAGTGCACTCCCGCCATCCGCTCACCTCTTGAGTTCTACGATACCCCTCTGGATGCGGAATGGTGCTGGAAAAAACGAACAAGAGTTAGGCAATCAAACGTTTTGGCAAATCAGTATAGTCATAAACTGGTGAAATGGCGAAAAGGTTAATCGTACAGCGTCAAGAACTCGAAGCTGTTACCAATAAAATTAAGGTATTTAATAAAATCCTGAAAAGAAATTACCAGCGATGCAGTATTTAGGTTGGGATGAAAACTGATATGTTTTGCCTGCTTAAGATTTTCATCAATAAAAAGGTGAACATGGTTCTCGGTATCGTTAATTAAGCCGAATGGAGAAACAGAGCCCGGCTCAATCTTTAGGTACTTCATCATGCGTTTTGGTGAGGCAAATGAGAGTTTACCCTGCTTAAGTCGCTTCTCCAAATCGGCAATTTTGAGCGTTTGGGCGTAATCGAACACAACCAGATAGTGCTTGTTTCCCTTATGATTACGAAAGAACAGGTTTTTGCAATGTGCCGAATTTATTCCAGCCCAGTACTTTGAGGCTTCCTCAACGGTTGGCACAGGTGGGTGCTCGTGGTAGTCGAATTCAATGTTTAGCTTTTGAAGAACCTTATATACATTCTGATCGCCCCTACGATTAGAGTAATCATTCATAGAAATAGTAATCTTTTAGATATTAAAGTCTTAGCCCCATTAAGACGATATCATCAATTCTATCAGTGTCGCCTTGCCACTCGAGCAGGGTATTTAGTAGAATCTCCTTCTGTTCGGGCATGGGTTTTTTATGAATTTCAAGAAGTAAATCCTTTAGGTTCTTAATCATAAACTTTCGCTGTTTTGGTCCACCGAACTGGTCGGGGTAGCCATCGGAAAAAGTATAGATTACATCGCCCTTCTTATACTCAATAATATGATTAGTAAAGGGTACGTGATGCTTAATATGAATACCTATAGGCATCTTATCGCCCTTAATCTGAATAATTTCATTATCGCGAATAATAACCAGTGGGTTGTTTGCCCCAGCAAACTCAATAACCCCTTTATCGGTATCAACAATGTAAAGAGCCAGGTCCATTCCATCTTTACTCTCGCTGGTTTTACCAGTTTGGTGCAACGATTCAATAATCATTTGCCTTAGCTTGTCAAGGATTTGAGAAGCGGTAAGCACCTCCCCTTTAGTCATAATCTGGGTGAGGAACCCAATACCCAGCATGCTCATAAACCCTCCTGGAACGCCGTGCCCCGTACAATCAGCTACAACACATATTTTTCTATTTCCAAACTGCGTATGCCAATAAAAGTCACCACTTACAATATCGCGAGGTAAGTAAAGAATAAAGTAATCGTTAAATATTTCGTTAATAGTTTCAACAGGGGTTAAGAGGGCATTCTGTATCCTACTGGCGTAGTTAATGCTGCTTTTTATCTCTTCGTTCTGCTCGAAAATCTTATCGCGCTGTTCTTCAAGTTCCTCCTTTTGGGCAACAACTTCTGCTGTTCGTTCCTCAACAATCTCCTCCAATCTAATTTTCTCGGCTATCAAACGGCGAGTATTGAAAATAACAATTCCCCACACTAATAAACCAGCCAGAATAAGATAAACAATATAAGCTAGTATTGTCCTGTACCAGGGTGCATGAATTGTGAAACTATATTCAGCTATTTTGCTCTCAGTTCCATAAACATTTCTTGCTTTTACTTTAAAAGTATATGACCCCTCACGCAGGTTAGTGTATATTGGGCTAGGTTGAGAATTCCATTTAGACCATTCCTTATCGTACCCATCAAGAAAGAAACTATACTCCGTTCGATCAGGAAATTCATAGAAGCTAGAGGCCACATCAAAGGAAATGTTATTGTTTGAGAATGATAAAGCGGGATTCTGATTGGGCTGCTGATAGAGAGATACAATCCTTTTACCAGTTTCTACCTCTTTTGAGAACGATCCATTAAAGATGACAGAATCTCCCGTTATTTTCACTCTTCTTATTAAAGCGTTAAACGGTTTGTTGTAGTTTCTTTCAATATTTTTATTGTAGGAAAAGAGTTCTGTTGATATTGACATCCAGAGAATTTCATTCTCGTCAACATAAAGTTCGTCGGACCAACGACTTGGTAAAGCCTTAAACATTGTTTTTTGAACAACGTCCTCTCCATTAGAACCGGGTTCTACATACTCTATCCATTTATCGTTGCTAGTTGTGCTATAGCAAGATAAAGCATATCCTTTGTCAAATTTTACAAATTTATATACCCCTCTACCTTCAATTGTCTGATTTAGCCCCGGCAGCACAGCTGGTTCAAAAGTGTTGGTTTTATTGTTGTACTTAACTATCCCATTATTTGAAGAGAAATAGACCTTCCCATTTATTACTGCAGAAGAGATATTCTTGAGTGTAGATAAGCCATGCTCTTCATTAAACTTATCTACCTTAATCTCATCACCATTAAGTCGTATTCTTTGAACTCCATCAACGTAGGTAATCAGCCAAAGTTCGTTAGGGTTAGCTGAGGATATGTGTCTATATTCACTTTTCAACTCGTCAGGTGAAATTCGACCTAAATTCTTCCATCTACCATTCTGCCATTTCATGGCAGCAAATGAGCCGCTCATACCAATATATACAACACTTGGGTTCCCCTTACATTGGTGAAGAGAATATGCTATGTGCTCAATATCATTAAACTCATAGGTATGGCTAATGCTTTTTGCATTAAAATTCTCATCAACCTCATAAATTCCATTGGTAATGGTACCAATCAGCATCTTTTGTTTATTCGTACGGGAATCATCTAAAATAAGATATGACCAAGATGCTGAATTAATCCCATCTATTGGTCTAAAATGAGCAACACCATAATTGTCAAAATCCTGATAAAAAGCACCTGACATTGTCAATACAACCAGTTTGCCGTTAAATTTTAACACGCTATTAATGCCTCCTCTAATACCAGATTCCTCAGAGAATCTGTTTATGGGCGAATGGATATCGGCACGGGTAATACCAACGTTAAGTGGAAGCCATAATGGATTATCTGTGGTTTCTGATTTCTTATTCTGATAAAGTGAGGTAACAGTCTCATCGAATAACCCTGTCTTTTTACTTAAAACCCTTTTTGGTAAACCTGTAGAGTCTAATTGAGCAAAGCCAATGTTCTCATCAAAAAGGAAAGAGATACCTATATCAAATTTATTTACACCAAAACTATAGTAAAGCTGCACCTCATTATCTACTGTCTTTCCAAAAAATTTATCATTATTCTCTAATTGAGTAACATTGCCTGATTGCTGATTGTATTTATATAGCCCACTGGAAGTAACCATTGTTGCGGTTGAGTCAGAGGAAGGGGTCATTCCCCAAATATTTTTCTGCTTAAAGAAAGCTCCATTGGGAGCTATTGACAGGGACGTATCTGTTAACTCACGTAACCCTTCTTTGTAAGAGCCAATGTAGTACCTGTTATTTGAAAGGAATGATAAAAGATTACTGTACCGTCTTTCAGGATTAATATCAATGGCATCAACCTTTTGTCCATCGTAAATAAAAAGATAGCTCCTATTAAAAAAATGAACCTTATTATTGAATAGGTGTATTTTGTAAATATCGGAGAATGCTCCAACAGAATCTACGAGTAAATCTAAAAGAGAATTATACTGCAAGGTTCCTTGCTTGTTGGGTGCAAGATATCCAAAATCTCCAACAGTTCCAACATAAACAGTCCCAGCAGAATCCACATTAAGTGATCTAACAATAGCGTTTTGAGGTACGGGAATTTTCCTCCATGTTTTCCCATCATACTCCAAAACACCATTATCGTTGTTACCAAAATACATTACACCTCGGTGATCCTGTACGGCAGACCAATTCTGATCGCTAGCCTCATACTCCTCAGGTGTGTAGTTTCGAAGAATAGGTAAACCATTGCTATTGATTTGGCCATGCGCAACAACAGATGCCAAAACTAACGCAACAAGCATTATACCCTTTATGCAGATGGATGTAAGTATCCTAACAATGTACATTATTTATGAGCAAGTTATGATTAAAATCACTTATAAAAATACACCTTTAAATTTAAAATTTTGCCTATCAAAGTGGTTTTTTAAAAAAATTTGGTAAATTTACTAGTAGCCAGCGGCTTGTCCATCCTTTCGTGACTCGGACGCACCGTAGTAAACGTTATTCTCCTCATCGTACATTATTGCCTGATAGCCACCAAAGCCACCAAGATCCCACTCTATACGATGTCCTTTCCCTATTAGTTTGCGGATAACCTCCCATTCAAAACCTGTTTCGAGAAGTACCCTGCCACCATCAGTCATTTTTTGACCTGTTGGCTCTGAGGAACCAACGTGCTGAACCCGGGGCGCATCACCAGCCTCCTGAAGATTCATACCAAAATCTACCATATTCACAATAATCTGAACATGGCCCTGAGGCTGCATTCCGCCACCCATAACGCCAAAACTAACAAAAGGCTTGCCATCCTTTGTAATAAAAGCAGGGATTATAGTATGGAATGGTCGTTTGCCCGGTGCGTAAGTATTAAGGTAACCCTCCTCAAGGTTAAACCCTTCGCCTCTATCCTGAAGCACAAATCCCAGACCCCAGGGGGTCATGCCAGAGCCCATTCCACGATAGTTACTTTGTATTAACGAAATCATATTGCCATCCTTATCGGCCACAGTAAGATATATTGTGCTGGGGGTATCCATACTACCTGGCTCGTAACTGCGGGCAGCACGTTTGGGGTTGAGCAGTTCCCTGCGTTCTGAGGCATACTCTTTTGATATAAGCCTTTGAAGTGGTACGTTTGCATGCTGCATATCGGCGTAGTGATGGGCTCTATCCTCATAGGCCAATTTTTTTGCCTCAATAAAATGGTGAAGATACTCGGCGCTGCCAAAACCCATGGATGTTATATCGAACCCTTCAAGGATATTTAGAATTTGCAATGCAGCAATTCCCTGCCCATTTGGTGGTAGCTCCCAAACATCGTAACCACGATAGTTTGCTGAGACGGGGTCAACCCATTCGGATTTGTGAGAGGCCAAATCATCGTAACTTAAAAAACCGCCCTGCTCCTGAATATAGCTAGCAATGGTTTTTGCAATATCGCCCTTGTAAAATTCATCTCTACCCTCTTTTGCTAAAATCTGGTATGTTTTGGCCAAATCGGGATTTTTAAAAATTTCACCTTTGGCTGGCATCTTACCATTGGGCATGTATGTTTCCTCAAAGTTTGGATACTTACTCAGAAAACGTCCTGAACGCTCAAGGTAGTATGCAATAAGCTCCGTTACCGGAAACCCTTCTTGCGCATATTTAATTGCAGGTTCAAGGATATCATCCATAGGAACTTTTCCAAACTTACCATGTAGTTCAAACCATCCATCAACAGCTCCGGGAACAGTTACAGGTAAAGGGCCGTATGATGGGATTTTATTGTACCCTTCTCCTTTTAAGTAATCGAGGGTCATATTCTTTGGGGATCTACCACTTGCATTAAGGCCATGCAGCTTTTGTGTATTTGCATCCCACACAATGGCAAACAAATCGCCACCAATACCACAACCCGTTGGCTCCATTAGTCCGAGAACTGCATTTGCTGCTATGGCAGCATCTACGGCGGTACCTCCTTGTTTTAAAATATCGAGAGCAACCTGTGTTGCAAGCGGATGGCTTGTTGCGGCCATGCCGTTTTGGGCAATTACCTCCGAACGGGTGGCAAAACTATGGCCAGTTATTCTATCCTGAGCAACCAGAATGGTTGCACATAAGATACAAGTAAAAAAAACTACAAATTGTTTCATTGTTTAAGGTTTTAGCATTTTAAGTATGATAAAACTACTGTTTAAAGGTTTACTTGCAAACTTAAAAAGTAGGCATAGATTTAGAAATGAACCCTTAGCCTTTAAACAGAGGGTCTGCACCAATTGTTCCAATAAGCGATTCGAGATACTGAGAACTTTGCACCCTTTTAAGTTCTGCCTTTGCCTGCTTTAGCTTGTCATTTAGTGCTAATTCCTCGGAAATGGGCGTATTTATATCATCGCTTAAGAAATTCTCAATATAATTAATATGTCGCGTCCAAAGGTCAATCTCCTTCTGCTGCTTTAGTTGAAGCCTTTCTTTGTACCATTTACTATTAACAACATACTCCCTTTGGAATAACATTCTAACCTCAGAATCGGAGATACTCTTGTTCTCGTATTGGCCAAATGCCATTATATGAAGCAATGCTTTTAGAGGTGGGATAGCCGCTTCAACACTGTTGTCGTCAAAATAATTTAATGCTACCTTTTTTTGAGCTTCACAAATATTCTTAATACCATCCACGTAATCTTCCATTGACTGCTTTTCTGGTCTTAACACTTGCTCCGTGAAAATGCTCATGGGCTCCTCGAACACCCTGCCCAAATACTTAAAGGCAAATGCTTCATTTATTCTGTAACCCAGTCTGCTGGCAAGAATCTTTTCGCCGTTGTACTCAAAATCTTCAATTTTTTCGAGCACCCCCTCCTTCATCATGTGCTCTGGTTGCTTTTCGTGAATATCAAGCCTGCACCAAATCTCAGGAATCAGGATGCTTATATCGTGATCGAAGCGTTTATGGGGGCCAATATGACCCGCTGCGGTGGAGAATGCATTGTATCCTGTTAGAATAAATGATAGTAGCGCATTATTAAGGTCGGTGGTTGGCACCAGCATATTGAAAGGGCCTTTTGTAAGAGCACCCTCGGAACCTGCTCCCGTTGTGGAAGGCGATTTACCTGTGAGACTGCATATAAAATCCATGAAAAGTTCTGGCAGCTGCTGATAGTGAATGGGTGCATAAACACTAAGTGGACGTATCCCCTTGGCTCTGTTTGAAGGGTTGTTCCTTCTGCCTGGCAATACATCGTTTACAGGAAACTGGGTTGGTTTATCTAATGGGATTTTACGTGCAAAACGGACACCAACATGAGCTAAATACCCATCGGCCGGATTGTTAAATTCTGGCCTAGTTTGCAGGTATCGTGGATTCTGAGAGATGCTTCCATCATCTAACTTTCGCGGGTGCGATGGGGAGATAAAGTAGTAATCCTTTTCGTCTTTAGCCCCTTTTGTGATAAGTTCCTTTATGGGCTGAGTAAATTTATCGAACTCAATGGCCTCCTCAATAATCTCCTTACCATCCTTTGGCGTAAGGGGCTGATAGTTGGTTGTAAAGTTGTTTAACTGCGATAAATCAGCCTCCGCTTGCTTGTCGTACCCTTTGTTAATGGCCTCATCGGGACGTTGAAAGAAAAGGTACTCGCAGTTCTCAACCAGCTTAACACTTTTGTTGGGAAGGTTAGGGCGCTTATACTCCAGCTGGCTGGCAGGCACGGTAATGCTAGCAGAGATATCATCCTCCATTTGCACTTTGGCAGCAGCAATAAAATCGGGTCGTAAGGAGAAAACATTCCACTCGTCATTGTCACCGAAACCGACCCTTAGGTAGGAGGTAATTAACTTACGATTATTATACATTAGCACATGCCCCTTGCGGCCGTTAACAATATCTACCGAAAAGTTCTCCTTTAGTTCCTTTCTTCCCTCGCTTGTGAGGCTTAAACGTTTCAAATAAAGCACGAGCGCCTTAACATGATCGGGAATGCTGCGAACAAAATCATTATACTCATTTGTATATTTGATGTATGGAGTTAAAAGCTTAATAACCGAACCTAGAGTTCTATTTGGATCCATAAGGCTTCGCTTATCCTTCTTCTGAACGCTTGGGTCCTTCCATCTTTTAGTGTAATCAAATTCAATAACCTGCTGAGCCATTTCAAAATCCTTATCAACATCGTCAATATGGAAAGAGCCGTAGATAATTGCATTGAGCAGAGACTTAGAAATTTCAGATTTTCCTCCACCAGACACTGTGCTGGGTTTGTGAAGGAAGCTCCCCTCGGCGTGGGTTACAACGAGCCGCCAGTCGGGTGCAAAGGGATGTTTCTCCATGTGCACCTTAAATCCGCAGGGTAAAACGTAATGATAGTCCTTAAGCAACTTCAGGGTTCGCGGTTTTCCTTTAAAATCCCATGTTATGCTACTTTTATAAAGGTCAATCTTTGCGTTCTCGGGCAGATAAACAACCTTAGGGTAATAATTATCTACACCAAAGTTATCCTTGTGCACATGCATCATGCTGGCGTAATGGCTTTTAATATCCTCAAAGGTGTATGCATTAGGGAATCGTTTCTGGAGATTCGATGCATCGAAGAAGTTGCCAAGATTTCTTCTTGAGAAAGCCAGAGTGCCCCCCGCGTGTTCCTCCTCGCAGTTTCCGTGTAAGTTGGCTGCATAGGATATTTGAGTTTTCACCTCCTTTTTGCTATAGCCAAAATAGTTATCGGCAATAAGTGTAACCACCACTCCGCTATGGTCGCGGCAAGTGAGTTTAAAGGCTACACCATCGTTATACAATTCATTCTCATCTTTCCAGCACATTCCGTCCCTACGCATCCTTTCGGATGCATCCTTCCAGCTAGGCAAGCCAATATCCTTTTTACGAAGTTTTGTTAGGTGGGGAGCCAAAATAATGCAACCTGTATGACCGCTCCAGTTTTGGGGATTTAGAGCGGCGTCGTTTTTGTAGAGGTACGGGTCGCCGGCGTTACCAAAAATACTTTCCACAAAATCGAGATTGCTCACAAACATTCCCGGAGCAAAAAAGCGAACCTCCAAACTCTTTCGCTTGGAGACTCCCTTTACCTCAGGACTAACGGCCGGCCTTAACATAAGCGATGTGAAAACTTTAGCCTTTTCCTGCTGAAATGCTGTGAAAGGGAGAACCATGAAGTCGTCAGGTGGGTTAAGCGCAGCGAAGAGCAGATGGGCAAAAGCATTTTTGGGAACCGCTATTTTATCGGTTGGTATTGGCAAACCTCCCTCAGCAATGTGAAAAGAGCCTTTGGTTGTACGTCGGTCGTGAACAGGATTGTGCAGTATGCCCTGCCTTATTCGGTATGAACTATAATAGGGAGTAGCGTACTCATTCTTATCGGGAGGGAGACTTACCTCACGCCCAATACCTGGCTTATCCAGAACAAAAGAATCGAATGGGATACGTATGTTTTTATCAAACTTAATATCACTTAAATAAGCGTCGAGAAAATCCTGAATCCTTTTATCAACAGGGTTAATAACGCTTTTGGAAAGCAAGCGCATCTTCTCCTTGTAGTTATTCAGCAGGCTCTCAGCAAGATTAATAAACTCCTGCTCTGTAAGGCTATCCTCTTTATCACTCAGGTTTCCCTCAAAAATGGGCTGACCCATTGATGCTAGCTTCATGTTGATATAGCGGATTACATCTTTACGGCGCATGCCTGTTAGAGGTTCCGTAGTGTGGTAGCTTGTTTTAATTGGCGTATTCATGGTATAATGTGGTATAGTTTCTACAAATTAGTTGAAAAGAACGAACGTGGGTGCAGCAGGACTAGTTGCTCAAGCAACACTTTGAGTTATTCATGATATTTGAGGAATAATTCCCAAAAGTTGAATTAACCCGTTTTAATAAATAATGACCTATCAATAAAATATGACACAAATTTACGAAAAACTTGGTTCTTAAATGTAAATCAAAAAAATTGTGGTTTTGTTCTTTGAAAAGTAAATCATTTGTGTCCGGTTAAAGTTCGAACAATTTCAAATGATTAAAATCGTAATGTACTATGAATTTGTATAATTGTTTTTCAAACAGTTGATTTACAGGCGTTTTTTTAACAAGCACAGGCTTAACGTTTGTATAATTGCGTATAAACTCTGGTCAATTTTTCTTTTTGCAACAACCAGACACTAACAGGAATGGATAATAACTAATAAAAGCATGTGGCTATATGGAAAATGCACAAAGCCAATGTTTTGTTTTTTTAAAAATTTGCATTAGATTTATAAAAACAAGCAGAGGCTGGGGCCCCTGCATGCTACTTAACAATCCTATTAAAATAGTGACTTTATTTTATTGAAGCCCTCTTTAAAAGATTCTGCTGCAGATGAGAATGCAACTTTAGCTTCCTCCCATTTTTCATCTGAGGCCTCTGACAGGTTGTTGTATTTAACCATTAATTCCTCTCTTTGAGCCTTAAGCGCAAACAGCTGCTCTTCGTATTTTGCTTTTGTCTCTGCTTTAGCTTTATCCTTTTTGGCCTCTAATTCATCAATTTTTGCAAATATGTTATCGATACTTTTCTTTGCGTTGGCTTTAAATTCATCCCTATTCATAGAATATGATTTTAAAAGTTAATAAATAAATTATTAGGGTTACCTAACTGATTAAACCCATAAATCTCAATTTTAATAATGCAATCTTTATACCGAATAAATAAGTTTGTCACTCAAAAATCAATATTGCCCGTTTATAATTTAGGTGTTACTGCTTTTTTAGAGGAAGATTTGTAAATATGAAATAAATATTTATTGTGAGACTGGATTGAAGTAAGAAGTAAGAAGTAAGAGCAGGAAGCAACGCCACTTCTGTTTTTCGGCTTCAAACTTTAGCCTTAACCTTAATTGCTGTATTTTCCCCACAAAAAAGGTAGTAGAACCAATAATTAGAGTGTTTTCGTTAAAAGAAGCGACCTGATATCTATAAATAGACATCCATCACTATGGGGGTGGCGGAAAGGATTGACATTTTACAAGAAAATCGTAAATAGTTAAAGAACTAATCTTGAAAATCTGATTATTTTGTTCTACTAAAGTGTAGAATCATATCCACATGTTCTTTTAATAAAAATTAGCAACTATGTGAAGTAACATGTATGTGACTAATAATCAGTACACATAATACTGACATATAAATAATTGTGAGTTATGGTACAGTATTTTCATACTGTCTAACTAGAATCATTTTTGAATAATTACTAATTGTTAACTTTTAAAATAAAAGATTATGAAAACCATTAAGAAGATTATTTACATGCTGGTGTTAACATTTGCAACAGTAACCCTAGCAGTATCATGCCAAAGCGGAGCCGATAAAGAGAAAAGTGAAAATGAAAAATCCGAATTTGAGAAAACCCGTCATGAAACGATGGTAAAACTTCAAGAGGTAAGGGATGACATTGACTACCGAATTAATGATATTGATAGACGTTTACAAGATGCCTCTGGCGAGATGAAAGACGGATTGCAGGGGGCAAAAGATGCTCTAACCCAAGAAAGAAGTAAGATTGACAAGGTGATGTATGACGTAAAAAATGCAACACAGGAAACATGGGACGATGTAAGCAAGTTTACCGAAGAATCTTACGAAAAGGCAAAACGAGAGACTAAAAAGGTTGCTGAAGATATTGAGGAATGGTTTGAGAAGTCAGAATCAGAGTAGAGTAGTTTTAACTACCAGATTAAACCATAAAAAAGCCCGATGGAATTTCCTTCGGGCTTTTTTATGTACTAATAATGACTAGTTAATTCTTAAGCCAATCCCATGCATTTTGGACATTATCGAAATAATTAAACTTTTTATTAGCATCTGTTTTTTCCGATGCACGAGCAGCATCGAAAGATGAATTAACAAAAAGGTTCTGGGGAATTACCACTGCAATTCGAGTTGGGGGAAGGTCAGAAAACATCTTAAACAAGGGGTTTTTATGCCAGGGTCCTGTGTCAGGCGTAATAAGATAACTACATTCGGACATGTTCGCAAGCAATTTTTGGGGCGCAACCCGTTTAATGAGCTCTTCTATTTCGTTAAATAATTGGGTATGGGTTTCGTCAAGAATATTCCCGCATGTTCTTTTCCACTTAATTTCTGTTGTATTATTATTCTCATCGTGGTTAATGGTTACAAAATCATTTTCGAATATTTGTTTGAGCATATCAATCTTTATTTTAGAATTAGTGTCTGTCTATAAACTCGCAATGAAGGATTGAGGTGGACAGACTCTAGTTAATCTTACTTACAAATACTGGTTTGTCTATTTCCTTAATAATATCCTGGGTACTGCTCCCAAAAATAAGGTTCTTGATTTTTCCTTTCCCCTGTGATAGGGCCGCAATCATGTCGGTGTTATTCTTCCTTACAAAACCTTTAATGCCATCCTCTAGGTTGTCGCTATTAACTACATTAATGGAATAATTTGCCAACTCAAAATCCTTAGCCAAGTTGTTAAGTTTTTCTATGGCTTCCTCTGGAGAGGTTCTCTCATCAATAATCACATGCAGAAGTTGCATTTTGGCATTTATTGATTTTGCAAAATGCTCAATATCCTTTAGCCCGCTTTGGTCTTTCTCATTAACATCAATAGCTACCAGAATTTTTTTAATATCACTGTAACCTGCTTCATCTTTCAATATAATGGAAGGGTAGTCTACTTTCCTAACCAGTTTTTCCGAGTCGCTCCCAAAAATTTGATTAAAGAAACTCTGCTCATCGCGGCTGCCAAAAACAACCAGACCAGCATTATAATAATTGATGTAACTATTCAAGTCAGTTTTACTATCGTTAAAACTAACTACAGGCCTTATCTTTACCCTCTTGGTTGAAAGTCTGGTTGCCTCCTCTGCAGCTAACAACCGATGTTTTTTCATCAGTTCGTCATTTATCACACTAATATCCTGTGTGCTCTGAATTGTTGTTTCTCCTGTAATAGTGAATGTTTGAGGATTTACTGGTAATATAATATTCAATAAAATTACTTCAGACTCACCCATTTGGGCCGATAGGTTTACAGCAAACTTGGTGATTTTTGCCGATAATTCATCCAACTCAGTTGCAACCAGTATTTTATTTCGTTTCATAATCTACCCATTTTACCATTTTAATTCTTTACAGTTCTAAATCTATACCATACATTTTATTAATATTACAAAACACTCGTATCAATCAATTTATCAGATTCTTAATAGATTGTTACACATCCATTACATACAAACCATGTGGAATAATATCAACAGTTCAAGATTTAATGATTATTTTTAGGCTTAAATCTACGAGGTGTTAAACATGGCTATTAAAAAACTCTTATTATATAATTCTATGAAAGACTTTTGCCTAGATATAATACCCAATCCTGCAATAGTTTACAATTCAGAATGGAAGATTTGCAATATCAACAAACCTGCCTTAGCCCTTTTTGGCTACTCAAATGCAGAAGAACTTTACGGAAAATCGATAAACCATATCCTGGCCAACAAGAAGCATCGTAATACAGATGAGCTGCAGATGCTAACTGAAGATAGGACAAAACTGTCAGCGGGTAAAGAAATTAAACATTTACGTAAGGATGGGAAAATCATCACACTATTCTCCCAGTTTAAGAGGGTAGATGATCAGGAGAATCAGGGGACTTTCTTTTATCTTGAATCGGGATTCTACTATTACGATATGCTTCAAGAAGCTTCTCAGGAGCATCAAAAGAAAATTGATTACTGGAATATTCTAGCAGATAATGTTCCTGGATTAATGGTAATACTTGTGGATAAGAAGTTAGACATTCAGTGCAGCATTGGCCATGAAGAGACTAAAGATATTATAGTTGAGCCGGAAAGCGGTTTGCAGAATTTAATTAGCCAGCTGCCCCCAGAGTTTATTACTGTTTTGCAACCACTTTTAAAAATTGCCTTTGAGGGCACCCATGTTAGCAGGGAGTTTGCCTCTGGCAACGAATACTACTCGGTAAAACTTAAGCCGCTTACAGATAAACACGAAAATTTTTTATGCGTTGTTATTATACAAAACATTACCGAAACAAAACTGGTGGAAAAGAAGCTTGTATTCCTAAAAGAAGAAGCCGAAGATGCAAACGAGACAAAAAGCAACTTTATAGCCAAAATGTCGCATGAAATTAGAACGCCCCTTAATGCAATTATTGGCTTTTCCGACCAGCTTAACAGAACCAGGCTTACAAAAAAGCAGTCCGACTATCTCGATATTGTTAACAACTCATCGCAACATTTGCTATCAACAATTGACGATATTCTGGTTCTTTCAAAGGTGGAATCGGGGCAAATTGAAGTTGATGATAAACCATTTAAAGTTATTAAGGTGCTGAAGGCTGTCTATAATATTCTTGGGCATAGGATAATGAAGAAGAATTTGGAATTTAAAACCCATTGCGATATACCAGATGATGAAGTGCTAAAGGGTGACCCAGCTAAGCTACGTCAGATTCTAATAAATCTAGTGAATAACTCCATTAAGTT